>JAMLGM010000012.1 GCA_023957975.1 Microthrixaceae bacterium | reverse complement strand
TCTTCGGTGTGCTGACCACCGAGAATCTCCAACAGGCCCTCGACCGTTCCGAGGACGCCGGCGGCCACAACGTGGGCGAGGAGGGAGCCCGCACCGCGGTCGAGATGGCGCTGCTCGCCGAGAAGTACCTGCCCGATCACGTCCACGACGAGAACTGCGCTCACTGAGCCGGCGCTCACTGAGCCGGCGCGCACTGAGCCGGCGCGCACTGAGCCGGCGCGCACTGAGCAGGCGCTCGATCCGTTCCCCGAGACCCGCTTCTGAGCGTGCCAAAGTGCACGCTCAGAAGCGGGTTTCGACAGTTTTGGGGACGGTGGGGGTCGCGGGGGCAATTCGGACTAATCGGTGGATATCGACGAACGTTCGAACGAGAGTTGCCGATCTGGAGGAGTAAGCAGATTTCGCGATCGTCGCGATGTCACCGTTTCAAAGGCTCCACGTGTCCACAACCTGTTCCCAGCCTGCCAAAACCACCGCCAGGAGCCGAACTCGTTCGCGTCGATATCTCCCGAGATTGCCACTCGCTGCTGTAACGGTGGTGCTTGGGCTCCTGGCAGCGCTCGTCGGTCCCCTTCCATCGGCCGGGGCATCGGGCACTTTGTCGGTGGTATCCGCGACCAACTCACGGGTGCCATTGAACGCCACCACACCCCTCACCGGGCTGAGCATCTCCGGTGATACGGTCAACACCCTCCAGGCGACGTTGGCAACCAACCTCGGAACCGTGTCGATCAGCACGACTACCGGTTTGACCCTCGGATACAACAACAGCTGGTCGGGGACGAACTCGATCACCTTCACCGGATCCCAGGCCAATATCAACGCGGGGCTTGCTAGCGCCGCCATCACGACAACGGCCACGAGCGGAACAGCGAAGGTGTCGCTCACCGCGATGGTCGCACAGGCCGACTCCTACTACCTCGCCTCCAACCAGCACTTCTACAAGTACGTCGCAAACTCGGGGATTTCGTGGACCGCAGCGGAGGCCGCAGCTCGTGCCATGAGCTTCAACGGACAACCCGGTTACCTTGCGACGATTCCGGACTCGACCGTCAACACCTTCGTCTCGACTCGTATCGCGAACGCGACCAACGTCTGGTTCGGTGCGCGTGCCTATGCGAGCAGTGCGAGCGATGGAACCCAGGTTCTCGCAAGCGTGTCGGGCACCCCCTATCCCCGGGTGTGGCGCTGGATTGCGGGGGCCAATCAAAGCCCGATCCAGGGTGGAATCATCAGCATCTGCAACAACATCGCTGCTGTATGTGGCTTTGTGAACCCCGGCAGCTACTTCAGTGCGTGGGCCTCCAACGAGCCCAACGATGCGGGGGGCGGCAGCGGTGGGTACTCGGGCGAATGGGTTGGCGTGACCAACTGGAACGGAACCGCAGGAGCCTGGAACGACCTGCCGGCCACCGCAAGCGGAGCTAGTGGCTACATCGTGGAGTTCGGCGGCAAGGCCAACACCGATCCCTCCCTCGGCACCGGGTTTTCGGGAGTGATCACGGCGAACAGTAACGTGACCGTCGCCAATGCCCCGACCGCACCGGCAGCCCCGACGATCACCGCGACCGCGGGCAATGCCTCAGCAGCGCTGAGCTGGAGCCCACCTGTCGATGGCGGCGCGCCCATCACCGGATATCAGGTCTCAGTGAATGGAGCGGCATGGGGCGCTCTCACGACCTCGACCTCGACCACCACGGTCGACGGCAACCTTGTCACCACGGAGAACGCGAATGTCGCGGGCCTCACCAACGGAGCCTCCACACAGATCCGTATCCGAGCGATCAACAGCGTCGGCAACGGCGCGGCGAGCAATGTCGCAACCATCACCCCCGTGGGCCCTCCGGCCGCGCCCTCGAGTGTGAGCGCGACGCGTCACAACGCGTCGGCCACCGTGACCTTTACCGCTCCCTCGAACGGCGGATCCCCGATCACCGGCTACACGGTGACCTCCGCACCCGGCGGGTTCACCGCAACCTGTTCAGCGAGTCCGTGTCTCGTGACCGGCTTGACCAACGGCACCCCCTACACCTTCACGGTCAGTGCAACCAACGCCCTCGGCACCTCGCCGGCATCGGCTGCCTCCGCGGCGGTGACCCCGGCCACCGTTCCTGGGCCGCCAACCGCAGTCAGCGGCACGCGAGGTAACACACAAGCCACCGTGTCCTTCACGGCGCCAGCCTCCAATGGCGGGTCGACGATCACCGGCTACACGGTCACCAGTTCCCCAGGAGGAATCACGGCCGCGTGTTCGATGTCGCCGTGCACGATCACGGGGCTGACCAATGGGACCTCATACACCTTCACGGTGGTCGCGACCAACGGTGTCGGTGATTCGGTCGCTTCCGCTGCGAGTGCAGCGGTAATTCCGGCAACGGTACCGGGGCCTCCGCAGTCGGTGAGCGCTGTGCGAGGAGCAGGACAGGCGAGCGTCTCGTTCAGCTCTCCAGCTTCGAATGGCGGCGATGCCATCACCGGCTATGAGGTGACAGCGGCGCCCGGCGGCGTCGTCGAGTTGTGCGCCACCAGCCCCTGTGTGGTGAGCGGATTGACGAACGGAACCAGCTACACATTTACCGTTCGAGCAATAAATACCGTTGGCTATTCGCCAGGATCGACCGCATCCAATGCCGTCACTCCAGCGACCGTGCCGACCTCGCCGACCGGCGTGTCTGCGCAGCGTGGCGACGGCAACGCGATCGTGACGTTCACCGCACCGGCATCCGACGGCGGATCCGCGATCAGCGGCTACCAGGTGACCTCATCTCCGGGAGGCGCCACGGTGACGTGCTCCTCAAGCCCCTGCAGCGTGCCAGGTCTGACCAACGGCACGGCGTACACCTTCACGGTGCGGGCAACGAACCTCATCGGCGACAGCGCGGCTTCGTCGCCGAGCGCGCCAATCACCCCGGCCGCGCTACCCGGAACGCCAAGTGGCCTTGTGGTGCAGCGCGGCGACGAGTCGGCGGTGTTGAACTTCGACGCTGCGGCCGCCAACGGCGAAGCGATCACCTCATATGAGGTTTCGATCGATGGTGCTGGATGGCAAACCCTGGCAACGACGGGCACCTCCTCGTTGAGCGCGACGGTGAGCGGGCTTTCCAACGGCGTGGAATATTCCTTCAGGGTTCGTGCCGTCAACGATGTCGGCGCTGGCCCCCATGCAGGGCCACAAAGCGTCACCCCGGCCACCGTGCCCGATGCGCCGACCTCGGTGAATGCATCGCGAGGCAATGGGCGCGCGAGTGTCACGTTCAGCTCGCCTGCTTTCGACGGTGGTGCGACGATCACGTCCTACACGATCACCGCGGCCCCCGGCGCAGCCTCGGCGACCTGTTCGGCCAGCCCCTGTGATGTGCTCGGTCTCGACAACGGCACGGCCTACACGTTCACCGTTCGGGCCACGAACAGCGAAGGCGATTCGGTCGAATCCTCGCCGTCGAACAGCGTGACCCCCGCGACGGTGTCCAGCGCTCCGAGCAACGTCGCCGCGAGCAGGGCCAACCAGTCGGCCGTGGTGAGCTTTGACGCACCCGCATCAGACGGTGGATCCGCGGTGACGAGCTACACCGTGACCGCATGGCCTGGTGGCGCGGTGGCCACATGTTCGACAAGCCCCTGCACCGTGTCGGGCCTCGCCAACGGCACCTCGTATTCCTTCACGGTGACAGCGCTCAACGATGTCGGCAATTCCGCGAGCTCACCAGCCAGCAACGCCGTCACCCCGGCAACGGTGGCCGACGCACCGACGTCGGTGGTCGCTATGGCCACGAACGGGCAGGCCGTTGTTTCATTCACCCCTCCCAGCGGCGATGGAGGTACCCCGATCACGGGCTATGTCGTCACCACTTCGCCCGGCGGTGCAACGGTCGCGTGTTCGGCCAGTCCGTGCACGGTGAATGCTCTGAGCAACGGAACCGCCTACACCTTCGCGGTGACGGCCATCAACGAAGTCGGGTCCTCGGCTCCCTCAGCATCCTCGGCAGCGGTGGTGCCGGCCACCTTGCCCGGCGTACCAACAGCGGTGGGCGTTTCACGTGGCAACGAAGCTGCGGTGGTTTCCTGGGCGGCTCCAACAGACAACGGTGGTGCCGCGATCGGCCGCTACCGAGTCACGATCTCCCCAGGGGCCGGGACAGTGTGGTGCACATCGTCGCCATGCCCGATCCCTGGTCTCACAAACGGGGTCGGGTACTCGTTCAGCGTCGCTGCGGAGAACTCCGTTGGCCTCGGTGGAGAATCGGCGGTGTCCTCACAGATCACGCCGGCAGGTCCACCGAGTGCCCCCTCACAGCTCTCGATTCGCTCCGGTGACACCGCTGCGACCCTCGAGTTCGAACCGGCTGTCGCCGATGGCACGCCGATCACCGGATACGAGGTCTCATCCGATGGTGGGTTGACGTGGACACCCGTGTCGACGATGGGGGCTCATCCCATGGTCGTGACCGTGTCGGGGCTGACCAACGCCACGGTGTATCAGTTCGCCGTTCGTGCGCTCAGTAGCGCAGGTGTCGGCGAGCCGGCCGGACCGATCAGCGTGACCCCTGCGGGTGCGCCTGCCCCGGTGAGTGGAGTGCGCGTCGAGTCGGGAAATGGGTCCGCCACGATCAGCTTCAATGCGGCAACGTCCAACGGTGCTCCGCTCTTGGGCTATGTCGTGACCGTTCAGCCCGGCGCTCGTACGGTGTCGTGTCAATCGAGTCCCTGTGAGATCTCGGGTCTCGACAACGGGGTCACCTATGCGTTCACCGTTCGAGCGGTGAATCAGGTTGGCGACGGTGTCGAGTCCGCGGTCGTGGTAACTACGCCGGCCGGACCGCCCGCACCCGCAGCCGATGCATCGGTGACGATGCGGGGTGGCGAGGCCACGATCAGCTGGCAGGCGCCTCGGTCGCTCAACGGCGCGACCATTACGGGCTACACCGTGACCGCACAACCGGGGGGAGCGTCGTGTCGACCAGCGAGCCCGTTGGAGACCTCGTGCACGATCACCGGACTCGATCCGTCGAAGACCTATGTGTTCGGCATCGTGGTTCACAGCACCGAGGGTGATTCTCCGATGGAGGTCGCGTCGTTGCCGTCCTCTGCTGGAAACCTGTTGGCCTTCACCGGATCCGATCCTCGTCGTCTCGCACTTGTGGCGTTGATGGCGGTCGCTGCCGGTGCAGCAATCGTCGGCACGCAACGCCGACGTCGGGCGGCCTTCTAACCCTTCGCCAGTCGAAACTCGCTCCCGTTCAACGAAACCCGCTTCTGAGCGTGCAACAAGTGCACCCTCAGAAGCGGGTTTCGAGGTTTTCAAGCGGGATTCGGGTGGCCTTGGCTGCCGAAGTACTCAGCGCTGAAGGAGGGTGAAGAGGCGGTGCATCGCGACCGCGGCCGCAGCCGAGACATTGAGCGAATCGACCTCTGTCGACATCGGGATACGCACCGCAATTGTGGCGGCGTCGATGGTGGCCTCGCTCAGTCCGTGGCCTTCGGCCCCCAAAATCACCGCGACGCGATCCCCGAGCAGTTTGCGCTGCACCACCTCATCGATATCCACCCCGTCGCGACGAGGGGTCAACGCCACGGTCGTCACCCCAGATTCGTGGAGAGCCGACAACCCGTCGGCCAGCGCGAGGCGTGCGAAGGGGAGCCGCAGCGCCCACCCCACCGACACCCGCACCGTGCGTCGCGCGAGCGGATCACAGGTCGTGGCATCCACGAGCAAACCATCGCCCCCCAACGCTGCCGCGTTGCGAATCACGCTGCCGAGGTTCTCCGCATCGTTGATGCCCTCGCACACGACCAGGTTCCGGCCTCGGCCGATCACCGTGGAGGCCAGCACCGCCAACCCGCGATCGGCGCTCGCCACGACCCCGCGATGCAGCGGAAACCCGACGATCTCATCCAACAGGTCCCGGGGAGCGGCGAACACCGGGGCGCGCACGTGCCCGAGTTGTTCCGCCGCGCGTTCGAGGCGGGCCTCGTCCACCAGGACCGCGCGGGCGCCGTAGCGCGACCTCCCCAGGCGCTGGGCGGCCAACCACCCTTCGACGATGAAGATTCCCTTGTGGAACGGACCCGGAGCCTCGACCGAACGTCGAAACGCCGTGTCGTTCAGCCGTCGAAAATCGCTCACCCGTGGGTCGTCGGGGTCGGTCAGGTGGATCGGGGTCACGAGTTCAGATGCTATTCATTTCGAGACCCTGTCGCCGCGGCACTACTTTTGGCGCCATGTTGAATCTGGTGCTGCCCAAGGGATCGCTCGAGAAGGCGACGTTTCAGTTGTTCGCCGACGCGGATCTTCCCATCCATCGCAACTCGGCAGTCACCTACACCGCCACGATCGACGACCCCCGAATCGCCACCGTCCGGATCCTCCGCCCCCAGGAGATTCCGTCCTACGTCGCCCAGGGCCTGTTCGACATCGGCATCTGTGGGCGCGACTGGGTCGAGGAGACCTCCTCGAAGGTCGTGTCCCTCGGCGAGATGAAGTACTCCAAGGCCACCTCCAACCCGATCCGGGTGGTCGTGGCGGTCGCCGGGGATTCGCCGGTCGACCGCGTCGAGGACCTGCCCCAGGGGGTGCGGGTCTCCACCGAGTATCCCGAGATCACCCGCCGATTCTTCGAATCCAAGGGGATCGAGGCCGACATCCGGCTCAGCTACGGGGCGACCGAGGCGAAGATCCCCGACATCGTCGACTGCGTCGTGGAGATCACCGAAACCGGCTCAGCGCTGCGCGCTGCGGGCCTGAAGGTGATCGACGAGATCATGCAGAGCTACACCGAGGTCGTGGCCAACCCCGAGGTGTACGAGGACGCCGACAAACGTCACGCCATGGAGCAGATCATGACCCTGCTGCAGGGCGTGCTCGAGGCCCGAACCAAGGTCGTGGTGAAGCTCAACGTCGCCGCCGCCCACCTCGACGAGGTCATTTCGAAACTGCCGGCCATGAAGACGCCGACGGTCAACGAACTGTACGGGCAGTCGGGATATGCGGTGGAGACCGTCGTCGAGAAGCGTCAGATCAACGTGTTGATCCCGGCGCTGAAAGACGCAGGAGCCAGCGACATCATCGAATTGCCGCTGTCGAAGATCGTGCACTGAACGTGAGTGTCGCCACCGAATCCGTCCTGAGCGGAACCGTCACCACCTGGGACGACCCGCGGGGAATCGGCGAGATCACCGCGGACGACGGCACGGTCTACGGGTTCCACTGCACGGCGATCGCGGACGGATCGCGTCAGACCGAGGTGGGCGCCGAGGTTCACTTCGTCGTGAGGCCCGCGCGTCTGGGCCGGTGGGAAGCCGCGGGGATCACCCCCGCGTAGGCTGAACCCCATGACTGCCGCCACCTCCGTTGACAATGTCGCCTGGGACCTCGAACCGCTGCTGAAAACCTCCGAACTCGAGGGAGTCGAGGCGTTCATGGCCTCGGCCACCGCCGATGTGGAGGCGCTCGAGGCCTACCGGGGTCGCCTCGGCGAACTCGACGCCGGCGAGCTTGCGACCTTCTTCGACAAGGTCGCTTCGTTCAACGACAAGCTCGGCCGGGTCGGCAACTACGCCAGCCTGCAATTCGCCGTCGCCACCGACGACCCCGAGGTCGGTGCGCTGATGCAGAAGGTTCAAGAGCAGGGCACCGTCCTCGGCTCCCGACTGATCTTCATCGAGCTCGAACTCGCCGAGCTCGACGACGACACCGCAGCGTCCTTCGAGGCCGACCCGAGGCTGGCCTTCGTGCGTCACCACCTCGCCAGCATCCGCCGCTATCGGCAGTTCATGCTGAGCGAACCCGAGGAGGTCGTGCTGGCCGAAACCTCGGTCGCCGGATCCCAGGCCTGGTCGCGGCTGTACGACGAGCAGGCGAGCGCCATCACCGTCGATCTTGACGGCGAGCAGGTGCCGCTGTCGGCAGCGCTCGCCAAGATTCAGGACCCCGACCCCGAGGTACGTCGAACGGTCGCCGAGGCGGTCACCGCCGGACTCGAGCCGGGCCTGCGCACCCGCGCGTTCATCTTCAACACGTTGCTCGTCGACAAGTCGATCGACGACCGGCTGCGCGGCTACCCGTCGTGGATCTCGGCGCGGAACCTGTCCAACGAATCCTCCGATGAGTCGGTGCAGGCTCTGATCGACGCCGTGGTCGCGCGCTACGACATCCCGCAGCGTTGGTATGCGATGAAGGCCAAGATGCTCGGGGTCGAGCGAATCAACGATTGGGACCGCTCCGCGCCCGTCGTGCACGACGACACCGAATTCGGTTGGGAGGAGGCCACCGCGCTCGTCGAGGACGCCTACCGCAGCTTCTCACCTGAGATCGCCGGGGTGGTGCGCGAATTCTTCGACAACGACTGGATCGACGCCCCGATGCGGCCGGCCAAGCGCGGCGGAGCCTTTTGCGCCTACACCGTGCCGACCCATCACCCGTATCTGATGTTGAACTGGACCTCGAAGCGCCGCGACGTGTTGACCCTCGCGCACGAACTCGGCCACGGGGTGCACGCCTACCTGGCGCGCAGCCAGGGGATCTTCCATCAGTCCACCCCGCTGACCCTGGCCGAGACGGCGTCGGTGTTCGGCGAGACCGTCACCTTCGGCAAGCTGCTCGACGGGGTCGACGACCCGGCGCAACGCCTGCCGCTTCTGGCCGAACACCTTGAAGACCAGATTGCGACGGTTTTTCGTCAGGTCGCGATGAACCGTTTCGAGGATGCGGTGCACACCGAGCGGCGCGATGTGGGCGAGCTGTCGGTGGCCCGATTCGGCGAACTGTGGAGTGCGACCCAGCGCGACATGTTGGGCGACGCGGTCGACGTCAGCGAGAACTACGCATCGTGGTGGAGCTACATTCCGCACTTCATCCACACCCCCGGCTACGTCTACGCCTATGCCTACGGACAGCTGTTGGCGCTGTCGGTGTATGCGCGCTACCTCGAAGAGGGCGAGGGGTTCGTGCCGCGGTATGTCGAAATGCTCTCCGCCGGAGGTTCGATGTCGCCGGAGGACCTCGGCCGAATCGTGGGCATCGACCTGGCCGATCCGGGGTTCTGGGACGGCGGGCTCGACATCATCGCGAAGCTGCTCGACGACACCGAGGCGGCGGCACGGGCGGCGGGCAGGATCTGAATCAGTCGCGCTGGCAGAGCGTTCAGCGGCCGGCGAAGATCGCGGTGACGAGCGCGTTGCCCTGTTCCTTGCCGATCACCGCGGTGTCGAGTTCGGGTTCGAAGATGTGCCGGATGAACCCGGTGAACATCTGACCGGCGAGCAGCGACGCGATGGCCTCGCTGTTGGGCAACTCGGGAATCGACCGGCCGATCCACTCGGTCAACGCTGGGGAGATCGTCTCGATGAGGTCGCGGCCGACCACCATGACCGAGGGCTCGCCACGAAGGCCTTCGCCGAGGAGGATTCGCCAGACCTCCTCCTCGGCGATCGCTCCGTCCCAGATGACCATGAACACCGCGAACAGCCGGTCCTCGGCCGACAGCGACGCGTCGACCTCGACGATCTCGG
The DNA here is from genome assembly GCA_023957975.1 of Microthrixaceae bacterium. Classification (NCBI taxonomy): domain Bacteria; kingdom Bacillati; phylum Actinomycetota; class Acidimicrobiia; order Acidimicrobiales; family Microthrixaceae; species Microthrixaceae bacterium. The sequence continues at coordinate 48,978 of JAMLGM010000012.1, read as the reverse complement.
CCATGCGGGCGCCGTACTGGCGCTCGTCGACGACCGCCTTGACCAGGGCATCCTTGCTCTCGAAGTAGTGATAGATCGCCGCGACGTTCAGGCCGCACTGTTTGGCCAACTGGCGCATCGACATCTTCGCCGCACCGTTGTTGGCGATGAGCTGCAACGCGGTGTCGAGGATGAACTCGCGCTGGTTCGGCCGTCCGGCTCCGGAGGTTGTCACGTCGTCAGTCATGGTGCGGTGGCTCTCATGCGGTCCGTTTGTCGGGCAAAGGTGCGGCCCCTGCCCGGCCCCGGGTGGGTGGGGCAGGGGCCGGGCAGGGGCCGGGTCGGCTCAGTGGGCGACCGGACACCCGCCGGCGGTGAAATCGGCCGGCATGTGCTGAAGTGCGAGAACGAGCGAGGACTCGCCGCGGGGAACCTTCGCGCCCGCGGGGACGGTGATGTCGGGCATGCGGGAGAGCAGTTCCTGGAACACCAGCTTGACCTCCATTCGGGCGAGGTTGGCCCCGAGGCAATAGTGCGGGCCGATGCCGAAGGCCATGTGCGGATTCTCCGGGCGCTGGAAGTCCAAGACGTCCGGGTTGGAAATGGCGCGCTCGTCGCGGTTCGCCGCCGCGTACAGCATCAGGACGCGGTCGCCCTTCTTGAGGTCGGTGTTGCGATAGGTGTGGTCCTGTTCGACCGTGCGAACGAAGCCGAGCACCGGCGTCACGTAGCGGATGAGCTCCTCGATCGCCGGGTCCATGAACTCGTCGTTGAAGAGGTTGTCGATCATCAACTGCTTCTGTTCGGGGTACTCGCTGAGCGCCAGCAGGCCGCCGGTGATGGCGTTGCGGGTGGTCTCGTTGCCGGCGACCATCAACACGGCGAGGAACGCGAACAGCTCGTCGTCGTTGAGGGCCGACTTTTCGAGCATCGCCTGGCGGGTCGCGTCGTCGACCCCCTGATAGACCTTCTCGTGTTCACGCTCGAGGCCGCCCTCGTCGTAGGCCTTGGTGAGGATCGAGATGAGGTCGTCTTTGGGGTCCTCGCGGCGCTCGGCGATGAGGCCCATGCACAACACGGCGAACTCGCCGAAGGCCTCGGCCGCCGCGAGCAGCACCGGGTCGTCGCCGTCGACGTGGCCGTCGCCCGCCATCATCTGGTCGCTCCAGCGGTACATGTCCATGCGCTGGGCCGGATCGAGTCCCATCAGTTCGCAGATGATGATGAGGGGCACGTGGATGGCGAACTGCTCGACGAAATCGATGTGGCCGGAGTCGATGACGTCATCGATGAGCTGGCCGGCGAGTTCGCGGATGTGGGGCATCATCGCCCGCACCCGGCGGGGCGTGAAGCCGGCGTTGATGAGCCGGCGGGTGGCGATGTGTTCAGGGCCGTCGAGGGTAATGATCGACATGTCGCCGGCGATCTTCGGACGCACGCCATAGCGCGACACATAGATGTCGTTGTTGCGGCTGATGTGGAAGATGTCTTCGTGGCGGGGCGCGATGTAGAGGTCGTTGATCGCGTCGTAGTGGAGGTGGTCGAGCTCGCGCAGCGCGGCGTAGATGTCCCACGGGTCGTCGAAGACGGTGGCGTCGGTGAAGTCGATCTTGGAGAGGTCGACTGCCGCGGGATTGCCGGCAGCTTGGGATGAGGGCGTGAACACGGAAGTCATGGCGCCCACGTTACCTAATTGAACGTTCGTTTGTTAGGTCATCCGAGGGGTCGGGGTGAGGTGTCCGCCGGTCGGTGAGATGCGTGCCGGGCGCTTGCCGGATGCGTGCCGGATGCTCGTCGCACGCGGACGTGCCGGCCGCAGGAACGCAGGCCGGCACGTCGTAAGGGTGTGGGTTGTTCAGGCGTCGGGATCGTCGGATTCGTCGGCGGGTGAGCCCGGCCGTGCCTCGACCTGTTCCTTCAACTCCACGAAGACCTGCTGAAGTTGGGTGAGCGCCTGACGCAGAACGGGTTCTGCGTCGGCGAACTTGCCCGACAGCCGATCCAACACCGCTCGCAGCGCCTCGATCGCGATGGTGGCCTCGGCGAAATTGGGAGGATTCTCGCCCAGGTGGATCGCGCCGAGTTCGTAAATCCCCATGAGGTGATTGGCCACGATCTCCGACGCCGGTACCGCCAGCATCTCCTGGCGAACCCGACCCATCTCGGCGAGCATCTGGGTGGCTTCGGCGATCTGTTCGGGGGACAGCGTCGCCACATCGATTCCGGCGGTGGCGAGCGCCTCGGCCAACTCGGGGGTGACCTCGATCGCGGCGCCGCCTTGGCCTCGCACCGATGCGCTCTGAGGCGCGGCCTGCGCTGCGGTCGGGGAGGAGGACGGCTGGGTGGTCGATTGCTTCGGGGGGACGGGGCGTTCGCCGTCCGGGGTCCACAGGCTCACGTGAACTGTCCTTTGTCTGGTCGGGAGTGCTAGTGTAGTTCCCGCAACTCAACGGAAAGTGGGCCGCCTCCGGGCATGCCCCACCTGGCCACCACCGCAGCGGGGTTTCCCCGTGGGGTCCACCTCGATGAGGTATCCCCGGCACCGAGTGCGCCAGCGTCGACGCTTGAGACCATCTCACCGTGCGACACGTCGTCGCCCGACCAGGATGTTCGCAGCGGATGTCGACGATTCCGACATCCGCTGTCAGCGTTTTCGGGCGCCGCTCGAACTCCGACCGGGGATGGGGTCGCCACCCAAACGAACCAACGTCGAAAGGACGTGTGAGTGGAAGAAGTCGGGTCATAGCACCACCACCACGCAATGATGAACCTCGGATCAATGACCGAATTCGCGCCCGTGAGGTGCGACTCATCGGTCAGGACGGAGCGCAGCTGGGCATGAAGACCCTGCCTGAGGCCCTGTCCATCGCCCGAGCGGCCGAACTCGACCTCGTCGAGGTCGCCGGAAACGCCAATCCTCCGGTGTGCCGGATCATGGATTACGGCAAGTACAAGTTCGAGGCCCAGCAACGAGCCAAGGAATCCCGCAAGAAGGCCACCAACATCACGGTCAAGGAAATGAAGTACCGCCCCAAGATCGGCGGCGGCGACTTCGACACCAAGACCCGCAAGGTGGAGCAGTTCCTCGGCGAGGGACACAAGGTGAAGATCACGATCATGTTCCGTGGTCGTGAGATGCAACACCCCGAACTCGGTCGCAAGATCCTCGATCAGGTTGCCGAGAAGGTTGCAGACGTTGGTCGGGTCGAAGTGTTTCCGAAGCAGGATGGTCGCAACATGACCATGGTGCTCGGTCCCGACAAGAAGGCTCAGGCCGCCGCTCAGAAGCGTGCGGCCGCCGAGGCAGCAGAGGCCGCCGGTACGGCGGATGATGCCGCCGAAACAGAAATCCCGCTCGACGCCGACGGCGCCGGGTCGGAGGAAGCAACGAAGGAATCGTGACGACATGCCCAAGATGAAGACCCACCGCGGCGCCAAGAAGCGCTTCAAGGTGACTGGTTCCGGCAAGATCATGCGCCGCAAGGTCAACCGGTCCCACATCCTCGAAAAGAAGCCGTCAAAGCGCACCCGTCGCCTTGCCGGTGAGGCCGAGCTTCCCAAGGGCGATGCTCAGCGTGTCCGTCGTCAGCTCGGCATCTGATCGCCTACTGACACCCCACCAGATCTAACGAGGAGTTCCCAATGGCACGTGTCAAGGGTGGCGTTCACGCCAAGAAGAAGCACAAGAACGTACTGAAGAAGGCGAAGGGTTACTACGGCAACCGGTCTCGCACGTTCCGCGTCGCCAACCAGTCGGTGATGCATGCGGGGCAGTATGCGTTCCGCGACCGCCGTGCCCGCAAGGGCGAGATGCGCAAGCTGTGGATCCAGCGCATCAACGCGGCCTGCCGTCTCAACGACATCAGCTACAGCCGGTTCATGGGTGGCCTCAAGGCCGCCGACATCGAGATCGACCGCAAGTCGCTCGCCGACATCGCCGTGGTCGACCCGGCCGCGTTCTCGGCCCTCGTCGAAGCCGCCAAGGCGGCCAACGATGCCAAGGCGTCGAACGCCGCGAACGCCGCGTAATCGGGCACCGTCGAGGTCGGTCCCAATCGATGGCTGACGAATCGGGGGCGCTGAGCGCCTCAAATTCGAGAATCAAGCAACTGCGGCGCCTCTCGGGGCGCCGCAGTGCGCGTCACGCCGACGGTGAATTCGTCATCGAGGGGCCGGTGCTGGTGAGCGAAGCGCTCGAGGCCGGCGTTGCCGTGCGAACCGTCTTCGTCGACGCCGCACACGACGGGCTACGCGAGCGGTTCCGACACCTGGGTGCGACCCACGGCGTCGAGACGCTTGAGGTCGCGAGCGGCGTGCTGGGTTCGGTGTTGAGCGCCGTGTCCCCGCAGCCGGTGTGTGCGATCGCCGAGACGACCCTGGATCGGCCGCTCAAGGACGTGGCGCAGATGGCGGCCGACCGCAGCCGACCGTTACTGGTGCTGGTCGACGTGAACGACCCGGGAAACGCAGGCACGCTCCTGCGCGCCGCCGAGAGTTCCGGGGCCGCCGGGTTGGTGTTGTTGGGAAACAGTGTCGACCTCTACAACCCGAAGGTCGTGCGTGGTTCCGCGGGGTCGATGTTTCGGCTCGCCATCGCGGTCGGGTCGGACATGAGTCTTGACGAGGCGCTCGACGCGCTGCGTCGCCGTGGTATCGCGTCGGTAGCAGCGGTGGCGCGCGGGGGAGTCAGTCACCTCGAGGCTCCGCTGGATGGCGCGATGGCGATCGTGTTGGGTAACGAGGCACACGGTCTCGACGAGGCAGCGATCGCCGCGTGCGATTCGGCGGTCACCATCACCATGGACGGAGCGACCGAATCGCTCAACGTCGCGATGGCCGGCACGGTGTTGGCCTTCGAGTCGATGCGCAGGCGCCTGACCGCGACCTGACGCAAGGTCGTGCCTGACGCGTTGCGGCTTGGGGGCTGAGGTCGGCGGCCTACGGGTTCAGCGGCCGGCGGGTTCAGCGGCCGGCGGGTTCGGTGACCTACGGGTTCAGTCCTCCGGGCCCGGCTCGCCAGGTCCCTCCGGCGGTTCGGTCGTCGGAGGTTGAGTGGTTGGGCGCTGGGTGGTTGGGGGCTCGGTCGTCGGCGGTTGGGTGGTTGGGGCCTCGGTGGTGGTGCGCGGCGGCCTTGTGGTGGTGGGAGCCTCAGTCGTCGTGGTCTTGGGGGGCTTGGTGGTGGTGGGCGCCTCGGTCGTGGTGGTCTTGGGCGGCTTGGTGGTGGTCGTCTCGTCGGTCGTGGTGGTCTTGGGCGGCTTGGTGGTGGTGGGCTCGTCGGTCGTCGTGGCTCTCGGCGGCCTGGTCGTGGCAGGGGCGCGTGTGGCCGACGCCGTGGGAGCCGGGGCCGGCGCCGTTGCGGCAGCCGCCTCCCGTTGCATCGCGGCGAACAACGCTTCGAGGTCGGCTCGGCTCGGCTGCTTGGCCTTCTTGGCGGTGGTGGTGTTCCCGTCGCGGGTGGTCGTTTCGGTGCCCGAGTCGGTTCGCTCCTCGGTCGCTCCCATGACCTCGGCGAGGGCCGCGGCGTTCATCTGGTGCAGGATCTCAATCAGTTCTTCATCGCTCAATGCCGTCGCATCGATTTCCTCCACCGCGAGGGTCTCCCCGTCGAGTTGCACCGTCGCCGGGGGAGCGGTTTCTTCGGGGCTGGCCTCAGCGCTGCTCTCGGAGCGGGCGGAGTCCTGGGCGATGATGATCGCACCTGAAGGGCCTCGTCCACCGACGATGACAACGATGGCGATGGCGGCGACGGCCCCCGAGAGCCCGATGCCCTTGACCCGTTGGGCGAGCGAATAGTCGGCCCATGACAGGAGGAATTGCTCGCGGGCGCGGGTCAGGCGATAGCGCCACCTCCGCAATCGCCCGTTCGCCCGATCGGGCGATGCGTCGTCAGTTCGATTCCACGCACCCATGCCTCAGAAGCTCCTCAAAACCCGGCTCGACGATCTTCAGCAGTTTAGACAGAGTTTCAACTCATACAAGGGCATCCTCGGCGCTCTGATGCCCCTCAGTGTCGGCCGTCACAGGTGGTGGTGGTCGTCGTCGGTCGTCGCCATAGATCGTCGCCGTCGGTCGTGCGTGGCGGTGCGGCGTCGTAGGCTCGCCCCATGACTGTCGTACGAATCAATGCCATCGAGGTTCCCGAGGGATTGGGAGCCACACTCGAGGAGCGTTTCGCCGCTCGCCTGCACGCTGTGGACCAGGCGCCCGGGTTCCGCGGGTTCGAAATGCTGCGGCCCACGGGCGAAGCGGAGAAGCGCTACTTCATCGTGACGCACTGGGCGACGGCCGAGGACTTCGACAACTGGGTGAACTCGGCGGATTTCGCAAAGGGTCACGGCCATGCTGACGGCGCGGGTGGCGCTGCTGGTGGTCATCCGGGCGCAGGGCCGGTTGCCACGGGGTCGGCTGTTCTCGAGTTCGAGGTCGTGCTCGAGTCGAAGCCGACCTGACCCGCGGCGCGCTGACCCCGCGGCGCGCTCACCCCGCGGCGCGCTGACCCGCGGCGCGCCTGAACCAGCGGCGCGCCTGACCCGCGTCGCGCTGGCGCGGGCAGCTCCCACGGCGGGTTGCTGCGATGCGGTGTCGGAACCGTCAGGCGGGTGGGCTGACGCGGCGCATGGCGTCGGGCGTGAGATCCGACACCGACGCGTAGCCGTCGACCGCCATGAGGAGGTCGAGTTCGGCGAGCAGGCTGCGGATGACGTGTTCGACACCGGCCTGTCCGCCGATCGCCAACCCGTAGGTGTAGGGGCGGCCGATGGCGACGGCGGTCGCGCCGAGGGCCAGCGCCTTGGCCATGTCGGTACCCGAGCGGATACCCGAATCGAACACGACCGGCGCATCCCCGCACGCGGCCACGACGTCGGGTAACAGGTCGATCGCCGGGATTCCGCCGTTGGCTTGTCGTCCGCCGTGGTTCGAACAGTAGATGCCGTTCACCCCATGATCGAGCGCCTTGCGGGCGTCGTCGGGATGATTCACCCCCTTCACGAGCAGCGGTAGATCGGTGACCGAACGGATCCACTCCAGGTCATTCCAGTCCATGCCGGGGTTGCCGAATCCGAACGCCCACGCGCCGGTCGCTGCGGTTGGGTCCTGCTCGGGCGGCACCGCAAGTTTGGACCGAAACACCGGGTCGCTGAAGTAGTTGGCGAGGCACAAACCGTTGAGCTGCGGGAAGCTCGCGATGGTGAGGTCGCGGGGGCGCCAGCCGAGGGTGAGCGTGTCGACGGTGACGACGATGGCCTGGTAACCGGCGGCCTCGGCTCGGCGGATCAGGCTCTCACAGACGTCTCGATCCGAGGGAGGGTAGAGCTGGAACCACCCCGGAGTATCGCCGAGCGCGGCGGCCACCTCCTCCATCGGATCCTGCATGAGCGTCGACGCGATCATCGGGGTGTTCGTGGCGGCGGCAGCGTGCGCCGTCGTGATGTCGCCGTGGCCGCTTTGTTCGCAGATCCCGATCACCCCCACCGGGGCGAGCATCAGCGGAGTGTCGTAGGCGACCCCGAACATCTCGACGCCGAGGTCGCGTTGCGCGGCCCCGGCGAGGATTCGCGGGATCAGCCCCCAGCGCTCGAACGCGCTGACGTTGGCCCGTTGGGTGTATTCGTTTCCCGCACCGCCCGACACATAGGACCAAAGATGTGGTGCCAGTGCCTCGTGCGCGGCGGCCTCGAGTTCGTCGAAGGTCATGGGGAACTCGGGGGTCACCCCCTCAAGTCCGTCGAAGTAGATGCCGAGTTGCCAATCTCCGTGATTCGCCACGTGCGCCCCCTTGAAGCCGTTCCCCATGATGGCCGATGTCGACGGGGCGGGGGAGTGTCGACGGGTTTGCGCCGTCGGCCTCGCCGCAATGGGTTCGCGGCGTCGGCGGCTGAGCGGGCAGAATGGACGGATGTCCGATTCTCCATCCGGTTCCTCGTCCGGCGGTGACCTCCTCGCCCAGATCGCGTCGATCGTCGAGGCGGCGCAGCAGGCTATCGGCGTCGCCGACTCTCTCGATGCGCTTCGCCACGCCGACAGCGACCACCTCGGCAAAGCGTCGAAGCTGTCGGCACTGAAGTCTCAAATGGGCGCGCTCGATCACGAGGGCAAGCGGTCGGTGGGCAAAGCGCTCAACGAGGCCCGCACGACACTCGAGGCATTGGTGGCGCAGCGTCGAGACGCATTCGAGGCCGCCGAGCGAGCCTCGCGTCTCGAGGCCGAACGCCTCGATCTGTCCGAGGCAATCGTCGACGCGTCGGTCGGCCACATGCACCTGATCTCCCAGACCCTCGAACGGCTTGAGGACGTGTTCTGCGGGTTGGGGTTCACCGTCGCCGAAGGGCCCGAGGTCGAGACCGACTGGTACAACTTCGAGGCGCTCAACATGCCCGAGGGGCACCCGGCCCGCTCCATGTGGGACACGCTGTATCTCGAGGCGGGAGAGCCCGAGACGATCCTGTTGCGCACGCACACCAGCCCCGTGCAGGTCCGAACGATGATGCGCCAGGAGCCTCCCATCTACATCGTGGCCCCGGGCCGGGCGTTTCGTTCCGATACCGCCGATGCCACCCACCTGCCGGTGTTTCACCAGATCGAAGGGCTCGTCGTCGACCGTGGCATTACGTTCGCCGACCTGCAAGGAACGATCGAGGCGTTCGTGAAGGCGTTGTACGGCCCCGATCGACGCACCCGCCTTCGGCCGTCGTATTTCCCGTTCACCGAGCCGTCTGCCGAGTTCGACATGACGACCGCATCGGGGGAGTGGGTCGAACTCGGCGGCTGCGGCATGGTCAACCCCAACGTGTTGCGTTCCTGTGGGCTCGACCCCGAGGAGTGGTCGGGGTTCGCGTTCGGGTTCGGGATCGAACGGATGGCGATGCAACGCCACGGCATGGACGACATCCGCGAGTTCGTCACCAACGACGTCCGATTCCTGGCGCAGTTCTAGCCGTCGCCGCCATTGCTCATCACCATTGCTCCTCACCATCGCTCAGAAAGCACACGATGAAGGTTCTTCACAACTGGCTCGCCGAGTACGTTCCAGGACTCCTCGATCATCCGATTGGCGGCGACGCCGAGGCGCTCGGCGAACACATGACCGAGCTCGGTCTCTGCTGCGAGGAGGTCGTGCGACTCGGCAATCTCGAGGGAATCGTCGTCGGCGAGGTCCTCGAGCGCTCGCCGCACCCGAACGCCGATCGCATCCAACTCGTCCGCGTCGACATCGGTGCTGGCGGCGAGCCGCTGCACATCTGCTGCGGCGCCACGAATTTCGAGGTCGGAGACAAGGTGCCGCTCGCAACGCTCGGCACCACCATGCCCGGCGGGATGGTCATCGAGAAGCGCAAACTTCGCGGTGAACTCTCCGAGGGCATGATGTGTTCGGGCCGCGAGTTGGAGATCGGCGACGACCACTCCGGAATCCTGATCCTCGATGAATCGGCGGCGATCGGCGCTCCGATCGCCGGCGTACTCGGCATCGAAGCCGACGCGCTGTTCGACCTCGACCTCACTCCGAATCGCCCCGACGCCATGTCGGTGATCGGTATCGCCCGCGATGTCGCTGCCGGCCTCGGCCTGGAGTTTGTGCTTCCGGAAATCGATGTTGCCGAATCGGGTTCGCCGGCGGCCGACGTCGCGTCGGTGTCGATCTCGGATCCGGACCTTTGCGGTCGATTCACCGCTCGGGTGCTCACAGGCGTCAAGATCGGCACCTCGCCGGAGTGGATGCAACAGCGACTCATCCACCTCGGGATGCGCCCGATCAACAGCGTCGTGGATATCTCGAACTACGTGATGCTCGAGTACGGACAGCCGAACCACACCTACGACCTCGCCAAGGTGTCCGGCGGTGCGCTGGGCGTGCGCCGGGCCGTGGAAGGGGAAACGATCGTCACCCTCGACGGGCAGACCCGAACCTTGGTCTCTCGAGACGGGGTGATCGTCGATGGTGCGGATGTTGCGGTCGGAATCGCCGGCGTGATGGGTGGTGCCGACACCGAGATCGGCGACAGCACCGAGACCGTCCTGTTGGAGGCCGCCTGGTTCGCCCCCAAGGAAATCGGGTTCACCTCGAAGCGGCTGGGGTTGCGTTCGGAGGCGTCGGCCAGGTTTGAAAAGGGCGTCGACCCGGAGATGGCCGAGCGGGCTGCGCTGCGCATCTCGCAGTTGCTCGTTGCACAGGGGGCGACGTTGCACCCCGGCGTCGTCGTCGCAGAAGGCAACACGCCGAAGCCGGCGCGTTTCGACGTACGAACAGCGCGGGTGAACGCAATTCTCGGATCCTCGTTGTCGACCGGGGAGATCCGCGGGTATCTCGACTCGATCCGGTTCACCACCTCGGATCGTGGCGGCGTGGCGGGTGATTCCGAGGTGATCGATTCCGAGGTGATCGATTCCGATGTGTTCGCGGTCGAGGTGCCGTCGTGGCGCCCTGATTCGACCGCCGAGATCGATGCCATCGAGGAGGTCGCGAGGCTGCACGGCTATGGCCGTTTCGGCAAGACGCTGCCGAAGTCGCCGACCGGGGGAGGCCTCACCGATCGACAGGTCGATATCCGTCGTCTGCGCCGGTTCCTCGTCGCTACTGGGTTGAACGAAGTCACCCCGATGGCGTTCCTCGCGCCCGGTGATGCGGAGAACTCCGGGGTTCGGGCCGATGCGGTGCGAGTCGCCAATCCGCTCGTCGCTGAGGAGTCGGTACTTCGAACCTCGCTGTTGCCGGGTCTGGTGAAGACGGTTGGGTACAACGCGACACATCGTCAGGTCGGTGTCGGGCTGTTCGAGATCGGCCACTGCTTCGCCGCGGCCCCCGATGGCGGGTTGCCGGTGGAATGGGAGGAGGTCGCCGTGGTGCTCGCCGGTCGCGATGCGCGAGACGCCGTGGAGTTGGCACGGCGCATGACGACGCTGTTCGGCCTGGTGGGTCCGGTCACCATCCGTAACGAGCCGGTCGGCGGCCTGCACCCGGGACGCAGCGGGGTGATCCGCGCCGGCTCGAAGAAAAAGGGTGCCGACATCGGAGTTGTGGGTGAGATCGATCCGGCGGTCGCCGAGCGACACGGGATTTCCGAACGGGTGGCCTACGTATCGTTCACCCTCGGCGGCCCCGAGGCCTGGCACGGTGGCGATGGCCTGTTGAGTGTGGCGCGCAGCGAGGCCAAGGCGCGTCCAATCAGTCGGATGCCCAGCGCTGATTTCGATCTCGCATTCCGGGTGGCGGACTCGGTCGGCGCAGATGTGTTGGGACAGACGTTGCGGGGTGCCGCGCCCGAGGTCGTGTCGGTGGAGTTGTTCGACGTCTTTCGTGGCGGCGCCGCCGGTGCCGCCGCGGGTGGCGTTGGTGATGCGGGCGATGCCCCGGGTGCCGCGGGCGATGCCCCGGGTGCCGCGGGCGATGCCCCGGGTGCCGCGGGCGATGCCTCGGGTGCCGCGGCCTCAACCGGTGGAGGTGGTCGCTCGCTGGCCTACCGAATCCGGGTGCAGGCGCTCGACCACACGCTCAAGGACGCCGAGATTGCGGCGGTGCGCGAACGGCTCATCGAGGCAGCATCGAACGGCCACGGCGCGACGTTGCGGTAGCGGCGGCCGGCACATCGACATGACCAGTGTGGAGCGTCCTCAGCGCCACCTTCATCGGGGGCGGTAGAGGAGGCCCTCAACCCAGGTGTCGAGTGCCCACGCTGTGAGTGGTGCGCCACCCCCGCATGGCTTAGCCGTGTACTTGTCGATGGCAGTGTTGTCGATGTGGTCGCGCAAGGACTGTTCGCTCGGCCGGTGCGGTGCGCCCTCGACCATGTGGCGTGCCAACGTGTTGCCGAGCAGGCTTCCGCGTCCGTCACGGAACTCGGCGATGCCATCGACGATCGTGATATCGAGGTGCCCGCCATGGACACGGCGATGGTGGAACGAGCAGATCGGGACCAGGTTGTCGAGGTCGGTCGGCCCGTGCGGGTATGGCTGGACGTGGTGATAGTGGAGAAAACGCGACTGCCCGCAACCGGGGACGGCACAGCCGCCGTACTGGAACCGCAGCGCCTTTCGTTGAGCCGGTGACGCGAAGCGGTGCTCGGTGCCGAGTTTGAGCGGCACCCCCTTTTGATGCCAGAGCAATTGCAGTGTCCCGGCTCGAGCGAGCATCGCCACGATGTCGGGCGTGAGGTCGGCGCCGTTGAGCAGCGTGGCGACCGAGTCGGGACGGAGTTTCTGTGTGACGAGGGTGTCGATGTCGATCAGCACATTCACGCAGAACGGTTCGTTGCCCTCACGGGTCAGGTTGTGGGAACGGGCCGCTTCTAGGGCCAGCCGGCCGAAGTGATACATGATCGAGTAGTTGGAGGGAACCGGGTTCCGCTCGGGTCGATCGCTGCTGGAAGCGGGTGGGGTGTCTGGCCCCGGTGCGGCGCCTGAATCGGGTGCGGCGTCCGCTGAGTCGCCTGACGCAGTCCTCGCGATGTCGCCCACGGGTGCGCCCGTCGTGTCGCCCGCTGCGGGGTCACCGGCGGTATCGCCCTGTTTGGAACGCCCGGTGTCGCCTGCGCTGTTGGCCGCGGCGGCGCGCTCGGGCTCATCGTCGAATCTCTCGTTGCGTTGGGCGCTGCGTCGTGCGGCCTCGAAGGCCTCGTCGAGCAGTGCGCCAAGTTCGAGTGGCGCCCTGCCGTTGACCCGCCAGAATCCGTGCTCGTCGTGCCAGGTTCGCCAGTAGGTCTCGTCGTCGTCGGTGACGTCGATCTCGTCGGTGTGTCCGCCTCCGGGGCCGACGGGTGGGTTCGGTACGGCCGTCGTGTTGCCATCGGCACCGTTGGCAGAACCGGAGGTCTGGCCGGGAGCGTCATCGTCGCCCGTAGAGGTGCCAGAGTCGTCGGGTTCCCCGTCAGGCCCGGCGCCGCTTCCGGTTCCACCGTCGGCGCTTCCATCGCCGTCGTTGCCCGCGGCGCTTCCATCGCCGTCGTTGCCCGCGGCGCTTTCCGCGGCGCTTTCGTTGGCGCCTTTCTCGGCGCTTTCCTCGGCCTCGGGGCGGACCTTGCGGTACCAGCGAAAGGCCCGCGCCGCCTGTGGGGTGGTTGCGGTGGTGACGATGGAGGCGAGCGCCTCGTCGTTTTCGGGGCAGGCGACCCGAGCCGCCATCGCCGCCATGCCAAGCGAGACGGCGCCCTGGCTCGCCCGCTCCATGACGGTTGGCATCGCTTGTTCGGAGACGGCCTCGGCGACATGGGCGACCTGTTGTGCCGTCGAGCGGGTCATTCCGCAGTTGACGACCAGCCAGTGGATCACCGACCGCCAGTCTCCACCGGCGTTGTACCGCTGATGCGAGGTCAGATCGGCAACCTTGATCGCGAGGCGGGCGTGAGCCGCGTTGATCTCGCCAGCCAGCGTGCGGATCTGCGCCTCGAGGTTGTCGTAGTCGGCGTAGCTCTCTGCGACCTCGGCGCGATGTCGGCGGCTGTCAGAACCGGTGCCCGCGTTCGACGTCGCGTTCGATGTCGCGTTCGACGTCGCCTCGTCGTTCCCGGCCGTGCCGGAACGCTCATGACGTGATGCGAGGGGATCGAACATGTGTTCATTGTAACCATAAAACGAACGGGCGTTCGATAAATTGCATGGGTAATTTCACCCAGGGTGGGCATGGGAGGGCTGAGCTCCGCGTGGTCATGCATCCTCGCCAGCTATGCGATAGGGTGCATGACTATGCAGAACGTCCGGAAGATCGGAATCATCGGCGCCTCTGGGTTCGCTGGATCCGAGGTGCTGCGCCTCGCTGTCGGTCACCCCGGGGTGGAGGTCGTGTGGGCCACCGGAAACTCCGAGGCCGGTACGGCGATCGGCGACCTCTACCCGTCGCTCGCAGCAGCCTACGGCGACGCTCGCTTCGCGACGTTCGACGCCTCGATGCTCTCCGAGGTCGACACCGTCATCCTGGGGCTGCCCCATGGCGCCTCGCAGGCGTTGGTGCCGGCCCTCGTCGACAATGTCGAGTTCGTCATCGATCTCGCTGCCGACTTTCGTCTTCGCGATCCCGATCAGTACACGACCTGGTACGGAGAACCTCACACCGCGCCCGAACTGCTGGAACGCTTCACCTACGGATTGCCCGAGCTGTACCGCGACGAACTGCGCTCGGCCCGTTTCGTCGCTGCTCCGGGTTGCTACCCCACCACGGCCATTGTCGGATTGGCGCCGGTCGTCGCCGCCGGGTTGATCGAGCCGAGAGGCGTGATCGTCGACGCTGCCTCCGGCGTGTCTGGCGCGGGCCGTCCACCCAAGCCGAACACCACGTTCTGTCAGGTCGACGAGGACTTCACCGCCTACGGACTCATGAACCACCGTCACACCCCCGAGATGGAGGCCCACACCGGCGCGTCATTGCTGTTCACACCGCACCTCGCCCCGATGAACCGAGGCATCCTCGCCACGATCTACGGTCGTGCGACCGCGGGCACATCCACCGAGACCGTGATGGAGGTGCTGCGTGACGCGTACGCTGATTCGCCGTTCGTCGTCGTGAGCGACCGGATTCCTTCGACCAAGGCCACGCAGGGCTCGAACACGGCACACCTGACCGGCCGATATGACGAACGCACCGACACGGTGATCGTATTGAGCGCGCTCGACAACCTCGTGAAGGGCACCGCCGGCCAGGCGCTGCAGTGCCTCAACCTGATGGCGGGCTTCGACGAGACGCTCGGCCTGCCCCGCGTCGGCCTCACCCCGTAACCCGCCAGCGCTCTTGCGCCCGTTCTCCGATAACCAGTGGTCGTGATCACGACCACTGGTTATCGGAGAACAGGCTGGTGGCGCGGGTCAGGTGTCCCCGAGCGATGAGTAGAACTGGCGGAACCATCGCCGGTACTCGTGCACCGGCCCGTCGACCGCGGTGAGGATCGGCCGCTGGCGGTAGACCTTGTTCTCCCAGATGGCGATGTCCTGGGCGAATTGTGTGTTGGTGACCTGGTCGTTGAGCGCCGCGATCGCGGCGGTGGCCTCGGGGTCGTCGAGCTCGCGCATCGAGAAGTGGATGGTGATCTCGGTGATCTCGCCGTCGATCGGCGTCTGGGTGATGTAGGTCAACATGTCGAGGCCCGCTTCTCGCACCTCGACCGCCACGATCCCGGGGCCGTTGGTGGTCGTCACCGAGTGGACCTCGAAGCCGGCGGCATCCACCGCGGTCACCTTCAAATGCTGATCGACGACCATCGACGGCCCATCGAAGCTGACGATCTGGCGGTCGTCGCTCGGAGGTTCCATGTCGTGGACCATCCAGAAGTGCGACGAGTCGATGATGTTCTCGGTGAGATCCTGGACCCCGACGCGCACCCGATAGGAGTTGATGTTCCACGGCGTCCAGGCGCCATCGGTGCGATAGGGGGTGATCTCGTAGGTGGGGTCGATGCCCGACGCGTGGTGCCACACGAAGATCCGGTCGTTGAGTTCGCGGGTGTGCCACGTCGGCAACGTCGCTCGAGGCGGTCGACGGTCGAGTCGCGGCACCTCGATGAGGCGACCCTCGGCATCGAAAACCCACCCGTGGAATGGGCAGGTGAGGGTCTCGCCGCACACGATTCCGCCGACCCCGAGATGCGCTCCGAGGTGGGGGCAGTGGGCATCGAAGACCTGCGCCGTCCCCGTTTCGGTGCGCATGACCACGAAGTCCCGATCGAGGCTGGTGACCGGCACGGCCTCACCTGCGCCGACCAGATCGGACGGGGCGATCGAGAACCAGCCGTCGGGAACCGTCGGGAACGGGTATCGGCCGCCGGACCCACCCGCGGCCATCGCCTCAGGCGCCATCGCCCGTCCCGCCAGTCCCGCCCGTCCCGCCAGTCCCGCCGACCGACTCGGCAGTCCCGACGACCGACTCGGCGAAGCGCCCGGCGAAGGCGCGCAACGGCAGGTCCGCGCTCGTCACGATTCCCGGTGGGGCGTCGACGACCGCACGGATGGAGTTGAGCGCCGGCATCCCGGTCACGGTCATGCCGACCGCTGCGAATGCGGCGGCGGAGCTGAAGTCGGTGCCCGGCTTCGGCAGGATCAGGTGCTTGGAGTAGATGCACGGGTCACCGTCGATTTGGGTGATGTAGCACCCCTGGATGTTCCAGTTCGGCGCGGTGTGTGGCGTCATCTGCCACTCGAGGTGCATCTCGATACGTGGCACACCGTCGACCATTCCGAGGTACTTCAGATAGCAGCCGCCGAGCGACCCTTTGGGGAGTTGGTACCAGCCCAGATCGATGTCGTCGGTGCAGGCGCCCAACTCGTAGTCGAAACGCACCTCGTCGAGTTCCAGGTCGAAACAGTCGGCCATGAGGCGAACGGCGTCTTCGAACACGCGGGTGTATTTCTCCAGCATTGCGGGCACCCGCGGATCATCCACCGGGAGCCCGAAGCCGACCTCGTTCCAGGTTTCGACGGAGTGGTGGCACGACACGTCGACCGACTCCTTGCACAGGACCCGTTCGATCTCGGTGACGTCGGCCGAATGCACGATGGTCAGGATCTGTGCGAGCCCCGGATTCATGCCGGTGCCGTAGAACGTGGATCCGCCGCGTTCGCAGGCCTCGGCGATCAACTCGCGTTCGGTGCGTCCCGACGGGTGTGGGTGGTTGGCGACCCGGTGGTGGCCGGTGATCCAGTCGGCGGTGGTGACGAGGTCGATGCCCGCTTCGAGGACGGGCAGGTAGATGTCGAGGTCGGGAAAGACCCCGTGGAAGGTGACGCAGTCGGGCTTGGCGGCGATGAGTTCGTCGACCGTGGCCGTTGCGACGACGCCGACCGGTTCGATTCCGACGATCTCGCCGGCGTCGCGTCCGATCTTGTCGGGGGAGTAGCAGTGCAACGCCACCAGCTCGAGGTCGGGCTGGTGGCGTAGGCGTTTGATCATCTCGGTGCCGAGGTTGCCGGTGGCGACCTGGGCGACGCGAATCGGTGTGCGGCGACCGGTCGGGTCGTTCATCGTGTTCCCCCTGGATCGCTGGTTGACCAGTGTCAACCAGCGAGGGGCAACCTACCAGTTCGGCGGGGATTGAGCCCCGATCGTCGTGGCAACGCCGGTGGGTGCCGAACCCCCTACTGGATGGGGGTAATAGCCTCGGCGTCGATCGCGATCTTCACGTCTTTGCCGACGACGACGCCACCGGTCTCAAGCGCCTGGTTCCAGGCGACCCCGTAGTCTTCGCGGTTGATCTGGCCGGTTGCGGAGAACCCGATGCGGAGGTTGCCCCACGGATCGACGGTCGCTCCCTCGAATTCGACGGTGAGCGTGGTCGCCTTGGTGATGCCGTTGAGGGTGAGGTCGCCGGTGACCAGCCACTCCGAGCCCTTGGGTTCGACCTTGGTGGAGGCGAAGGTCATCTTCGGGGTGGACTCGGTGTTGAAGAAGTCGGCCGACTTGAGGTGGCCGTCGCGGTTCTCGTCGTTGGTGTTGATGGAGTTCAGGTCGATCTCCACGGCCACCGAGGACTCGGTCGGTTCGTCGGCGATGGTGATGGAACCGGCGAACTTGTCGAACGAACCGCGCACCTTCGACACCATCATGTGGCGAACGGTGAACCCGACGGCGCTGTGCGACGGGTCGATGGAGTAGCTGCCGGGGAGGGGGAGGGTGGATCCGTTGACGGTGCGGGTGGTCTCGGTCATGGGAATGCCTTTCGGGGCTGGGGTTGGGTTGCGTTGAGGGCAGATCCTCGTGAGGGCAGATCCTCTCGGGGGAAAATCCTCTCGGGGGAAATCCTTCTGCCAACAAAGGTACCACATGCAACTATTGAAACGTCAAATAAATTCCCTGGTAGCCTGAAATCGTGTCCACCAAGCCTCCGAAGCCGTTGAAGGCGCCGAAACCGTTGGCGATCTCGCCCGAAGACGACCGTCTGCTCACCCTCGCCGGCCTGCTGCTCGAGTCGACCGACAGCGTTCGCGCCCGCATCGCCGAGACGCTCGAGGCCGACAACTCGCTGAACGAGGGACTCTTCGACCCGTTGTTGCGGCTGGCTCGAACCGAAGGCGGGTCGCTGCGGATGACCGACCTGGCCGCCCAGTGCCGCGCCACCCCGTCTGCGGCGACGCGCAATGCGGATCGCCTCGAACGCCTGGGGCTCGCCGAGCGCGTTTCATGCCCCGGTGACCGTCGGGTCGTGCACCTGTCGATCACCGATCGTGGGCGTCGAGTGGTCGCCGATGCGCTGCCGCCGCACCTCGAGATGATTCGTTCGTTGCTCGATGCGGCGCTCGAACCCGACGAAGTCGACGAGTTGGAACGACTGCTGCGAAAGCTCCGCGACACCGTGCATCCGTGTGCCGCGGTGGTGAGTGGACCGCCCGCGTAGGGTTGACCCCGTGAACGAACCGACATCGACTTCTGCCAGCGCGCCGCGGGGCTTTCGGGTTCTGACCGCGAATCTCGGGGTGAAGGACTCGACCACCGACTTCTGCCTGGTGGTCTCCGAGCGCCCGTGCGTGTCGGCCGGGGTGTACACGCAGTCGCGATTCTCGGGTCCGAGCGTGGCGCTGGCCCGCGCCGCCACCGGTCGCGGGGATGCCCGGGGAGTGGTCGTCGTGTCGAAGAACGCGAACGTGGCCAACGGCCCCGACGGCGACGCGGACGCCGCGGAGCTTCAACGCCTCGCCGCCGACCTCTCAGGAGCGGCGGTTGAGGGCATCGCCGCGCAACAACTTGCGGTCGCCTCCACCGGGGTGATCGGACGGCGCTACCCGATGGAGCAGATGCGATCCGCGATCGCCGGGCTGTCGCTGCCCGATACGGAGGCCACGGCTGCCGACTTCGCCGCAGCCGCGCAGGCGATCATGACCACCGACACCCACGCGAAGCTCGTTTCGGCCGAGGTGGAAACCCTCGACGGTTCGACCGCCACCCTCGTCGGTATCGCCAAGGGGGTCGGCATGATCGAGCCCAACATGGCGACCCTGCTCACCTTCTTCTTCACCGACGCCGAACTCAGCGCCCCGGCCCTCGACGCCGCGTTCCGTTCCGCGATGGAGGTCACGTTCAACGCACTCAGCATCGACACCGACACCTCGACGAGCGACTCGGCGGCCATCTTCGCCAACGGCGCGGCCGGCCGTGTCGATCCGGCGGCCTTCGGCGCCGCGCTTCGGTCGGTGGCTCGGGACCTGGTGTTGAAGATCGCAGCCGACGGCGAAGGAGCCTCGAAGGTGATCGAGGTGCGGGTGAGCGGCGCACGAGACGATGCCCAGGCGAAATTGGTGGCCAAAGCGATCGTGAATTCGCCGCTGGTGAAGACGGCGGTGCACGGCTCAGACCCGAACTGGGGCCGCATCGTGATGGCCATCGGCAAGTGCGATGACCAGGTCGACATCGACCAGGACCGGGTGTCGGTCGACATCGGCGACACCCGTATGTATCCCAGCGCCGCGACCGAATCCGAACGCAGCGACGCCCTCGCGCGGGCAGAGGCCCACATGGCCGGCGACCACGTCGTGTTGTCGGCGAACCTGGGCATTGCCGCGGGCGAGTTCACGGTGTACGGATGCGACCTCACCGACGGCTACATCAGGATCAACGCGGACTACACGACATGAGCAACGACCCGACCTCAAGCACTCAACCCGGAAACGACGCCCCCTCGAACAACCAAGGAGGCAGCGGGCAGAGCCGCCAGGTCGACGTGTTGTTGCAGGCGTTGCCCTACATCCAGCGCTTCCGTTCGGCGACGGTCGTGGTGAAGTTCGGCGGCAATGCGATGACGTCGCCCGAGCTGTTCGACCAGTTCGCCCAGGACATCGTCATGATGCACTCGGTGGGCATCCGCCCGGTCGTCGTGCACGGCGGAGGACCCCAGATCGGGCAGTGGCTGGACCGTCTCGGCAAATCGAGCGAGTTCGTCGACGGCCAACGGGTGACCGACGCCGAGACCCTCGAGGTCGTACAGATGGTGCTCGTGGGCAAGGTGAACTCCGACATCGTCAGCGCGTTGAACGCTCACGGGCCGGTTGCGGTGGGCCTGTCCGGGCAGGACGCCGGACTCATCGAGGCGACCAGACGCCACGCGGATCTCGGATTCGTCGGCGACGTCACCGACGTCAACCCCGAAATCGTTCACCGTCTCGTCGACATGGACCTCATCCCGGTGATCTCGACGGTCGGTTCCGACAGCGACGGTCAGGCCTACAACATCAACGCCGATGCGGTGGCCTCCGCCGTCGCCGAGGCGCTCGGCGCTCAGAAGCTGATCTTTCTCACCGACGTTCCCGGATTGTTGGGCGACATCGACGACCCGTCGAGCCTGATCACCGAGGTGTCGACCTCGCAGGCGCGGCAGTTGATCGACGACGGCACGATCGGCGGCGGGATGATCCCCAAGATCGAGGGGTGCATCGAGGCCATCCACCGCGGGGTGCGCGAGGTCCACCTGATCGACGGTCGGGTGCCCCACGTGTTGTTGTTGGAACTGTTCACCGACGCCGGAGTTGGCACAATGGTCATCGCCTGAATCGGCATTCGAAGGGGGAAGAACATGGGGAAGCGTCTCAGGCGCGTCGGCGCGGTGGCGATCGCCGCAGCGGTCACCGCGAGCGCATGTGTGGCCGAGGCGCCTGCGTCGAGCCGCGATGCGGAAGTCGCGAAGATGGTTCGGTACGTCGAGCGGAAGCGTGGCCGCGAATTCTTGACGCCCCCGGTGGTGAGCTTCGTGCCGGAGCAGGAGTTCGTCGCCCGCGTGCACGAGATGGTCGACGACACAACCGCCACGCTGCAGGTGGACGAGGCGGCGTTCAAGGCGCTCGGGTGGATGCCCGAGGCCGATGCCCTGGTCGACAAGTACCGGATTGCGTTCGGCAACGGCGTCATGGGGTTCTACGACCCGATCACCGAGGAGTTGGCGGTGCGCGGGGACAAGCTGACCCCGTATCGGCGCGAGGTCGTGGTGCACGAACTGACCCATGCGCTCGACGATCAGCACTTCGGCCTCGACGAGGAACACGGTGAGGGCATCATCGATTCGCGGCAGTTGGCGTTTCTCGTCGCGGTCGAAGGCGACGCGGCCGCGGCTCAACGGTCCTGGTCGCAGTACCGTGGCCCGATCGAGGCCTCCGCGAGCTTGCTCGAACAGCTGTCGATGCCGGTCAGCGCCGAGTTGCTCGGCGTTCCGATCGCGTTGCTGAGCCTGGCCCAGGCCCCCTACCTGCAGGGTCCACGGTTCATCCGCGCACTCGATGGCGAGATCGATGCCATGTTCTCGGCGTTTCCGGTGAGCGAGGAACAGGCGTGGTTCCCGGATCGTTATCTTCTCGGCGATCAGCCCCAGGACGTGCCCGATCCGATCGCCGGTGGCGTCGAGATCCGTCGCGGCGAGTTCGGCGTGTTCCTGCTCACGCTGCTCATCCAACGGGGCATCAGTCTCGACGCTGCGGTCAATTCCGCGACGAGCGGGTGGAGCGGTGGCGAGTACGTGACCTGGGACGGCGGAGGGTCACGCCGGTGCCTGACCGCGACCGTGCGCATGGATACCGAGGAGCAGGCCGCGGGCCTGCGCGCCGCGTTGAGTGGATGGGCCGCGTCGGCACCGTCGGCGACATTGAGTGCACTCGGGGCCGACACCGAGATCGAATCGTGCAGCTCCGCCGGCGGATAGGCCGGGACGCTCACGCTGGCCGTTCGGGCAGGGCGCCGTTGGCCGTTCGGGTAGGGCAGCGCTGGCCGTTACAGTGCCACACAACAGCGACAGGACTGCAGCGACACGACTGCAGCGACACGACTGCAGCGACACGACTGCAATGAGGGGGTACCTGACATGTTGGTGAAAGCAGCGGTTCTTCGCGAGCCGCAGGCTCCGTACACGATCGAGGACGTCGAGCTCGACGAACCCGGCCAGGGTCAGGTGCGGGTACGCATCGTCGGTGCCGGAATCTGTCACACCGACGTCGTTCCCCGGGGGGTGTCGTTGTCGCCGCTGCCGATCGTCACCGGCCATGAGGGTTCGGGCGTCGTCGATGCGGTGGGCGAAGGGGTCGAGGGGATCGCGGCCGGAGATCACGTCGTGTTGACCTTCGATTCCTGCGGTGAATGCGAGCAGTGCAGGGAGAACCATCCGGCGTATTGCGAAACGTTCCTCATGCGTAACCTCGTGGGCCGTGAACTCGACGGGACGACGTGCATGCACGACGCCGGGGGCGAGGAGGTCTCGGCGCGTTGGTTCGGTCAGTCGTCGTTCGCGACCTTTGCCATCGCGAATGCTCGCAACACCGTCGTCGTCGACAAGGACCTGCCGCTCGACAAGCTCGGCCCGCTCGGCTGTGGCATTTTGACCGGTGCCGGATCCATCGTTTCGGCGATGGATGTCCAACCGGGCCGCAGCCTGGTCGTGACCGGTGCCGGAGCGGTCGGGTTGGCGGCGATCATGGCGGCCAAGGTCATCGGCGCGAACCCGATCATCGCGGTCGACCTGCACGAGTCGCGCCTCGAACTCGCGAAGGAACTCGGCGCCACCCACACGGTGAACGGCGCCGGCGACGTGGCCGCCGAGGTGCTCGCCATCACCGGTGCAGGAGCCCACTACGCCTTCGACACCACGGGGGTGCCGGCGGTGATCCAGACGGCGTTGGCCTCGCTGCGAATGTCCGGGGTGTTGGGTCTGGTCGGCGTACAGCAGGGCGAGGTGGTGCTGGATGGTTTCACACAACTCGGCAAGACGATCATGACGATCTTCGAGGGCGACGTGGTGCCTCAGGAGATGATCCCGAAACTGATCGGGTGGTGGCGTAACGGCGAGTTCCCCTTCGACCGGCTGATCGAGACCTTCCCGTTCGATCAGATCAACGAGGCCGAGGAGGCGTCGCTTTCGGGGCGGGTCGTGAAGCCCGTACTCCTCTTCTGAAGCTCCTCTTCTGAAGCCGGGTCGGCGGCGCCCGGTCAGCGGTGTCCGGTCAGCGCCCGGTCAGCGCACGTCGACCGCGGTTCCGTCGATCAGCGACTGGATCCAGTCGACCAACATGACGCCGCCGACCCGGTGGTCCCACAAGTACGGCGTGGTGAGGATCGTGTGATGCTCGCCCGGTGAGACAAAGCCCGCGAGGTCGATGCCCTGGGCCTCGATCTCGCGTTTATTGCGGTCGATCTGTGCGGCGACATCGTCGCTCAGGCCGGCGAGTTGTGCGTAGGTCACCTGGGCCTGGTCGTTCGCGAAATCGCGTCGTCCGAAGCGGAGATCGGGGTGTTGGCGCCCAGCGTGCACGAACAGGGTCGGTAGTCCGAAGTCGGCGGCGCCGAGCCCTTGGGTTCCAGGCCAGTCGGGGACCGCCGCGAGCGCGCCCCACCGGCTGATCGCGAGTTCGTTGACCGCCGGATCGTTCGGGTACGCGCCGGCGCCGTCGGCGAGCACCGTCACCTGGGCGTCCGAAAGCCGGTCGGCCAGCAAGCCGCCGTACAGCGGGGCGGCCGCGGCCCCGGCGCTCTCGCCGGCGACCAACACCTCGGTGGCGGTCTGGAACTGTTCTTCGACCTGATCGAGCACGGCGGTGCCGTTCGCTAGGCCGGAGTGGTGGACGACCTGTTCGGGGGAGTCCTCGCGCACGGCGTCTCCGAGGTGCAGATCGCCGGTGCAGTAGGGCACGAACACCATCGACCAGTCGGCGAGCGGGTTGCGTTCGTCGTCGATGTCCAGCAGGCCGTCGCCGTCGTTGGGGTCGTCCTCCTGGAACAGACGCGGCTTGTAGGG
Source organism: Microthrixaceae bacterium (assembly GCA_023957975.1). Taxonomy (NCBI): domain Bacteria; kingdom Bacillati; phylum Actinomycetota; class Acidimicrobiia; order Acidimicrobiales; family Microthrixaceae; species Microthrixaceae bacterium. The sequence goes on along the minus strand of JAMLGM010000012.1, from coordinate 25,327 downwards.
GCCCTCCACGAAGGTGCACGTCGCAGCATCGAAGCACGCACCGCCGCCCTGGAAGATGACCGCAACCCTGGTGGGGTCGCCCTGACGAACCCAGAACGCGAATTCGCTGCCGTCGGCGCAGCCGCAGTCGCCTCCGGGTTCGATCCGGCGCCAGTGCGCAAGCTCGGCAACGACGTCGGCGCTGGGTGCGGGATCTGCGCCGCCGGTGCCGGTGTCGGTGTCGTTGGCGCTGGGGGTGCCGGCATCAGCGTCGTTGGTGCCTGCAGCGTTGTTCGACGAACACCCAGCGAGCACGACGGCGAGGACGACCGCGGCACCTAGTGTCGCCCTGAGACGGTTCGGTCGGTGCCTTGAAGGTTCGGCGGTGACGGTTGAGAACAGGGATCCTCCAGTGGGCCTGTCGCGGAGCTGTTTTGGCCGGCGCTGCTATTGGCTGGCGCTGCTATTGGCTGGCGCTGCTATTGGCTGGCGCTGGCCTGGTCGTCGTAGATGGCGTGGCCGAGCGATCGCAGCGTGTGAGGGAACTGCGGACCGAAACTGAGGATCTCAGCATCGGACATGTCGACGGTGCACTGGTGGATCCCGGCGTTGGTCTCGGCCACGCCCGGGACATCGGCGAGACCGTCGACGCCGCCCACCGAGCTCAGCCCGTCGGACATCATGAGATACAGGTCGGGAGCGGACTTGATGAGGCCCTCGGCGTTGAGCGGTCGGGTTCCGGCGAGGCCGGTTTCCGACGCGACGTCGATACCGCCGAGCGCCTCGATCAGGTCGTCGGCGCCGGAGCCTTCTCCGAACCAGTAGAAGACGCCGGCGTTGCCACGCATGTAGAGGAAGACCATGCGGACCTTGTCGGCCTCGTCCTTCGGGGCGAGCTCGGCGACTTCGGCCTCGGCCTCGGCGATCTCGGCCTCGACCCGTTCGGCCAGGATCGTGCCCCGTTCCGCAACCCCGAGCACCTCGGCGACGGCGCGGATCTGGTCGCCGATCGCATCCCGACTGCGTTGGTCGTCCATGATCACCACCGGGATGCCGGCGTCGCGAAGCTGCATCTGAACCTCGAGCGGGCCGATGCTGTAGTCGGTGAGGATCACCGAGGGGTTGAGGTTGAGGATGGCCTCGGCGGCGAGTTGGTGTCCGTTGTGGGTGACCACCGGGAGCTCCGCGAGGTCGGGCACTCCGGTGGAGACGTCGCGTCCGACGAGTTGGTCTCCGAGCCCGAGTGCGTGAACGGTGGTGCCCAGCGTGCCATAGGTGTCGAGAGCGAGGATCCTGCTGGTATCGGTGATCGTGATCTCGGTCGCCGAATTGTCCAGGTAGGTCACGGGGAGTTGGGGTTCGATGTCGGACTCGAGCGGTTCGGTCCACCCCGAGGAGCTCGCGGTTCTCGCCCCGCTGCATTTCACGCCGGCGGGAACCTGCGAACCCGTCGACGAGCTGTCGGTTTCGGCCCCGCAGCCAGCGGCGAGCGATATCGCGCACACGGCGGCGATCGTCGTCGCGAAGAACCTCGGGGTACGTCGGTGACGGGCTGACGCGGCTGGGCGGGACGGGGGCGTCGGGCGGGACAAGCGGGACGGGCGGGACATGGTGAGGTCTTTCGGGTGCGACAGGGGGGTCAGGCAGGTTCGTCGGCGGGGGATGCCGTCGGCGGATTCCACTCCGGAGGTTGAGCGTTGGCCCATGATGAGTCGGAGCCGACAGCGGGATCCGCCGGGGTCGGTGGAGCAGCCGGTGCCGGGGTCGGTGGAGCAGCCGGGGTCGGTGGAGCAGCCGGTGCTGGTGCCGGCACCGGTGCCGGTGCTTGGGCTGGTGCTTGGGCGATGGCCGCGCTGACCGCGGTCTGGATGGCGACGGCGAGGGCCTTGCGTCGGCGTCGTCGAGCGATGGCGACGCCGAGGCCGATCAGCGCCAAGACGAGCAGGCCGACGAGTTGCGGTGCGGGAAAGAGGGAGAGCCGGTAGTTGCCGACCACCTGTTCCGGGGCGACGTCTTGGCGTAGCGAGGAGTCATACGGGCTCAGTTCGACCGAGACCTTCGTCGCGAAGAACGGCCAGACTCCGTCGACGGTCTGGGTCAGTTCATAGGAGTTGCCGGGCAACAGTTCGGCCATGTCCTCGCCGTCTGCGCGACGGATGTCGGTGCCGAGCCCCGATTGCACGGTGACGGCCTGCTTGGCTCGCAGTCGGGTGTTGCCGGTGTTGGTCACCTTGTAGCTGACCTCGACCGTGCCGCCGCGGAACGGATTCCAGTTCTGGGTATGGGTGGCGGTGAGACGATCGAAAAACAACTCCGGTGTCAGTTCGCCGGTCACGCGAAGGTAGATCCGCGTTCCGAGCCTGCGTTCCACCCGCACCTGGTTGCCTTCGGCGTCCTGTTCGGTCATCACCAGCGAGGTGACGATGCCGCCGACATGGTCTCCAGAGGACGCGTCTGGTGGCACCGCGACGGTGAAGGGCACGATGACCCTGCCGCCTGCGGGTACCGTGACCGATGGCGAGTCGGCGGTCGTCCAGGCACCGACATCGGTCGGCTTCTGGTCGCCGGCGAGTAGGTCGATCTTGCCGTCGGTGGTGTTGAACGCGTCGCTTGCGTAGACGCCGAGGACAAGGTTGACCTCGGAGGAGTTGGTCACGACGAGGGAGTCGTGCAGGGTCTCGCCGGGGGTGGCGTCGAGGACGAAATTCGGGCGGTCGGCACCGTCCTTGCCGAGATCCGGGGCGACCGACCAGGAGATCGGTTGTTCGGCCTCGTCGGCCGGGGCCGCGGCGGCTGGGGTCTCGGCGGCTGGGGTCTCGGCCGGGGCGTCCTGGGCGGCACTCGCGGGAATGAAGACGGTGGCGCCGACCACCGCGAGAGCGGAGGCAACGATCAGCGCCCGAACGGCGGAGGTCGTCGAACCGTTTCGAAGGGTCGAGCGCCGCAGCGGTCGCAGCGGTCCAAGCGTGGGTGGAGAAGTCATCGTCTGATCGGTGTCGTCGGTTCAGGGCCAATGGGTGTTCAGGGCCGATGAGCCCAGGTGAGGTCAACCCGGCCGGCTCAGCCTCGGCAGTTCAGCCCAGTGCCGTCAGGGTGAGCGTGGCGGTTTGGCGGCCGCCGGCGGTGGAGGCGGGCACCATCAGGTCGAGATCCGCACCGATGGTGGCGGACCCCTTCGCATGACCCTTCTGCGCCGAGGCGAGGGAGGACACGTCGCGCAGGCCGTTTCCGGCGACGAACCCGGACGGGACAGTCCCGCCGGGGATGGCACCGGCTCCGGCGGTCACGATCTTCGGGGTCCATCCGAGGTACTTGCCCGAGAGGCCTCCGCTGAAGTCGCTGACCTGGCCGGTGAGCGACCACGCCGCCTGGCTGTTGCGAGTGTCGATGACGGTCACGTTGCCGAGCGAGCCGGAGAACCGATGGAAGTCGGCGCCACCCGCGACGGGGGCGAGCACGATGCTCGACTGTGCGGCGTCGATCGTCCAGCTGAAGACGTTGTCGGGAAGGCTGGGATCGGTTCCGCCGCCGTCACCGTCACCGTCGCCCGGGTTCTCGCCTCCGCCGTTGTCGACGTCGGGAATGTCGACCGTGAGGTCGATCCCGTTGCTGGAACCGGGCGCTGCAGTCGTGGTCGGCGCCGCGGTGGTGGGGGCAGCGGTGGTGGGGGCAGCGGTGGTGGGCGTCGCGGTGGTCGGACTCGCGGTGGTCGGACTCGCGGTCGTGGGAGCGGCGGTGGTCGGTGCCGCGGTGGTCGTCGACCCTGGGGCCTTCGTCGTCGACGGGGCGGGAGTCGAGGTCGTCGGAGCGGTGGTCGCGCCGAATCCCACCGTGAGCGGAGCCCCCGGCTTGCGGGCATCGGCGGCACTTCCGGTGGTGTACCAGTACGCCCCGAGCCCGAGGCGTTCCATCATCTTGATCATCGGCAGCGACCAGGAACCCCAGCCGGGAAAGACCCGGATCTGGGGAACCTCGCCGTCGTTGTACTCGACGCCGGCCCAGTGCGGGGTCGCCACAAACCCCGTGTTGTTCTTCGAGTTGGTGTCGAACGTCGCAACGGTCACATTGGCGACCGGGTTGATGAGTTCGCGGACATCGGGGTCGTCGATCGAGGAGGCGTATCCGGCCATGGAAGCGATCAGCTTGCCGTTTCCGGAGGCGTCGACTTCGACGCGGGGGTTGATGAACCAGAACGGCGTCAGGGTGCCGTAGTAGTTGACCGAGAAGGTGCCGGTGAACTGGATCGACGTCTCGCCGGTGACGGGATCGGCAGTCCAGACTCCCTTGGTGTAGCGCACCTTTTGACCGAGACGGCGAGCACCCGCCGCCGTGACGTTATTGCCGTCTTTGTCCTTGCAGCGCGTCGTGTAGTCCGAGATCGGGACGTACTCGTTCGCGGAGTTCAACTTGAGCACCGTGGCGTTACCGTCGGTCGCCTTGTAGGTGCCCGCATATCCGTCGGACACCCCCGCCGACATGAAGTTGCACTGTCCGTTGAACGAACCCGTGTTGGCTTCCTCGCTGACCGACCACTCGAACGTCGCGTCGGTGATGTTGAGGGGCGCCGCACCGGCGGTGTCGGTGAAGGCGATCAGCCCAGCGCCGAGTGCGACGGTGGTCAGCATGGCCAGGGCCCGGGCCGGGCGTCGAACCCGCATCGGCGTTGGCGTGCTGGCCAGTCGGGCCTTGGTCGTTGTTGGCTTCGTCATTCGTGTGCTCCTGGAGATGGCGGAGATCGGTGTCGGTGTCTGGAGTGTCTGGAGTGTCTGGCGGTTGAGTTCCGTTGCCGGGCGGATCAGCCGGCGTCGGGAGAAGGTTGGCGCTTCTTGCGTGCGAGGAATGCTCCTGTGGCACCAACCGCTGCAACGAGCGCCACGGCGACGCCGATGACGATGCCCGAGCCCCCGCCCGAGTCGTCGCCGCCGAAATCTTGAACCCGGGCCTTTGCCGCGGTGTTGGAACTGTCGAGGGCCTCGCGCTCCTCGGTTGCTTCGGCGACGCTGGCATCGGGTGCCTCCCCGAGGGTGCCGGCTTCGCCAACGGTCGCCGATTCCGTTGCGGGGTCGGACGCTGGGTCGCCGCCGCTCGCCGCGTCGGTGCCGGAATCGCCGCCCGAGGCACCACCGGAAACGCCGCCCGAGGCACTGCCCGAGCCGCTGTTGGAACCGCTGTTCGATGCCGCGCCCTTCGAGCCCGACCCGCCCGAGCCCGACCCGCCCGTGCCCGAAGCAGCCGAACCCGACCCGCCGACACCAGGGTTCGGATTCGCAGGCGGCACGACGACCTGGCCGCCGCCGGTGGTGAAGTTGATCGGCGTGAACTGTTCGTTTGGACGGCTCGTGATGCCGTGTCCGCCGATGGTCAACACGCCGCACTGCACCTTGAGGCAGTCGACGGTGAACTCCTCGTCGGTTCGGACGTTCTTGAAGTGGTACGACGATCCTCGAACGGTCAGCGTGGTCTGCCAGTTGCCAGAGCCGTCCATGTGAAAGGGGGTGGCGTCGCCGGATTCGCCGCCGGGGGAGAAGGCGACGAGTCGCACGGTTCCGGTGCCGTCGTCGCGGGTGTCGTCGCCGCCGCCCTCGCCCGGGTAGCTGAAGGTGTAGCCGAACAGGCCGTCGGTGCTGTTCGAGGACTTCCAGGACGGACCCCACTGGCCCCCGGGCTTGACCCAACCGAAGAACACGTAGATGCCGCCGAAGACCGGCTTGGTGCAGTCGCGCAGCGGCGCCTGGTAGCTCCGTCCGGTGACCGTGATCTCGGTGGTTCCGGTCGCGGGCAGCGTGGTCTTGTCGACGGTGAGCTGGGACGCCGCGGTGATGTTGCCGCACTGCTGGACCTGTGCCTTGACCCGTGATGTCGCGGCCGATGCCACAGGCGCATCAACGCCCAGTCCGACGGAGGCGACGGTGACGGACGCGGTGAGCGCGAACGCCGCGACGATTCGAGAGGTCGATCGGATCATGCGGCGATGTTAGGTACGCCATACATCGAATGGCAAGTCGCTCGTCGCAACCGTCGTGGCGTGGTGTTCGCGGTTGTTTGGGCCCGTCGCCGATCGTCGGTAGCCGCCGCTCCAGTCTGGCGTAGGCCGTGCTATCTCGATATGGTAGGTCAACCTCATATGCGGCAGGCCAGCGTGTGAGCGCTCGGCTGCCGACCAATCCGTGAAGGAGAAGCATCGCAATGAAGATCTTCAGTCGCCGACGTGCAGTGGCCGTGGCCGCCCTGGCCACCGCTGGCTTGGTCGGAGCCTGCACCCCACCGGAGTCGGGAACGCCGGATCCGAACGTCAAGTCGGTCAGCAACGCTGTCTTCGAATGGGAGATCAGTCGCGAGGCCAACAACGCGGCCTTCGCCCCCGGTCAGTTCAACTGGTGGAACGCCGGCACGGCCGCCGCCACCAACGACGCCACCTACAACAACGCCACCCACGGCAACGCGACCGTGCTGAAGAAGAATGCCTCGGGAACCTTCGTGCCGATCGGCTCGGAGTCTGCGGTGTCGTTCGCCAACCGCACCAAGAAGGGCAATGGCGCGGCGGTGACGACGGGCAACTCGAACTTCCTCGACCAGAAGGTTCGCTACACGGCCGGAACCGGCAAGGTCAACACCGCAACCGGCGTGGCGACGATCTCCTGGAGCGGCACCTTCACCATCAACTTCTACGGCAGCTATGTCCCGTTCCAGGTTGCCAACCCGAAGCTGACCGTCGATGCCTCCGGCAAGGGGACCCTGACCGCGACCCTCAGCGGCATCGCCAAGGACCAGAGCGATCCGGAAGCACCCGGAGTCACCCTGCCGAAGACCAACGTCACCCTTGCCGAGGTCCCGAACTTCTACAGCTCGGGCTCGATCGCGACCGGAGCTTCGGCCGCTCAGCCCAACTACCTGGGCAAGGTCGTGACGACCCACCCCGATGCCGCGCCGCAGAGCGCTTCGGGCACGGCGTACCACGGCTCGTGGCCGCAGAACTTCGTGAACTTCCAGAACGCGACGGGTCTCAGCTCGTACTGGTACTCGAGTGGCGGCGCCGCCGACGCACTCAAGGTGCAGCTTCCGTTCTCGGTGAACTACTCGATCGCCGGCTGAGCGCAGGGGTTGGCTGGCGACGAGCCGACCCGGTCGCTGAACGAATCAACAAACACGAGCGAGGCGCACTCACCGCTGAAGGTGAGTGCGCCTCGTTCGCGTTGTGGCGTTGGTGTTTTAGCGACCAGTCCAGGCGGGGTCAGTCCAGACGGTTCAATCCAGGCGGGGTCAGTCCAGACGGTTCAATCCAGGCGGGGTCAGTCCAGGCGGGGTCAGCCCATGCCGAGGCGACGGCCGGCGTGCACCAGCTCGGTCGTGTGGGAGACGACCTCCCCGAGCGGCACTTCGCTGGAGGTGCGGCCGTCTCGAACCGTGAACTCGACGTTGCCGGCGGCGAGCGCCTTCGGCCCGACCGTGATCCGGAACGGAATTCCGACGAGTTCGGAGTCTGCGAACTTCACCCCGGGGCGTTCGTCGCGGTCGTCGAGGATCACGTCGATGCCCAGGTTGCGCAGTTCGTTATAGATCGTCTCGGCGGAGCGAACCGACTCGGGGTCGTCGACCTTGACGATCGTGATGCACACCTCAAAGGGGGCCACGGTGACCGGAAGGACCATGCCCTTGTCGTCGTTGTGGGTTTCGATAGCGACCGCCAGCGCACGGCCGACCCCGATCCCGTAGCACCCCATGATGAGCGGCACGAGATCGCCGTTGGGGTCGAGAACCGTGGCGCCCATGGCGTCGGAGTACTTCGTGCCCAGCTTGAAGATGTGCCCGGTTTCCACGCACCGCTCGACCGTGAGTTTGGCGCCGCATTCGATGCACGGCTCGCCCTTGGTGACGGTGCGTAGATCGGCCCACTCGCTCACCGAGATGTCGCGGGCGAGGTCCACGCCGCGAAGGTGCCAACCGTCGTCGTTGGCGCCGGTGGTCATCCGGGTGCGGCCCTGCAACGCGAGGTCCGCGTAGATGCGCGGCCCGGTGACGCCGACCGCGCCGAGGGAGCCGGGTTTGGCCCCGAGCAGTGCGAGGATCTCGTCCTCGCCGGCGGGACGAATGTCGATCCCACCGGTGAGGTCGGCCAGCTTCTGTTCGTTCAGGTTGTGGTCGCCGCGCAGGATCACCACGACCGCCTCGCCGTCGATGACGTAGACGAGGGTCTTGATCTGGTGCACGGCCCCGGCCCCACCGGGGAACTTCGCGAGCTGTTCGATCGTGACGACGCCAGGGGTCTCGAAACGCTCGACCTCATCGGGGCCGTCCTTGGGTCCGATTTCCATCAGCGCCGAGGTGGCCCGTTCAACATTGGCGCGGTAATCACAGTTCGGGCAGATGATGACGTCGTCCTCGCCTGCAGCCGAGGGAACCATGAACTCGAGGCTCTGGCCCCCGCCCATGGCGCCGGAACTCGCCATGACGGGAAACGCCGGCAGGCCGAGGCGGTCGAAGATGCGCTGGTAGGCGCCACGGTGGGCCTCGAACGAGGCGTCGAGGCCGGCGGTGTCGAGGTCGAAGCTGTAGGCGTCCTTCATGAAGAACTCCCGAACCCGCAACAGTCCGGCCTTGGGCCGGGGCTCGTCGCGGAACTTCGTCTGCACCTGGTACCAGGACTGGGGGAGGTCCCGGTAGGAGGTGATCTCGCGGGCGAGGGTCGTGAAGACCTCCTCGTGGGTCATGCCGAGCGCCAATTCGTTGCCGCGTCGGTCCTCGAGGCGGAACATCTCGGCGCCCATGGTCTCCCAGCGCCCCGACTCCTGCCACAGTGCGGCGGGGTGCATCGCGGGCAGCGAGAACTCCTGGTCGCCGATGGCGTCCATCTCCTCCCGGATGATCGCCGCGACCTTGTTGTGGCTCCGCAGGCCCAGCGGCAGAAGGGAGTAGTGGCCGGCGTGGAGTTGCCGCACGAAACCGGCACGGATGAGCAGCTTGTGACTGATCGCCTCGGCGTCGCCCGGGGTTTCCTTCAGGGTTGGGATGAACAGCTTCGACCAGCGCATAGGGGGCGAGACTATCCGGCAGACACCCGTGGCCCGATCATGAATAACTATGCAGGGGAGTGCACATTTTCGACTAGCGTCGGTCGCCATGACGAACGCCGCGAACTCCCCGTTGATGAACACCTATGCGTCGCCGGCGGTCACCTTTACCCGCGGGGAGGGTTCGTGGCTCTTCGACGACGAGGGGCGGCGTTACCTCGACTTGTTGAGCGGCCTGGCGGTGACCTCGCTCGGCCATGCGCATCCTGAACTCGTCGCCGCGGTGAGTGAACAGGCCTCGAAGCTGTGGCACGTCTCGAACCTGTACGGCAACGAACACAACGAAGCGCTCGCCCGAGAACTCGACCGGCTGATCACCGGTGGCGGAGAGGTGGGAGATCCTGTCGGCAACGATCCTGTCGGCAACGGTCCCGTCGGCAACGGTCCCGTCGGCAAGGATCCCGTCGGCAAGGTGTTCTTCACGAACTCCGGAGCCGAGGCGAATGAGTGCGCGATCAAGCTCGCCCGGAGGTGGGCGGGATACGGACGACACGTCGTGGTCAGTGCCTTCGGATCGTTCCACGGTCGCACGCTCGCCACCCTCCACGCGACCGGTCAGCCGCAAAAGCACGAGGCCTTCCAGCCGCTTCCCGAGGGGTTTCGCCACGCGGCGTTCGACGACCTCGACGACCTCGAGCGTCAGATCGATGACACGACCGCCGCCGTGCTGCTGGAGGTCGTGCAGGGTGAAGGCGGCGTGAACCCGGTGTCGGAGGCGTACCTGCGGGGGGTCGCCGAGCTGTGCGCCGAACGCAACCTGTTGCTGATGCTCGACGAGGTGCAGACGGGCCTCGGACGCTGCGGTGAGTGGTTCGCGCATCACCGCTACGGGGTGAAGCCCGATGTGGTGACCGTGGCCAAGGCACTCGGCAACGGCATGCCGATCGGGGCGTGCTGGGCCCGCTCGGAGGTGGCCGATGCGTTCGTGCCCGGCGATCACGGCACGACCTATGGAGGACAGCCGCTCGTGGCTGCGACGGCCCGCAAGGTGCTTGAGATCATGCGGCGAGACGACGTGGTGAGCCGTGCCCGCGAACAGGGCGCGGCGATCATCGCGGGCCTCGAAGGGCGCCCGGGGGTCGCCGCCGTGCGCGGACTGGGTCTGCTCATCGCCGTCGAACTCGACCAGGACGGTGCCAGGGCGCTGGGCGCCCCGGCGGTCGCGTCGAAGTTGTTGGAGCGTGGGGTGATCGTCAACGCGGTCACCCCGACCGCGCTGCGGTTGGCGCCGAGCCTGCTCATCACCGACGACGAGGTGCGCCTCGCAGTGGCGTCGATCGTCGGGGTGCTCGGCGAGATGCTTGAATCGTGACCATGGTTCGAGCGGCCACATGTAACGCACCACGTTCGACATCGGTGGTGATGCCAGCGTTCAACGAGGAGGCGACGATCGAGGAGATCGTCGGCCGGGTGCTGGCGTCGCCGTGGACCGCCGAGCTGATCATCGTCGACGACGGTTCCCGCGACGCAACGGTGGCGATCGCGACGAAGCTCGCCGAGGCCGACGATCGGGTGCGGGTCGTGTGCCAGCCCGTCAACCGGGGCAAGGGCGCAGCGTTGGCCCGCGGGTTCGCCGAGGCAACCGCCGAATTCGTCGTCGTGCAGGACGCCGACCTCGAATATGACCCCGCCGAGTACGACGACCTTCTGGCGCCGCTGGCGGAGGGGCGCGCGGATGTCGTATTCGGGTCGAGGTTCCTGGCCGGTCGGCCGCACCGGGTGTTGTATTTCTGGCACAGCGTCGGCAACCGGTTCCTGACCCTGATGTCGAACATGTTCACCGACCTGAACCTCACCGACATGGAGACCTGCTACAAGGCCTTTCGTCGAGAGGTGATCGCCGGCATCCGGATCGAGGAGAATCGCTTCGGGTTCGAGCCGGAGATCACCGCCAAGGTGGCGGCGGGCGGTTGGAGGATCTACGAGGTCGGCATTTCCTACGACGGCCGGACCTACGCTGATGGCAAGAAGATCGGTTGGAAGGACGGTTGTCGGGCGCTGTGGTGCATCGTGAAGTACTCGCCGATCGGAACCAAGGTGCGTCGCCTGGTGGCGAAGCTGACGGGCAGGGGTCGGTAGGGCGCGGGTCGCCTGGGCGCGATTCGGTAGCGCGCGGGTCGTTTGGGCGCGGGTCGTTTGGGCGGGGACTGTTTCTGATCGCGCTGCTGGCGGCGGTCCTGCGGGTCGCGTACGTCGTAGCGGTCATGGACGATCCACTCGGCGGCGACGCAAGCCGCTACTCCGCCTACGGCGAGACGATCGCCCAGGGTCGAGGCTTTGCCGACCCGTTCTCGGATCTGCCGGCTGCGGAGCACCCACCGGGGGCGGGAGTTGCGGCGGCATTGGCGCCGCTGTTGGTGCCCGACTCGGCGATGTTCGGTCAGCATCCGGCGTTCGTGTTCGGCCAGCGTTTGACGATGGCGGCGTTCGGCGTCGGGGCGGTCGTCGTGTTGGGTTTCGTCGGACGCCGATATGGCGGCGAACGGCTCGGGCTGGTCGTCGCAGGGGTCGCAGCGGTGAACCCGTTGTTGTGGATCAACGACGCGCTGGTGATGAGTGAATCGCTCACGGTGTTCGTCGTGGCGTTGGTGCTGCTGGCGGCACTTCGGGCATGGGACAGGGGAGCGCTGGACGGGGGAGCGCTGGACGGGGGAGCGCGGGACGGGGGTGCGTTGGCCGGGGGTGCGTTGGCCGGGGGTGTGTTGGCCGGGGGTGCGATGGCGGGGGGCGTGCGGGTTGATCGGGAGCTGGTCGATTGGGCGCTCGTCGGTGCTGCGTGTGCGTTGGCATCGCTCGTGCGGGCGGAGCTGATCCTGTTGTGCGTCGTGTTGATCGTGCCGATGGCGTGGTGGCGGAGCCGGGACCTCGGCCGGCGACCGTTGCTTCGTCGGTTGGTGCGAGCGGGACGGTTGGTCGGCGTAGCGGCGTTGGCGGCGGTGCCCATCGTCGCGGTGTGGGTCGTGCCGAACCTGGTCCGTTTCGAGGAGCCCACGTTGTTTTCCACCAACGATGGATTGACCTGGTTGGGGGCGAACTGTCCGGACACGTACCCCGGTGGTTCGGCTCTGGGCATGTGGTCGCTCGAGTGCGTTCGCTTCGTCGATGGGGACGGCAATGGGCGTGACGACTGGACCGATCTCAGCGAGTGGCGCTTCGGCGACCCTCGCCAGGAGCCCTCAGAGCAGTCCGTGGCCTATCGCCGAGCCGCGTTTGAGTTCATCGGGGACCACATCGGCGACGTGCCCAAGGTGGTCGCGGCCCGGATCGGTCGGTCGCTCGGTGTGTATGAGCCTGCGATGATGTTCGAACGTGAGACCTTCGAGGGGCGCCGTGCTGTGCTGAGTTGGATCGGGTGGGCGTGGTTCTGGATCACACTCGTTCCCTCACTGCTGGGCTTGCGGGCGCTGGCTCGGGCCGGTCGGCGGGTCTGGCCACTCGTTTCTGAGGCGATCGTCGTCGCTGTGACCACCGTGGCGATCTATGGGGTGACCAGGTTCCGGCTGCCGTGGGATGTCGCCGCGACCGTGGCTGTCGGGGCGTGGCTCTGTTCGGTCGTGGACGCGCGCCAGCGGCCGCGCGCCCACGCTGGGGTCGTCGGAGGCGGTGCTTGTTGATTCGTTGACGTGGCGCGTGCAGCGGGTCTGTGCAGCTGGGTCTGTACCGCTGGGTCTGTGCAGCGGGGTGGTTGCCGTGTGCTCGGCGGTCGACTTGGGGAGGGACCCATTGGGCCGCCGGGATTCTGGACGGGCGGCCCGGGTCACCGCCGGTTCATTGGCGTATCGGTGGTTGGGGTGGTTTGGTCGGGGTGAGTGAGAGTTGCCCGGCTGTGGGGCGCCCGGCCCTCGTCGCTCCGCCGGTTCGTCCGGTCCTGCCCGAGCCTCGGCCTGTGCTTGACCTGCGGGCATCGTGGGGTCGGTAGATGCGGGTGTCGGGGGTGGCGGCCATGCGGTCGTAGCGGTGCCGGATGGTGGCGATCGCGTCGGCGAGATCGATGGTTCCGCCGCGGACTTTCACCTTCGGTCGGGCCGGGGGTTCAGGCTGGGTGTCCAACTCGGTGGGGATGGGGCCTTGGCGTTGTACCCCGTGTTGTTGTCCCCAGATCGTGATGCCACAGGGGTGGGTGTAGAGGGTCCATCCGTCGGTGGTGATGTGCATGGCCCAGCCGACGCGGTGCACCAGGCCGTGGTGGTGTCGGCACAGACAGGCCAGGTTGTTGACCGCGGTGGCGCCGCCGTTGCGGTGGTGGCGGACGTGGTGGGCTTCGGTGTGGTGGGCGGGTGCTTCGCAGCCGGGGAAACAACAACCCCCGTCACGCGCTGCGAGTGCGGCGCGTTGAGCGTCGGTCGCTAACCGTACGGAGTGGCCGACATCGAGCGGTTGGCCGAGCGAGTCCAACAGCACAGCGCGTAGTTCTGGGTCACACATCATGCGTTCGATCACGTCCGCGGTGAGTGGATCACCCGTAGGCGAATACGCGCGTGGTTGGCCGTGTTCGTCGGCCTGCAGAATCACTGACACTTCTGCGGTTCCTGGCCGGTAGTTACCCGACAGGGTGAACTGGGTGCCGAACCGGCACAGGTCCATCAACGCTTTCGCGCGTAGTTGGGATTCTGAGGTTGTCGGTGACCGGTCGAATTGTTCGGCGTCGTTGCGGACCTGTTTGCGGTGACGTGCGGTGGCGTCGTTGATGGCTTGGCGTACGACCTCGGCGTAGTCGCCGAAGAATTCTCCGACGATCTCTACGCCGATGACACCGTCGGGGCCGTGGATGTCGCGTAGGTCGAGCCAGGATTCTTCTGCGGGTGGGGCGGGTTCGGTGCCGTCGGTGTCGACGAGTCGTGCCAACGCGGCGATGACCTTTTCCCATTTCGCGAACGTCAAATGCTCGGCCAAATCCAACATGGGTCCGGCGTTGTCGGACCAGGTGGGTTCGATACGCGGGTTCGACCACCGGCCGATCACGACCAGATGATCAAACCCCACGACCCCGGACCGCAGGCGGTCCAACACCTCGGGCCGATACCGGCGCCGCACCGCCCGAGCCACCGAAACCCGACGCGCCGCGGTCACCCCCGAACAACGAGCCGTCTTCGACACCCACGCTTTGGTGGACAGACCCTCGACGACGTCGGTCATCCCAACCGCATCCAACTCCCCGAGCGCGTCGATCATGTGCAGATCCAAACGCCGTTGCAGCTCGAACAGGACCGCAACATCGTCGATCCCGGAACCCAGGTTATTCAGTTCGCTGTCGAAGCCCTCGAACATGCGTTTGACTCTAAACGCAACCCCTGACAACGAAGCCCAAGACGCCGCAAATCGTTGAGAATTTTCGAAAACTCCCGAAAATCGCTGGAAATCAAAGCCAGGCACCCCAGCCAGAGCGGCCAACATGTCCGACGGTTGGGGGCCTCGTGGGTACTCGTCGATCCGGTCGGCAATCTCGAGGGCTGGACGGGCACGCAGTGTGTGCGTCTAACCTCTGAGCGTGATGTTCGCGACGTTCGTGGCGCTTGCCTTGGTGGTGACGACCGGCGTCGGTATCGCCGGATGGCGGGCGCGTCGACTCATGGCCGATCCTGTCGAGCTGTCTCACCGTGTCGCTCGTCTGCTCGAACTCCAGGTGCGCCGCAGGGTCGGAAGGCAGTGGTGGGCTGTCTCCCCGATCGTCGACGCCAGCGGGCGGGTCGTTCGACTGCTCGCCGTCGGGGGTGTGCGTGTCGGGTGTGCGCTGCCGAGTCGACGGCGGCCTCAACGTGTCAACCAGGCGCTGTGGCTGGCGGCGGTGGTCGCTGCGGTGGTTCCTGCCCGCCGCCGCTGAGTTCGCCGCCGCTGAGTTCGCCGCCGCTGAGTTCGCCGCCGCTGAGTTCGCCCGTCGCAGCCGCCCGCAGCAGCACCGCCCGCAGCACCCGCCCGAAGCCAGTTCCCGCAGCAGCACCCGTCGCCGTCCTGCGCCGTCCCTTCCGGAGTCAGCATCAGTGGCCGCATGCAAGAATCGCATCGTGAACCTCGGATCGCTTGAGCCGGTCACTCGAATGCGCAGATGGGTCAGGACCCGTGGTCGTGACGCCGACGCGCATGCGGCGTTGGCCAGCCGCCACCTGCCACTGCCGCCGGGCCTGACCATTCAGTGGCTGGGAACCGCGGGGTACCGCCTCGACTACGAGGGTCAGACGCTGCTGATCGACCCGTACCTGAGTCGCGTGTCGATGCGCGACGTCGCGACGAGGGCGCCGGCGCGGCCGAATCCGGCGCGGCTCGACGAGTTCCTGGGGGACGTCACGGCCGTTGCGGGGGTGCTCGTCGGTCACACGCACTTCGATCATGCGGTGGATGCCCCGGAGATCGCCCGACGCTTCGGATGCTCGGCGTACGGATCGGAATCGCTGCGCCGGTTGATGACCCTGCACGGGCTTGGCGACCGGGCGAAGGTTGTCACGCCGCATCAGCGCTATGACCTTGGGCCGTTCGTGGTGAGCTTCACTCCATCGAGGCACTCGAAGCTCATCGCCGGCCTGGCGGTTCCTTCCGACGGTGAACTCACCTGCGAGCACCTCGATGGGCTTTCGAGCTCCGCCTACCGGTGCGGTCAGGTGTGGGGCATTCGCATCGAGGTCGCGGGCATCACGATCTACCACCAGGGAAGTGCCGACGTGGTCGAGGAGGAACTCACCGACGGCCCCGTCGATGTGCTCCTCGCCGGCATCGCCGGTCGGTATGCGAGCCCGGGGTACTTCGAGACGATCATCAGGCGACTGTCGCCGGGAATCATCGTGCCCGGTCACTACGACAACTTCTTCGAGCCGCTCGGCACGCCGATCGAGTTCTCACTCAACGTGAATCTGGAGGCGTTCGTCGAGGAGATCGAGCGGATCAGTCGCAACGTCGAGTTGGTGGGCCTACCCGTCATCAGCAGCACCGACGGCACTGGCAGCATGTTCATGCATAAGCGTGCATGAACATGCAAAAGGTGGCTAGATTGTGCGAATGGTCCGCCACTTCCTCGAGATCGACGATCTCAGCGCCGACGAACTCGCCCAAGTCCTCGACCTCGCCGAGGTCGAACACCCCGAACTCAGCCTGACGCGGCGCGGCGTCGCGTTGTTGTTTGAGAAACCCTCCGCCCGCACACGTCATTCGATGGAGGTCGCCACGATCGAGCTCGGCGGCCATCCGGTCTACGTGCGCGCCGATGAGGTCGGCCTCGACGAGCGGGAGTCGGTCGAGGACATCATCAAGGTGTTCGCCGGCTACCACGCCGCCATCGCCGCCCGGGTCTTCGAACACGACAAGTTGGTGCGCGCCTCGGCGGTGTCCTCGGTGCCAATCGTCAACCTGTTGTCCGACCAGTCTCACCCGATCCAGACCCTCGCCGACCTGTTGACGCTTCGCCAGGAGTTCGGTTCCCTCGACGGGCTCGTCGTCAGCTACATCGGCGACGCCAACAATGTCGCCAAGTCGTTGGCGCTCGGCGTCGCCATGAGCGGTGGGACCTTCCGCATCGCCCACCCGGCCGACTACGGGTTTGCCGACGAGGTGCTCGACGAGTTCGCCGCCAAGGGGGTCTCGATCGAGGCCACGACCGATGCGCGCGAAGCCGCCGAGGGGGCCGATGCGCTCTACACCGACGCCTGGTATTCGATGGGCCAGGAGGCCGAGGCCGGTCATCGACGGCCGATCTTCGCCCCGTATCAGGTGGACGAGGCGCTGATGGGCGTCGCAAAACCGACGGCGGTCTTCCTGCACTGCCTCCCGGCTCACCGAAACGACGAGGCAACCGACGCGGTGCTAGACGGTCCACAGTCCCGGATCTTTCCGCAGGCCCACAACCGATTGCATTCGGCTCGGGGGCTGCTCAGCTTCCTGAGCGCCGGGACCTGATAGCCGGCGACCGAACCCCAGGTAGACCCACCGGCAGAACTTCAGGCAGACCCACAGACAGATCCACAGGCAGATCCGCAGATGGCCAAACTCACCAAGCTCACCAAGACCGCCCGACAACACCGCATCGTCAAGCTGCTCGAGGACAATCTCGTCACCAATCAGGCGCAGGTCGTCGAACTCCTTGAGGCCGACGGCTACGAGGTCAACCAGGCTACGGTCAGCCGCGACCTCGAGGAACTCGCCGCGGTGAAAGTTCGGCTCCCCGGCGGTGACACCGCATACGCCATTCCCGAGTTGCCCTACGAGCGCGTCACCACCGACGACCACCTCAAACGTGTGCTCGGCGACTGGGTGGCCGAACTCGATCGATCCGGCGACCTCGTCGTGTTGCGAACCCCGCCGGGTTGTGCGCACGTTGTTGCCTCCGCGCTCGATCGTTCGGCGCTCGCTGACATCCTGGGCACCGTCGCCGGCGACGACACCATCTTGGTGATCGCCACCGAGTCGTCCGGCCCGGAGGTCGAGGCGGAGATCGCCCGTCTCGCCGGACTCGCCTGAGCCCCCAGCCCGCCGGACACCAGCCCGACCAAATCCACCCCCGACATCGAAAGAGAACACCACCCATGGCCAAGAAAGTCGTGCTCGCCTATAGCGGAGGTCTCGACACCTCCGTCGCAGTGCGTTGGATGATCGAGAACCTCGGCTGCGAGGTCATCTGCGTGTCGGCCAACATCGGCCAGGAAGGCACGCTCGACGGCAATCGCGAAAAGGCCCTCGGTGCCGGAGCGATCGAGTACATCGAACTCGACCTGCGCGAGGAATTCGCCCGCGACTACCTCGCTCCCATCATCAAGGCCAACGCGCTCTACGAAGGCAAGTACCCGTTGGTCAGCGCGCTCAGCCGACCGCTCATCGTCAAGCACCAGGTCGAGATCGCCCGGCGTTTCGGAGCCGATGGTGTCGCCCACGGATGCACCGGAAAGGGCAACGACCAGGTGCGTTTCGAGGTGTCGACCATGGCGTTGGCCCCCGACCTCGAACTCGTCGCCCCCGTGCGCAACTGGGGATTCACCCGCGAAGACTCCATCGCGTATGCGGCCGAGCACAACATCCCGATCCGGGCCACCAAGGAAAAGATGTACTCCATCGACGACAACCTGTGGGGTCGAGCGATCGAGTGCGGCGAGATGGAAGACCCGTGGGCCAAGCCGCCGGAGGGCGTCTGGGAGATGACCCGGCTCACCGCGACCGAGAACCGCGAGATCACCATCGCGTTCGAACGTGGCGTTCCGGTGTCGGTCGACGGCACGGCGATGCCGCTGTTCGAGATCGTCGAGCACCTGAACTCCGTCGTCGGCTCCTATGGCTGGGGTCGGCTCGACATGGTCGAGAACCGTCGCGTGGGCATCAAGTCCCGCGAGACCTATGAGGCCCCCGGCGCGCTCGCCATCATGTTGGCCCACGCCGACCTCGAGTCGATCACCGTCGAGCGCGATCTCGGCCGCGAGAAGATGCGCCTGGAGCACCGCTACGCCGAGTTGGTCTACGACGGCCTGTGGTTCAGCCCGCTCAAGCAGGCCCTCGACGCGTTCATCGAGGAGTCGCAGCGCTTCGTGACCGGAGAGGTGCGCCTCGCGCTCGAACCCAACAACTGCTACGTGGTCGGGCGCCGCGCCCCCAAGTCGCTCTACGACTACGGGCTGGCCACCTACGACGCGGCGGACCGGTTCCGTCACTCCGATTCGGAGGGATTCGTGCAGCTGTGGGGTCTCGGCATCAAGACCTGGGCCGGCATTCAGGGCGCCGGCACGACCGACTGAGCCCGATTCGGCCCAACTCAGCCCGATTCAGCCCCCTTCGGCCCGTTCTCCAATAACCAGTGGTCGTGATCACGACCACTGGTTATCGGGAAACGGTATTTCGATGGGGTCGTTCTCGACCGCGGCGGTGACCCGCGTGGTGTCGGGCACCCGTTCACGAACCTCGGCCGCCAGAACCGACTCGTCGGGGTAGCGCGACGAGAAGTGGTTGATGACCACGTGGCCGACGTTCGCCTCGGTCGCAACCCTGGCCACGTCGAGGCTGCAGCTGTGCATCCACTGCCCGCAGTAGGGGTGATCCGACGCGGCGTAGGTGCATTCGTGCACCAGCAGGTCGGCGTCGAGTGCGAGTTCGACCGAGGTCTTCGCATACATCGTGTCGCCCAGGATCGTGACGACCCGTCCGGGGCGCGCCTCGCCGATGATCTGGGCCGCGTCGAGCCCTTCGAACCCGTCGAGGCGCTCACCTCGCTGGAGTCGGCCGATGTCGGGACCGGACAGCCCGAGTGCGGTGGCCGCAGCGGCGTCGACATGGCCGCGGCGTTCCGGCTCGGCGAAGCGGTAGCCGAAACTGGGGACCCGGTGGCGAAGCGGCAGGGCCGTGACCTCGAGACCGGAAATCGTGCCGAGCGAGGCCGCCGATTCCAACTCGAGCACCTCGACGTCGAAGGTGAGATTGAGGATCGGCAGATTCAACATGGCGTCCAACCAACTGCGAACGCCGACCGGAGCGACAAGGGTCAGGGGAGCGGTTCGTCCCTCCATCCCCATCGTGCCCAACAAGCTGGGCAACCCCAACACGTGGTCGCCGTGAAGATGGGTGAGCAGCACCGCGTCGATGCGGTGGATCTTCAGCGGGCTGCGCATGATCTGTTGTTGGGTCCCGTCCCCGCAATCGACCAGCACCCACCGTCGGCCGAGGTCGAGGCCCAACCCGCTCACGTTGCGTCGCGCGGTCGGGCGACCCGAGGAAGTGCCGAAGGGGACGATCCGCATCCGGCCAGCCTACGCGGGCGACCCGCCGGCCGTTCGCCGGCCGTTCGCAGACAGGGCGCTAGCGTGGCGACGATGTCTGAACAGCACCGCGACGCCGAACCGACGACCGACGACCTCGCCGAACGAGCGGGCGAGCCGAACCAGCACAGCGCTGCAGCGCCGTTATGGCATGGCCGATTCGCCGAGGGTCCCGCCGAGGAACTGTGGGAGTACACGCTGTCGTTGCCGTTCGATCAGCGCCTCGCCCCCTACGACATTCGCGGTTGCGTTGCCCACGTGGCCGGACTCGAGGCCGCAGGTGTGCTGAGTGCCACCGAGGCGGCTTCGGTCGTCGAGGCGCTGGCGGTCACCGAGGCCGAACTGGCGAACGCGACGTTCGAGTTCGTCGCCACCGACGAGGACATCCACACCGCCATCGAGCGTCGCGTCACCGAACTTGCCGGCGACGCCGGTGCCCGCCTGCACACCGGGCGGAGCCGCAACGACCAGGTCGCGACGGCCTTTCGACTGTTCTGCAAGGACGCCGTCGCCACCGTCGCCGCGAAGGTGATCGAGGTGGAGCGGGTGCTGTTGGCGAGGGCCGACGAGGCGGGCGACGCCTACCTGCCCGGCTACACGCACCTGCAACAGGCCCAGCCCGTGCTGTTGCGCCACCACCTGCTGGCGCACTTCTGGGCGTTCAGCCGGGATCTCGACCGGCTGGTCGATGCCCACCGGCGCCTCGATGTCTCGCCGCTCGGCGCGGGTGCACTCGCCGGGTCGAGCCTCCCGCTCGACCCGGCCGCCAACGCCGATCGCCTGGGCTTTTCCGGCGTGTTTGCGAACAGCCTGGACGCGGTGAGCGACCGCGACTTCGTCGCCGAGATCCTGTTCGACTTCGCACTCATCGGCATCCACCTGAGCCGCATCGGCGAGGAGATCGTCATCTGGTCGACCGAGGAGTTCGGCTTCGTCAAGCTCTCCGACGCCTACTCGACCGGTTCATCGATGTTGCCGCAGAAGAAGAATCCCGACATCGCCGAACTCGCACGCGGCAAAGCCGGCCGGGTCATCGGGAACCTCACCGGGCTGTTGGCGACGCTCAAGGCGTTGCCGCTCGCCTACAACCGCGACCTGCAGGAGGACAAGGAGCCGCTGTTCGACAGCTTCGACCAGGTCCGTCGCGGGCTCGGCGCGTTTGCCGGAATGCTCGCGACCATCACCTTCCGCACCGACAACATGCGCGCCTCGGCCGACAGCCCATTTGCGGCGGCGACTGATCTCGCCGAGTACCTGGTGCGCGGCGGCATGCCGTTTCGCGAGAGCCATGCGGTCGTCGGGGCGATCGTTCGGCGGGCGATCGACGACGGCCTGGACCTGCGCGAGCTCGTTCTCGCGGAACCGACCCTCGGACCCGACGCCGTGCACCTGTTGGACCCCGGCGTATCGGTGACGCAGCGCACGACCGCCGGAGGCGCGGGCCCGAAGCCGGTGGCCGAGCAGCTCGCCGCGGCGACGCTTCGGTTCGAAGCCGACACCGCGGCGGCCGCGGCGCTGACCTGCTGACCCGCTGAGCAGGCTGACCCGCTGTACCTACTGAAGACGATGGGGACCGATCACACCACCCTCGTCGACGGGGCCACGCTGACTCCGTCACCTGATGTCGCCGTCGCTGCGGCCTTGGTCGATGCGGTTCCTGCCGGCGACGAGGCGCTCGAACGCGACCGCCTGCTGATCGCGCACCTCATCGAGGGCCGACCCGACGCAGCGACGCGAACGACTCGTCCCGGCCACCTCACCGGATCCGCGTTCGTCGTCGACTCAGACGCCAGCCATGCGCTGTTGTTGTTTCACGCGAAGTTGCAGCGGTGGCTGCAACCCGGCGGACACGCCGACGGCGACATGAACCTCGCCCGCGTCGCGTGGCGCGAGGCCACCGAGGAGTCCGGCATCGACGGACTCCTGATCGACCTCGACCCGATCGACCTCGACATCCACCGGGTCGCACCACCGACCGAGGACCCGCATCTGCACCTCGACGTGCGCTTTGTCGTCGTCGCCCCGCCGGGAGCGCAACCGGTCGGCAACCACGAGAGCGAGCAGCTGCGTTGGGTCCGCCGAAGCGACCTCGGTGACTACGGCCTCGACCCGGGGCTGTTACGCCTGGCGGCCTCGGCGTTCGAACGGGTCGCTACACGTCACCCGGGGTGACACACGAGGCCATCTGGTTCTGCTTCGCGAACTCGTTGAGCGACACTGAGATCTGCTTGTCGGCCTTCGGGGTTTCGAAAAACTCCTCCTTGGCGCCGTCGGGGCCGTCGAGGCGCTCCGCGTAGTCGAGACGGTCGGCGAGGTGGATGCCGTAGTCGTCGAGCCACATGTTGATCCACTTCGCGTCGGCGTCGTCGGGAACGATCTCCCGGAGATCCGCGATCATCGTCTCGAGCACCCCCGTCGTCTGGCGAATCACCGCAGCGCGCTCGGTGGGTGTCTTGGATTCGTGTGCTTTCGGGAAGGTCTTGATTTCCGCGACCGCTGCGGCGCAGATCGGTTCGGCCGCCTCCGGGAACTCGCGGTTCTCGAGCCAGTTCACCGGCTTCGGGTCCGTCGCCCACCCCCAGATCACCGCTCCGGCCCACAGGCAGGTCGAGGCGACGACGACGAGGATCAGTACCAGGTTCAGCAGACGCCGGGTTCGGGTCGGTGGCCGGTTCTGGTGGTCGGCGTAGGGCCCCGCGTTCGGTCGAGTCGGGGTGGTCATGTCACGTTCCTCCGAAGGGGGGAGTTGGCGGTTGCAGGCCGCGGCGGGGCCATCAGGGCTGCACGTGCAGGGTCAGCTTGCCATCGATCGAGACCGTGCCGACAGCCGGGGTGACCGACCACACGATCCCCGGCAGCGGCGCCAGCCCATCGCCCATGACCACATCGGCGGGGGCGGCGACCACCTCGTGGCTCACGATGAACCCGGCCGACCGCAACTGGGCGGCGGCGTCGTTCAGTGGCAGCCCGACGATGTTGGGAACCGGTCGAGTCGGTGCCGGCGACCCGGCGGTGGCCTCGACGGTGATCGTCGCACCCTTGGAGACCTGCGATCCCGACGCGGGCGCCTGGTTGAGCACCATGCCGGGCCCGGTGTTCGGTGGGGTGTCGACGTTGATCCGCCGCAGCGTGAGCCCGGCCGACCTGGCGCGGGAGGTCGCCTGGTCGATGTTGAGCCCGTTGAGCGCTGGCATGGTGACGGTCTCGGTGGTGCCCTCGAACTCGAAAATCTCCGTGTTCGTCGGGGCGATCGTGGTCGTGGTGGTCGCGGAGGAGCGGATGGTGAAGTCGAAGTCGGTCGGGGGTACCTCGGCGAGAGCGTCCTTCATGAACCGTTGCCACACCGGCGCTGCGGCGGTCGCTCCGGTGGAGCCGACCTTGCGGGTGGTCGACTGCGAATACCCGGTCCACACGGCGGTGACGAGTTGCGGCGTGTAGCCGACGAACCACGCGTCGGTCTCGTCCTGGGTCGTGCCGGTCTTTCCTGCGGCCGGACGGTCGATGCCGCGGCCTTTGGCGGTGCCCCGTTCGAGGACGGCCTGTAACTGGCGGGTGATCTCGTCGGCATCGGCGGCCTCGAGCACCTTGTCCTGAGTGCGTTGATGTTGAAACAGCACCGTTCCGTTGGAGTCGACCACCTTGGTCACCATCGTCGCGGGAACGTGCAGCCCCCGGTTTGCGAACACGGTGTAGGCCTCCGCCATGTCGAGCACGGTCGTGTCGTTGGCGCCGAGTGCCATCGACAGCACGGGCCGGAACCCGCGCGCCGGGGTGTTCTCGGTCGCCGGCACATAGGTGGTGTCGATCCCCATCGAGGCGGCCATGGCCGTGGTGCGTTCGACCCCGACGCGACTGTCGGCGATCAGGTTCGCGAAGCACGTATTGGCGGAGTGCACCATGCACTCGGTCAGCGAGGCCGCCCCGCCGAGGCCGTGGCCCCGGACCTTCCACGGGGGATGGCCGGCCACCCTGATCGTCGCAGAGCCGGGTGCCGAGAAGGTGGCGTTCTGGGGGACGCCGTTGGCGAAGGCCGTGGCGGTCACGATCGGTTTGAACGTCGATCCGGCCTGGCGTCCCTTGCCGACCGCCAGGTTGTATTGGGCGTAGGGGTGAACCTCGGCGTTGGTGTCGAAGTAGTCGTAGCCTCCAACCATCGCCCGCACGTACCCCGTCGAGGGATCGATGGCCACCAACCCCACGTCGGGGTCCTTGCGGCGGTCGCGAAAACCGCGGTTCTGGTTCGGGTACACCGCGGTCACGTCGGCTTCGGCGAGTCGCTGCAGGTTGAGGTCGAGGGTGGTGTGGATGGACAACCCGCCGGTCGTCAACAGTGCGTTGCGTTCCTCGGGGGTCTCGCCGAAGCGGGGATCGTTGAGGATGAACTTCTTCACTTCGTCGACGAAGTGCGCGGCCTCGTATCGTCCCCCGGCCGCGGCGGTGCTCGCATCGACGAGGTTGACCGGCGAGTTGATCGACCACTCGTACTCGTCGTCGGTGATGTAGCCGAGCTGGCGCATCTTTGCCAGCACCGTGTTGCGGCGGGTGACGGCACCGTCGAGGTTGATGTACGGGTTGAACCGCGTCGGGCTCTGCAGCAGTCCGGCGAGCAGGGCGGCCTCGGCGGCGGTCACCTCGGAGACCGGCTTGCCGAAGTAGCCCTTGGAGGCTTCCTGAATCCCGTAGCTGCGGTTCCCGAAGAAACTCGTGTTCAGGTACTGCTCGAGGATGAATTCCTTGGTGTGGGTGCGTTCGAGCTGCAATGCGAGGTTCGCCTCCTCGACCTTGCGCCGCAGGGTCTGTTCGGGCGACAGGAACGTGTTCTTGACGTACTGCTGGGTGATCGTCGAGCCGCCCTGGGTGGCCTCGCCGGCGCCGCTGGTGCGGGTCAGGGCTCGAAACAGGCCTCGGGGGTCGATGCCGTTGTGCTCCCAGAAACGTTCGTCCTCGATCGCGATCACGGCGTTCTGGGCGATCTGGGGTATCTCGTCGAGCGCAAGCGTCTCGCGGCGCTCCTCCTGGGCGACCTCGACGATGAGGGTGCCGTCGGCGGCGTAGATCTTGGTCCGCACGCCATTTGCCGGCGGATTGATCGTGGGGAGCGGTCGAGGGTTGAACCCGCATGCCGAGGCCAACAGGCACAGTGCAAGGCACGCAGCGACGACGGAAGGCAACGAATGCCGCGACGCTCGGTGCGACTGGCACCCGATACGCGCCGGTACACTACGAAGGTGGGGGAACATCGCCGCCCATTCTTGCGGGCTTCGCGCCCAAAACGGTGGCATCCACGGCCATCCGAGGGCCCAAACCTGAAAAGGTTCGGGAAATTCTGTCGGTCGAGTTGGCGATCGTTCCCTGATCGTGGCTAGAGTGATCAACGCAATCGGGTGCCCGGCTCAGCGAGTCAGACACCAGTCGCCTTCCCCGAAGCCCAGCAGGATCGACGCCACCGGCACCGGTCACTGCAACAGGGAGCAGGAGAACCCTCCTGGCGGTGAAGTTGACACGATTCATACGGAGGCCTACAGTCTTCGCCTGCTGTCTCGAGTCCTTGCGGCTCAAGTA
>JAMLGM010000011.1 GCA_023957975.1 Microthrixaceae bacterium | reverse complement strand
TACGGCCCGCGCGGGGTGGTGGCCCGGGGGGGGGGACCCCCGCCGCCCCCCCCCCGACGGCTTTTTCGTGGGACCCGAGCCCCATCGCGTTGGCTCAGACCGAGTTGTACTTGTAACCGACGCCGCGCACCGTCAACAGTCGTTGCGGCGCCGCCGGATTGTCCTCGATCTTGGCCCGCAGTCGCTTCACGTGAACGTCGAGGGTCTTGGTATCTCCGACATAGTCGTAGCCCCACACGCGATCGATGATGGTGCCGCGGGTCAACACCCGCGGTGAGTTCTCCATCAGTAACAACAACAGCTCGAATTCCTTGAGCGGCAGCGCCAGCAACTCACCGTTGCGGCGCACCTCCCGGCTGTCGACGTTGATCACCAGGTCGCCGACGGCGACGATCTCGTCGTGGGATTCGGCTGGGGTGGCATCGACCCGACGGCGAAGGACGGCCCGGATCCGGGCGACCAGCTCGCGCAACCGGTACGGCTTGGTGACGTAGTCGTCAGCCCCCACCTCGAGGCCTACCACGGTGTCGATCTCTGCGGCCTTGGCGGTCACCATGATGATCGGCACCTGTGACGTTGCGCGGATCTCTCGGCACACGTCGATCCCGGAGATCCCCGGCAACATGACGTCGAGCAACACCAGGTCGGGCGCGACTTCAGCAAATCGTGCAAGCGCCTCGGACCCGGTCCGGGCCACCTCGACCTCAAAACCCTCGCGGCGCAGCCCCAACTCGAGCGCGTCGACATAGGACTCCTCATCCTCAACGACCAGGATGACGAGTCGGTCGCCGGTGGCGGTAGTGGTCACGTTGTGTTCTCCGGTCATGTCGGTCGGCTTTCGGTCGGCCGCGGCGTCGCCGATAGGGCTGGGTTCCGGGCAGGAATCTTCACGGTGAACGTCGAACCCTGCCCCTCCTTCGAAGTGACGGTCACCGACCCGCCGTGGTTGTTCACGATGTGGCGCACGATCGCCAGCCCGAGGCCGGTTCCGCCGGTGACGCGGCTTCGCGCACGGTCGACCCGGTAGAACCGTTCGAAGATTCGATCGAGGTCGCGGGTGGGAATGCCGTCGCCGCGGTCGCTCACGCTGATCACCGTGACGTCGCCATCAGCGCCGTGTCCATCCGCGTCGTCTCGTCCTCCTCCGGCCCCGTCGCGACCTCCGGTCGGCGGGCCCATGTCGATCGTCACCACCGATGCGTCGGCGCCGTACTTGATGGCGTTCTCGATCAGGTTGGACAGCGCGCTGGTGAGTTGACGCTGGTCGGCGAACACCGACCGGTCGGGGTCGCCGATGACCTTGAGTTCGATCTCGCGTGCCGCCGCCGCGGAGTCGAGTCGAGCAGCTGCCTCGGCCACGATCGGCCCCAGCACCTGCTCGGTGAGTTCGAGGTCGTCGGCGAACTCGATCCGCGACAGCTCCAACAGGTCGTCGATCGTCGCGGCGAGGCGATGCACTTCCTCGACGATGCGCTTGGTGAAACGAGCGACGGTCGCCGGGTCGGTCTCGGCATCGACGGTCTCGGCGAGCAGGCCGAGTGCCCCCACCGGGGTCTTGAGCTCGTGGGAGATGTTCGTCACGAAGTCACGGCGAACCTGTTCGGTACGTCGGCGTTCGGAGATGTCCTCGATGACGACGACCACGCCCTGTTGTGGAGCTTCCGACGACACGACCAGCGGGGATGCGACGACGAGATAGGTCGCCTTCGGAGGGCCGAACAGATCGACCTCACGTCGACCGCTGCGCCCGGTGGCCGCCTCGGAGATGAGCTCGATCGTCGCCTGACGCACGATCGCACGCGAGTCGCTCGACGTCATGAGTCGACTTGCGACGCCGTTCTCAAAGGCCACCTCCCCGCTGGGGTCGACGACGACCACACCGAGTTCGACCGCCTCGAGCGCCGCGACCAGTCGGGCGAGTTCAGTCGAGGTGTCGACGTCATCGACCCCGGGTTCGACGACATTCGCACGCAGGGCGGACAGCTCACTGCGCTGGCCCAGAACGATCGCGATGAGCGCGACGACGGCAGCGACGAGCACTACGACCGAGACGATGAGGACGATGACCATGCTGATCGGATCCGGGGATCCGGCCGACTCCGAGAACTCAGCCGGCCGCCGGTTCGCGGCGGGTCTTCAGCTCCATGCGGGCGATCGCCGCATGTTCCGGAAGCCAACCGCTCACCATGAACGCAACCCGCTCGCCCATGTTCACCGCGTGATCGCCGATGCGTTCGTAGTAACGGCCGATGAGCGCGAGCTGAACCGCCGAGCTCAACCCGTGAGCGCCGGTGTCGTGGGAGTTGATGATGGCGTTCATGTACTCGACCTGCAACAGGTCGAGCCGGTCGTCGATGTCGTCGAGCGCGTTCGCCTTCGCCGCGTCGCTCTCGACGAACGCGTCGATCGCCTTTCGGGTCAGCGACGCCGCCTCGATGCTCATGTCCTCGATGTAGCTGCGCACCTGCGGTGACATCGTCACGTCGTACATGCGCCGCGACGCCTTGCACACGTTGACCATGAGGTCGGCCGACCGCTCGAGTTCGTTGGCGAGCCGCAGACAACAGATGATGAAACGCAGGTCTCGGGCCATCGGCTGTTGGAGGGCCAGCATCCGGTAGCACGATTCCTCGATCGTGATTTCCAACATGTCGATCGCGTCGTCGGCGTCGATGATCTGCTGGGCGGCGTGCAGGTCCTGGTCGAGCATCGCCGCGGTGCCCTTGCCGATCATTTCGACGGTCATCGCACCCAGGCGGATGATGTCGTCGCGCAGTTCGTCGAGCGACTCGTGAAATTCGATTCGCAGATCGGTGTCGTCCATGGTCACCCCACTCGGCCGGTGATGTAGTTCTCGGTTCGTTCGTCGGCCGGGCTGGAAAAGATCCGTTCGGTCTCGTCGAACTCGACGAGAAGTCCGGTACGGCGGTCGCCTTCGGCGCTCACCTCAACCCCGAAGAACGCGGTCGTGTCGGACACACGGGCAGCCTGTTGCATGTTGTGGGTCACGATCACGATGGTGTAATCGTCGCGCAATTCGCGCATGAGATCCTCGACGCGGTTGGTGGCGATCGGGTCGAGCGCCGAACACGGCTCGTCCATCAGCAGCACCTCGGGCTCCGAAGCGATCGCCCGGGCGATGCACAAGCGCTGCTGTTGCCCGCCCGACATGCCCATCGCCGAGGTGTTCAGGCGGTCCTTGACCTCGTCCCACAACGCCGCCCGACGCAGCGACTTCTCGACGACATCGTCGAGGTCCTGCTTCTTTTTGACCCCGGCGATCCGGGGGCCGTAGGCGATGTTGTCCCAGATCGACTTCGGGAACGGGTTGGGCTTCTGGAACACCATGCCGATACGGCGTCGCACCTCGACCGGGCTGACCTCGGGGTCGTAAAGATCGACTCCCCGGTACAGCACCTGCCCTTCGACGCTCGCACCCTCGACGAGATCGTTCATCCGGTTGAGGCACCGCAGCACCGTCGACTTGCCGCACCCCGACGAGCCGATGAAGGCGGTGATCTCGCCGCGGCGAATCGTCATGTTGACGTCGCGCACCGCACGGAACCCGGAGTACAACACGGACAGGTTTTTGGTTTCGAAGACGGCTTCGGTCACGATGTCGGGAATCTCCTCAGCCCCGGCAGGCGTTTCCACCGGGCCGCTGCGAACGGCGCCGCGTGCGGTTCGCACCGTGGCGCCGCCATTGTCGTTCATCGTCATCAGACTCGGTCCTTGGTCGGGGGTCAAACTCATCTGGCACACCCATCCGGGCACACTCATCCGGCACACCGTGGCGGGCTCGGCCGCAGCCGGTGTCCGGTGGGACGATGGGTACGTTACGGCCGCTATGTGTACCTTCGCCGCCCCGGAGGTGAACAGCAGGTGAACGGTCCACAAAATCTGCAACTTCGGGACCTCGCGCCGTAGGCATCGAGGCGGCGCGTCGGTACCGTGGGTGCGGTGACGACGACGCGTTTCAACAACCGGGAACTCAGCTGGCTCGACTTCGATGCCCGGGTGCTGGCGCTGGCCACCGACCCCGCGGTTCCGGTGCTTGAACGGGCAAAGTTTCTCGCCATCTTCGGCCAGAACCTCGACGAGTTCTACCAGGTGCGTGTCGCCGGCCTGCTCGACCAGGTCGAAGCCGGCATCGTCGAGCCGACCCCCGACGGGATGACCCCCGCCCAGCAGCTCGCCGAGATCTCCGATCGGGTCGAGGAACTCGTCGCCCGCGCCGACGAGGTCTTCGTCCACGGATTGCTGCCCGCGCTGAACGCCGAGGGCATCAGCTTTTGCACGTGGGATCAGCTCGACGTCGACAACCGCCGCCATCTGCGCCAGGTGTTCGACGACCGAATTCTTCCGATCCTCACCCCCCTCGCGGTCGATCCGGCCCACCCCTTTCCCGAGATCTCCAACCTGTCGCTCAACCTGGCCCTGCGCGTCGTCGACCCCGACGACTCCGAGGAGCGATTCGCCCGCCTCAAGATCCCGCCAGCGCTGCCCCGCTACATCCCCACGCTCGACGAGAACCGGCTGTTGCCGATCGAGGAGCTCGTTTCCGCCCACCTCGACCGCCTGTTCATCGGCATGAAGATCGAGGAGTACCAGACCTTCCGGGTGACCCGAAACGCCGACCTCGACCTGTCCGAAGAGGACGCGGACGATCTGTTGGAGCTCGTCGAGATGGAGATCCGTCGCCGGCGTTTCGGCGACGCGGTTCGACTCGAGGTTCCCACCTCGATGTCGGATGAGATGGTGTCGTTGCTGCAGCGCGAGCTCGAGGTGAGCGACGTGCATCGCCACGCCGTGCCGCTCGATCTGTCGGGGCTCTGGGTGGTGGCCGGGCTCGATCGACCGGAACTGAAATTCCCCCACGTCCCGACCGTCGATTCGCGTGCTCTGGCGGGCAGCCCGGGCCTCGACAACGACGTGTTCGCCATCTTGCGCCGTGGCGACGTGTTGGTGCACCACCCCTACGAGAACTTCTCGAGTTCGGTCGAGGAGTTCATCCGCCAGGCGGCCATCGACCGTCAGGTGCTGGCCATCAAGGTGACCCTGTATCGCACCTCCGGCGACTCGGCGATCGTCGCGTCGCTCGTCCGCGCCGCCGAGGCGGGCAAGCAGGTGGTGGCCCTGGTCGAGTTGAAGGCCCGTTTCGACGAGGAGAACAACATCGCCTGGGCGCGTCGCCTCGAACGCGCCGGGGTGCATGTCGTGTATGGGCTCGTCGGGCTCAAGACTCACACCAAGATCACGATGGTCGCCCGCGACGAACCCGACCGGGTGCGGGTCTACTGCCATGTCGGCACCGGCAACTACAACTCCCGAACCGCCAGGATTTACGAGGATTTCGGGTTGTTCACCGCGTCCCACGACGTCGCCGACGACGTGCAGAACCTGTTCAACTACCTGACCGGATACAGCCGTTCGGTCGACTACCGGCGCCTGCTCGTGGCTCCCGACGAACTGCGCAGTCGAATCGTGTCGCTCATTCGCAACGAGCGCCCGGCACCGATCGGCACCACCGAGGCCGGAGCGGGGCGCATCGTCATGAAGATGAACAGCCTCGTCGACCCCGAGATGATCGACGAGTTGTACGCAGCCTCGGCCGATGGGGTCCAGATCGACCTGATCGTGCGTGGCATCTGCTGCCTGCGCCCTCAGGTGCCGGGGATGTCGGACAACATCCGGGTGCGAAGCATCGTGGGCCGGTTCCTCGAGCACTCGCGGATCTACCGCTTCGCGAACGGCACCGGCCCCGGCGAGGCGGCGCTGTATCTCGGTTCGGCCGACCTGATGCCCCGCAACCTGGACGGACGGGTCGAGGCGCTGATCGGCGTCACGAACCCGGCGTTGGTCGACCGTATCGACTCGGTGCTCGACATCGAGCTGGCCGACGACATGCTGGCCTGGGAGCTGCGCGACGACACCTGGGCGAAGGTCCCCACGAGCGTCGGCGTCGATGCCCACGTGCAACTGACCGAGCTTTCGAGAACGTGGGTCAGTCAAGCTCGATAACGTCGCTGGGCGTTATGGCCAAGCAATACGGACCCGATGGGGTGTTGGAGGCTGCGGGCGGTGTCATCATCGACGACGCCGGCCGTGTCGCCGCGATCTACCGACCACACCGAAACGACTGGTCGTTGCCCAAAGGGCATCTCGATCCCGGCGAGGACGCCGAGGCGGGCGCACTCCGCGAGGTTTTCGAAGAGACCGGGCTGCGCTGCCGCATCGACTCGA
Organism: Microthrixaceae bacterium; assembly: GCA_023957975.1. Taxonomy (NCBI): domain Bacteria; kingdom Bacillati; phylum Actinomycetota; class Acidimicrobiia; order Acidimicrobiales; family Microthrixaceae; species Microthrixaceae bacterium. The sequence continues at coordinate 96,450 of JAMLGM010000011.1, read as the reverse complement.
CGGGACCGGAGGTGCGCTATGTCGACGGCAAGGGGCGCGACAAACGGGTCAGGTACTTCCTGATGTCGGTGCTCGACGGTGAGTTCCGAGCCAACGACGAGGCCACCGAGTTGGTGTGGCTCGACGACGACCTGGCGCTGCTCACCTACGAGGTGGACCGCCAACTCATCGCCGACGCGCGCCGTCGCCCGCCAAAGGACCGGGCGTAGCGGGTTTCAGTCGCGACGTCGGCGGTCGCGATCGCGGTCGTCACGGTCGCGGTCGCGGGGTGGGAACGGCTCGCCGAGCTCCGGCGGATCCCAGGTCAGCAGGATGTTCTCGCGCTCCGCATCGCGGATGACTCGCTCGCGGTTGCGGCGAAACTGCGGGTCGTGTGGCGGCACCAGCATCAGCCGGGCGTTCAGCCGACGGAAGAACTCGTCCACCACGGCGCGGTCGCCGAAGTCTGATCGCACGTCCCAATGGGGTGCGACCGGACCCAGATACACCACGGTCACTGCCGCCGTCGGCGGCTCGGTGGACTCTGGTGCGTAGTCAGACATCGGTGTCTCCTGGTTCGACGGGCGCCAGCGGACTGCCGCGGGCGCCCACAGCTTACCGACTGTCGATCACCCGCCGCGGCGGCCCAGTGTCGCGTTGAGGGTCATCTCCCGGCCTCGACGCTCCACGACGATCTCGACCGAGTCCCCGGCGTCGAATCCACGAATGATCGTCCCGACGTCGATGTTGGACTCGACCTGTTGACCGTCGACCCTGACGATGACGTCACCGGGTTGCATCCCGGCGTTCGCGGCCGCAGTTCCCGCGGTTACCGACGTCACGAACGCGCCATGGTCGGTGACCACGCCGTAACGAGCCAACACGTCTGACTGCTGGCTCTGGACATCGAGAGTCGTGACGCCGAGAAACGGGCTGTCGCCGTCGACATCGCCGCGCCCGGCGAGGATTTCCTCGATCAACGGCTTCACCGAATCGATCGACAACGCGAAGCCCAGGCTCTGAGAGTTGTTGATGATCGCCGTGTTCACCCCGACGACCTGACCGTAGCTGTTCACGAGCGCGCCGCCCGAGTTTCCGGGGTTGATGGCCGCGTCGGTTTGGATGAGGTTCTCAAGGACGACGTTTTCGGCGGCCAGCGTGCGGTTGAGTGCCGAAACGATGCCGCGCGTCACGCTCGGCTGCGCGCCGAGGTTCAACGCGTTACCGATGGCGATGACGTCCTCACCCACCGTCAGCGCCTCGGACGATCCGAGTTCCGCCGGCGTCGACTGATGGGGTTCGACCGTGCGGACGATGGCGACGTCCTGATCGGGGAAACTGCCCACGAGCTGGGCCGGCACCGACGCCCCGTCGTGGAACTGCACGGTGATCGCGCTCGACAACCCGTCGGTTCCGGAGATCACGTGCGCATTGGTCAACACGGTTCCGGCATCGTCGATGACGATACCCGATCCGCTGGCCTCGACGCTCGAGGACTCGATCCGAATCGACACGATCGACGGCCGCGCCTTGTCGAGAATGCTCCCGATGTCGAGCGGCTCGCCGACGATGGTCGGGGTCGGGGCGCGATCCAGCGACGTGTTGCCGCCCGGGTTCGACGTGGACCCCGACGTCGCCGAGTCGGAGGTGCGCACCGACGCCGTGTAGATCGCTCCGGACACGATCGATGCCACGATCGCTCCGATCAGCGCACCGAGCACGAGCGCACCCCACCAGTTGCGACCCTTGCCCGGCCTGGTTTCTGGTGCCGACGGCATCGGCCGTGGCGACACATGCAGGGGGGCCGCCGGTCCGTTGGTTCCGGTGAGATACAGCGGCGGCGCTCCATCGAACGCGGATCGTTTGTCGCGATCGTGCGTCGGCGCGGGCGTGGGCGTCGGAGACCCCGGTGGGTGAACGCCGGGTGGCGCATACCGCGGTGATTCTGCACCCAGTGGAGCGGCTGGCGGTGGCCCGCTGGCTGGAGGCGTGGCCGGCTGCGATGCGTACGGCTGCGGCGCGGCGACGGCTGGCTGTGGCACGGCTACCGACGGCACGGCCACCGACGGCACCGCTACCGACGGCACCGCTACCGACGGCACGCCCACGGGCGAGGCAGCATCGACGTTGGCAGGATCGAGTGGGGAAGGGTTGTGCTCGGACGTCACCTGGCTCCTCCTTGGACGCTCCAGTTTGCCCGACCCACACCGCGGTGGCGGACGAGAACCGCTGCGCACTGTGACGACGCTCAGCGAACCCCGCCATTCTGAGATGCATCTCAGAGCTACCGGCCGATCGCGCTCGGCAACCCTCCATGCTGGAGACACGCAATCTGCCCCGGCCCCAGGCCGAAGCAGAAGGAGGCTACATGTACGGCACCGACTATTCCGATACCAGCTGGATGAGCCAAGGCAACTGTTCGCATCGCGACCCGGCGATGTTCTTCCCGTCCGATGGAGTGGGCGTCGAAATCGCCCGAAAGGCATGCCAGGGATGCCCGGTCATTGCCGAGTGCCTGGAGTACGCCATCTCCGAACGCATCGATCACGGCGTGTGGGGCGGATGCTCCGAACGTGAACGACGCCGCATCATCCGGGCCCGCGCCCAGGCCGCCAAGGCTCAGCCGGTCACCATCGGCTGAGCCCGGCACCGCTGACTCACCGGGGCGCTCCGCTGGGCCCTCCGGGCGCGACAACGGCGTCCCGACCATGCCGTGCGGCAAACGGGGCCGTGCGGCAATCGGGACGCCGGCGAACGGCGTTGGATTACGACGACGCCTTGTCAGCCTTGTCGTCGGATTCCTCGGAGGCTCCCTCGTCCAAGCCCTGCTTGAACTCCTTCTTCGCTTCGCCGAGCGAGCGGGCAAGCTTGGGGATCTGGGAGCCGCCGAACAACACGACGACGGCGATGATGATGAAAATCCACTCGGAACCCTGAGGCATGCCCTCACCCTACCCCCGAAGTTCCGTCGTGCGACATCGCCCCGTTCGAGTGTGAACTATGACTTGGCGGCGATGAGGGGTTAGACCTTCCACATGGCCTGGCCCAGCCCCGATTCGCCGAACTCCGAACGCGACGCGCAACCGACCGCAACGCATCTTCGAATGACGATGCGCCGACGTCGCCGCGAACTCGATGACGCCGAGCAGCGTTCCGCTGCGGAGGCGATCGCGGTCCGACTGCTGAGCGATCGGCGGGTCAGCGAGGCCCGACGTGTGGGCGTGTATCTGGCCTTCGACGGCGAGGTGCGCCTGGATCAGGCGATCGAAGCGCTGCGGAACCGGGGGGCCGAGGTGGCCGCCGCAGTCCTCGGCGACGGTCGGTTGCGGTTCGCCTCGATCGGCCCGGATACGCCGTGGCGCACCAATCGTTACGGCATCGACGAACCCGATATTCCGGCTGCGCTCACCCTCGACGGCGGCGAACTCGACGTGGTCGTGGTGCCAGCGGTCGCGGTCGATCTTCGGGGAAATCGCGTTGGGATGGGTGCCGGCTGGTACGACCGCACCTTCGCCGGGCGCAGCGGCGAGTCGCCGCTCCTGGTCGCCACGGTGCACGATTTTCAGGTGGTGGCAGGCATCGCCAGCCAACCCCACGACGTGGCCGTGGACGCGATCGTCACGCCGACCAGATGGATTGACGCGACGCTCGGTTGAACCGCGGCCGACACGGGCGGTCAGGCGGTGCTGCTAGGCGGTTGCCGTGCGGGTGGTTTCGGCCGATGCCTCCGCCGCCCGGGCCAACGCACGCTGACGCCGGATCCGGCGCCGTTCCCGCTCGCTCAGCCCACCCCAGATACCGAACTTCTCACCGTTGACGAGTGCGTATTCGAGGCAGTCGTCGCGCACTTCACAACCTTGGCACACGGCCTTGGCTTCCTTGGTCGATGCGCCGCGTTCGGGGAAGAAGAGGTCGGGGTCAACACCAAGGCAGTTGGCCGCCAGTTGCCAACCGTTGCCTTCATCCGTGTTCTTCGCTTGTGCCATTCCCGTCCTCACCGTGACGTAATTACATCCCTGTTATCCGGAACATCTTGACCGGAGTCGTCAAGAATCGCAAGGCCGACATCGAGAAGTTCACACACGCCCCTCATCCGCCGCCGCCCTCAGCGACGGTTCAACAGGCGGCGGCGCTGATCGAGGAAGTCGTGAAGCACGAAGTCGCCCAGATTCTCGGGGGTTGTGAAGAACGCGCGGCCCCGGTTGAGTTCGGTCATCCGGTCGACGAAATGCTGCAATCCGGAGTCCGCATCGATCATGAAGGTATTGATCGTGATGTGTTCACGGGTGCATCTCGACACCTCGAGCAGGGTCGCATCGATGCAATCGCGGGTCGGTGGATAATCGAAGATCGAACGCCCGTACGAATCGATATGGGCGGTCGGTTCGCCGTCGGTGATCATGATGATCTGTTTGGTGCCGTGTTCTCGTGCCAACAACTGTCTGGCCAGGGCCAAACCGTGTTGCATGTTGGTGCCGTAGTCGTAATCCCAGGTGACCGACGGGAGGTCCTTTGCCGGGAAGACGTGGGCGAGCCGACTGAAGCTGACGAGGCCGAGAAAGTCGCGGGGAAACTGCATGGAGATGAGCGCATGCAGCGCCATCGCCACCTTCTTGGCCGGCAGGAAGTTGCCGCGCATCGGCATCGACATCGACAGGTCCAACATCAACACGGTGGCGGTGCGGACGCTCTGTTCTGTCTGTTCGATCTCGAAGTCGTCGGGGGTGAGCTGCACCCGGCCGCCCATCAGCCCTTGGGATGCCCGGCGGCGCACCGCATTTTCGATCGTGGAGTTGATGTGCAGGTTGAACGGGTCGCCCCATTCGTAGGCCTTGGTGTCGTAGGTCCGCTCGTGGCCAATGCCGGTTCGCCGGATCTGGTGCTCCCCCGCAAGGTGCTCGCCGAGTTTGGAAAACAGCTCGTCGAGCGCATTGCGGCCGAGGCGTCGCAGGCCCTCGGGGGTGAGCTCGAGGCGTCCGTCGACGGTGTCCACCATGCCCGAGTCGGCGAGCATCTTGGACAGTTCGCTCATCTTGCGCATCGACTCGGCGGTGTCGTGTCCGAGCAGCTCGCGGGCCCGGTCGAGATCCACCTCGCCGAGGGAGGCCGGCGACATCGCCTGACCGAGCAGGTTCTCGAGCTGATCGAGATCGCCGAGGTCGCTCATCATCTGCATCGCGGAGGGGAAATCGAGCGGGTCGACACCGTCGAAGTCGTAGCTGCGCCCCCACCCGGCGTCGGGGAACAGCTGCTGCAGGTTCGACGAGAGCTGGTCCATCTGCCAGCGCAGGTCCATGTCTTCGAGCAGCTGATTCGACAGGTCCATGAGCTGCTGGCGCTGCTCGGGGGTCATCGAGTTGAGCATCGCCTGCATCGCCGCCATGCGCTGGGCCATCACCTCCAGCAACTCGTCGAGGGTGCTCGGATTCTCCGGGAAGAAGTCGCCGTAGCGCTCCATGAAGGAGTCGAAGTCGGGCTCCTCGCCGGCCGCACGCTGGGCGAGCATGTTGTTGAGCTCCGCCATCATGTCCTTGAGGCGCGCCATGTCCTCGGGGGTCATGTCCTGCACGGCGGAGGACATCTGATCGAGCGTCTGTTGCATGAGCTGCTCGCGCAGGCGATCGACGAGTTCGTCGAAGCGGTTCTGCGCGGACTCGGAGGTGAAGTCGTAGTTCTGCAGGTCCTTCACCTGCCCGGCGAGGTCGTTCGGCAGCATTTCGAGGCGCATGTTGCGTTCGGCGACGTCGTTGTTCGTGAGCGCCTCGCGCCGTTCATCGCCGGATGCGGCCGCCTCCTGAGCGAGATGATCGAGGCTGGAACGCTCGTCGTCGACGAGTTCGCGCAGCTCGCGGGCGATGTCGTCGAACACGCCGCCCAGGCTGTTGTTCTCGAGCCGTTCGCGCCGGGCCTCCCGGAGGCGCTCCATCATCTCACGCAGGCCCTGAACGTGGTCGCCGTTGCGGTCTTCGAATCCCTCCTGCAGCAGGCGACGCAGCCCCGCGTTCACGTCACCGTGATAGAGCAGGTCGTCGGTGAGTTGCCCCATGACGTCGAGCGCGTCAAGTTCGAAACCGCTTTGGGTTCCGTCCCAGGGCGAGTAGCGAAAGCGCCGGTGCGACATGTCGAGACGCTACCGCGCCAGCCCCGCCAGTTCCCGCGCGCCCCCGCCAGTTCCCGCGCGCCCCCGCCAGTTCCCGCGCGCCCCCGCCAGTTCTCCGATAACCAGTGGTCGTGATCACGACCACTGGTTATCGGAGAACAGGCTGAGGGCGGCTGAGGGCGGCTGAGGGGCTGAGGGCGGTCAGGCGTTGAGGCGGGCGTCGAGGCGTTCGAGCACGACGAGCTCGTTGCGCGCCAGCGACCTGATGGCAAAGCGCGACGACGCGAACCACACGCCGAGCTGTGCCGCCAACGCCCCGATGAACACGAGCGCGGCGAGGCCCCACCGGCGGTTGTCGACCGCCCACCACAGCGAGATCTCCGGCAGCGCCACGATCGCCGCCCCGACCACCAGATACATGATGCCGACGAGGCCAGCCACGCATCCCGTGCCCTGCATGGCCTGTCGGTTGCCGAACGGGTTGCCGCTGTCGGGCACCGGCGTGGCGAATGCCGGCGACATGGCGGACCCGAGCCCGACGAGCGCGAACGTCGCTCCGATCATCGTGGCGACCATCACCGCGAACTGTCGCCACCCACCCGACACCGCGGCCAGCACAACACCGGTGATGAGTACCGGCGTCAGGATCGACACCGCCCCCAACGCCTGCCGTCCGGCCCAGCGGGCGATCTGTTGAGGTCCCGCCACGACCTCGATCCAGAACGCGGCCGGGTCGACGCCGTTCTGGTTCGCGGCGTACTGCAGCGCGAACACCATGGCGAGCGGCGAGACGAGCACGATCATCGGATCGCGGATCTGGCCGCGCGCCGCGAGCATCGCCACGTAGGCGAAACCCAACATGAGCGAGGTGAGCATGGACGCCCTTCGGCCGGGCGAACGTTTGAGATAGACGATCTCCCTGGCGACGGCCGCTCCCGCCGGGGTGTGGGCCAGACGAGACCTGAAGCCGTCGAAGATCGGCAATGCGCTGATCGTGGCGGCGGCCTCGAGGCGTCCGCGCACATCCGATTCCGACATCAGGCGGTCGAGTTGGCGACTCCAGCACCACGCCGCTGCTGCGGCGACGGCACCGAGCGCGGCGATGCGCCACAGCGCGCCCACGACGTCGCCGTCGCCGAGCAGCCGGAAGGCGTCGCCGATCATGCCGAGGGGTGTCGCTCTCGCGATCCGGGTCATCGTGTCGAGTTGCTCGTCGGAGATGAACTGCAGCGCCTGCCCGGCGACGAACAACATCGCCGCTCCGAGCACCGCCACGAAGGTCGCAAGATCGCCGCCACGGCGGGTGCGGTTCAGCACCGCGAGCGATGTAGCGATGGCGCGGCTGCCGATGAGCGCCGTCAAAACGAGGACCACCGCGGCGAGGATCGAAAAGGGCACCGTCCACCAGGGGCCAGCGGTGCCGATGACCAGGCCGATCCCCCACACGACCACCATCAGCGGAGCCGGCCCAACGAGCCCGGCGGCGATCTGACCGCGCCGCAACTGCGCACGCGTGAGGGGCAACAACGCGAGGCGCATCGGGTCAACCGTTTCGTCGGAGCCGCCGCTGAGGACGGGGCCGAACCACCAGCCGAAGATGACGAGAAAGCAGCCGATGACGAGGAACCGCTCCTCGGCGACGGCCGACCATCCACCGCGCAACGACACGGTCGCGATGAAGCCGGCGATCGCCCCCAGCAGCGACGCCAGGAGCGCGACGAACGTGCCGACGCGATTCCACACGCTTTGTCGCCGCCGCAGCGAGGCCCGCAACAGGACGAACTTCAGCTTGGCGAAGGTCCAGGTGAGCGACCCGTTCGAGCCCCCCGCCGACCCGTTCGCACCCCCCGCCGACCCGTTCTCCGATAACCAGTGGTCGTGATCACGACCACTGGTTATCGGAGAACGGGCATTTGGAGGAGGGGGCACGGAAGTCACACCTCCGTGCCGAGCCAACCGAGGTCACCGCCCTGCGCGGTGCGCCCGCCGACCGCGTCGATGAACACGTCTTCGAGCCGTCGCCCGCCACGAACCTGTTCGACCGTTCCTGCGGCCACGATCATGCCGGCGTTGACGATGGCGACGTGGTCGCACAGCCGCTCGACGGTGTCCATGACGTGGCTCGACAAGATGACCGTTCCACCCCCGACGCAGTAGGTGTGCAACACGTCTTGAATCGTCCGCGCCGACACCGGGTCGACCGATTCGAACGGCTCGTCGAGGAACAGAACTCGCGGATTGTGCAACACGGCCGCCGCCAGGCTGATCTTCTTACGCATGCCGGTCGAGTAGTCGGCGATCAGCACCCGGGCCGCGTCGTCGAGGCCGAGCACCGACATGAGCGCGGCCGAGCGATCAGCGACGACGCCCGGCGCGAGCCCACGAAATACCCCGAGAAAGCTGAGGAACTCCCCGCCGGTCAGCCGCTCGAACAGCGGGAGGTCGTCGGGGAGCACACCCAATCGATGCTTCGCCACCGTGACGTCGCTCCAGACGTGATGGCCGTCCACCCACACGTCGCCGGCATCGGGCCGCAGCAGCGTCGTGCACATTTTGATCGTCGTCGACTTGCCGGCACCGTTGGGACCGACGATGCCATAGAAGGCGCCCCGCGGCACGTCGAGGCTGATGCCGTTGACCGCGTGACGGTCACCGAAACGCTTGGTCAACCCGCGGATGATGACGGCCCGCGGGTCGGCAGCGGTGAGGGCGGGTGCGTCCGGGTCGTGTCCGGCGCCGCTCATGCCCGCGAGCGGTACTGGGCTCGCCCGCCGAACGCTTCTTTGTTGAGGCGCTTCGACAGGTGCAGCCCTTCGAGCACCAACTCGACGGCGCTGGCGACGACCTCGGGGCGTTCCGAGCCGGTCACCGAGCGCACCGCCTCGCCGAGCGGCGCGATCTCGGTACACAGCGAGACGTACTCCTGCGCTCCAACGTCCTCGCCGGCGACGACCGGTTCGCGCCCTTCGAACGCCTCGGCGATGCTGATGAGGTACTGCGGGCCGACACGCTCGCGAAACACGGTGAGCACCGCGGCGTTCACGAGGTGGCGGATAACGAGTTCGTCGCGGGCGCTGTCGATCGACTCGATCTCGATCTTGCCCGCCGTCGACGCAGCGATGGCATCGAGGTCGCAGACCCGAGGCGCAACCACCGACTCACCGGCATACAGCGCCCGGCGCGCCGCGGCCGCCACCACCGACTCGTGGTTCGATACGGTCAGGCGCACCGACACCCCCGAGCGCTGGCTGATGTGGTTCGACTCGCGTGCCAACTGACTGAACGTGGCGATGATCTCGGTCATGAACTCAGGAACGTCGACGGTGAGCCCGGCGGCCTGAAGCGGCGCCGCTTCCTGGTCGATGATCGCCATTTCGGTCTCGACGTCGAGCGGGTAGTGGGTGCGGATCTGGGCGCCGAAACGATCCTTGAGTGGGGTGATCATCCGACCGCGGTTCGTGTAGTCCTCCGGGTTGGCCGAGGCCACCATCACGAGGTCGAGTGGGAGGCGGATCTTGTAGCCGCGCACCTGCACGTCGCGCTCCTCGAGCACGTTCAGCAGGCCGACCTGGATGCGCTCGGCGAGGTCGGGCAGTTCGTTGATTGCGAAGATGCCGCGGTTGGTGCGCGGTACGAGGCCGTAATGCAGCGTGAGTTCGTCGGACAGGTAGCGGCCTTCGGCGACTTTGATCGGGTCGACCTCGCCGATGAGATCGGCGATCGAGGTGTCGGGGGTGGCGAGCTTTTCTCCGTACCGTTCGCTTCGATGCACCCAGTCGATGTGAGTGTCGTCTCCGTGTTCGGCCACGAGGTCCCGCGCATAGCGCGAGATCGGGTTGTACGGGTCGTCGTTGATCTCGCTGCCGGCGACGATCGGCATGTACTCGTCGAGCAGATCGACCAGACCGCGGATGATGCGGGTCTTGGCCTGACCGCGTTCGCCGAGGAACACGATGTCGTGGCCGGCGAGCAGGGCCGTCTCGATCTGGGGAACGACCGTGTCTTCGTACCCCATGACATGAGCGACGAGCGGCTCCGCGGCACGGATCTTCGCAATGGCGTTGCGACGCAACTCCTCCTTCACCGGGACCGATTCCCAGCCGGATGCCTTGAGTTCGCCGAGCGTTGCGGGTCGAGTCATGCGCGGCACGATATCGCGTGACGGTGAGGCCCCGGCTGCGCGACCGGGGTTGGTCGGGGTTTGGTCGGAACGATTCGCGTGGGGTCCGGCATGATTGGCCCTTTGCGCCGATAGCCTCTCTTGTCATGACTGCACGTGTCCGACTTCGCAATCTCGCCGTCGCCGCGCCACTCGCGTTGGCGTTGACCCTTGGCGCCACAGCCCCTGGCGCCGGTGCCGCTCCCCTCCAGGAGACCCCCGCGACCGAGGTCCCGACGACTGCGGCGCCCGCACCTGCGCCGGCTCCCGCCGGTCCGGTCACGCTGTTCTATCTCCCGTTGTCGGGCCCCGACTTGGCCAAGGGTCAACACAGCGCCGAAGTGTTCCTGATGCAGATCCACCTGGTGCTGCGCGGCTATCACATCCAGGACTTCCCCGGAGCGTTCGGCGAGTCGACCCGCCACGCGTTGACCGCGTTCCAGAAGTACCACCTCCTGCCGCGGTCGGGCGTGCTCGACCCGCTGTCGCGGTTCATCCTCGGCGCTTCGCTCGAGCGCGTGACGCCGTCGTTTCCGACGTTGGGTCGCAATATCGAGGTCGACATCAACCGTCAGATCATGATCGTGTCGACCAATGGCGTGACCGATTGGGTCTTCGACGTCTCGACCGGCAAGTCCTCCACTCCGACGCCGCGCGGTTCGTACAGGATCCAACGCGAGATCAACGGGTTGCGCGTCGCACGGCTCGGTCGACTGTGGCGCCCCAAGTACTTCCACGGTGGGTATGCGTTCCACGGGTACCCGAGTGTGCCCAACTACAACGCCTCGAGCGGTTGCGTGCGCATGTACAACCCCGACATCGACATGTTGTGGGCGAGCGGTCTCGCCCCGGTCGGCACGCCGGTTCGCATCTTCTAAACCACCCGGCCACTAACCAACCTGCCTGCCCCCAGCCTGTTCTCCGATAACCAGTGGTCGTGATCACGACCACTGGTTATCGGAGAACGGCGTTTTTGGTGGCGTTCTTGGTGGCGTTTTGGGCAGCGATCAGCGTCGATCAGCGGCGGGCCAGTTGCCGCTGCAGGTCGGCGAGCACCACCGGGCGTTGCTTGCGATCCGACAGCAACGCCAGACCGCGCCACAGCCGGCCCAGCGCCAGCACCGCGACTCCGGCCAGAGCGTTCGGATGCAACTCGATGCCATCGGTTCCCTCGTCGCGCGGAGCCGAACGGCCCGAGGCGCTCCACATGCGATCGGCGCGTTGGGCCACCCACACCCTGCCGGGATTGGTCCTGTCGGCGAGGCGCCGGAACTCGGCATTGCCCGTTCGCTTCGCGACCAGGTCCGTGGCGAGAATCCGCGACTCCGCCATGTTCGACGCGCGCATCGACTCGCCGACCCGGTAGTAATACCCGAGCCTGCCGACCCGCACGGGCGGGGCGACCCCCGGAGCGAACAGCGCCTGCCATCGAAACGCCTTGTCCTCGGCCGACGACATCGTTTCCGGATATCGAATGTCTCGTTCGCGGATGAGGGACATGCGAACAGCCGGCTGCATGACCGCCTCGTGATCGACAAACCACGGCGCGATCCGCACCGGCCCGACCTTGCCGGAACGCCACGTCACCCGACTGGCATAGCGGCGGCCGAGTTCGACCGTGCCGTCATCGCTCTGAGAAAACTCGATCAGATCATCGGCCACGATCGATGCATCCGGGTGTGCTGCGATGGCATCGGCGAACCACAAAAGCCGATCCGGCGCCCACAGGTCGTCGGCATCCATCGGGACGTGCCACTGGCCCCGAACCCGGTCGAGCCCGGCGTTGCGGGCTGCGGAACGTCCGACGTTGGAGTCGAGGTGCACCACCACCACCCGATCGTCGAGCGCAGCGAACCGGTCGATCACGTCGCCGGTCGCGTCGGTGGAGCCGTCGTTGACGACGATGAGTTCGAAGTCTCGGCAACTCTGATCGAGCACCGACCGCAACGTGATCTCGAGGAGGTCCTGCGCGTTATGCGCGGCGAGCACGATGGAGAACAACGGAGGGGTGCCGTGTCGCTCGAGGTTGTCGTGGCGCTCGGGGGTGCCGTGTCGGTCGGGGGTGTCGTTGCGGTCGACCGTGTCGTTGCGATCCATCCGATCCGTCTAGTCGACCCGACCCGCGGCAACCCAGTCGTTCGGCCCACCCGAGACCGAATCTGCACCCAGGCGCCGCCCAACTTGAGGCCCCTACCTGACATTTCGTGGCCGTTCAACCCTTGACGCGCCCACCGGTCTGGCGTAGGCAATACCGGACGTCCATGTACGGAATGGATGCCGAGGAGGGGCAATAGACATGATCAACCGATCAGCACTTGCTGTGGTCGTCGGCGCGTTTGCGCTGTGCGGCGCGGCCTGCACACCGAGCGGCGGCAGCGGCTCTGGGACTACGACAACACCAACGACCGCAGCGCCGGTGGATAACGATGCCGACGGTTACAACACGGCGTCCGACTGCAACGACAACGATGCGACAATCCACCCGGGTGCCGCCGATGCGTTGGGCGACGACATCGATCAGAACTGCGACGGCGTCGACGGCGTGGCGACCAACAACGTGTACGTGAGCTCGGCGGCTTCCGACACCTCGACGTGTGGTGACATCGCCGAACCGTGCCGCACGATCAACAAGGGCATCAGCCAGGCGGTGGCGTTCTCGCGCTCGCAGGTGCTGGTTTCCGAAGGCTCCTTCGGTGCGTTCAGCGTTACCGAAGGCATCAACGTGTCCGGTCACTACAAGTCCACGACGTGGAAGAAGGCTGGTGCGGGCGACAGCGTGGTGACCTCGACCACGGCGTCACCATCCCTCGTTGCCGATGGAATCTCCGCGGCGACGGTCGTGTCGGACCTGGTCGTTCAGGGCCGCAACGGATCGGCTGGGCAGGCCACGATCGCGGCCGCGGTCACCAACTCGACCGATGCTCTGGTCTTCGACACCGTGACCTTCCGTGGCGGTGTGGCCGGTGACGGCACCAACGGCAACGCCGGCACGAACGCCTCGCAAACCGCGGCGGCGAGCGGCAGCGCTGGTGAGGCGGGCGCCAACGGCGGGGGCTCATGCGACGACTCGACTCGCAAGGCCGGGGGCAACGGCGGCGGTGCTCCCAATGCCGGCGGCAAGGGTGGCGACGGCGGCAAGATCGACACCAAGTGCAGCGTGTGGGCGTGGGAATGGAACTACGACTCGACCGCTGGCCTCAACGGCGCTGCTGGGTCTGGCGGTGCTAGCGGAGGTAACGCCGGCGGACCGTTGACGACCGCGGCCTTCTGCGGTTCGAGCACCGCCGGCCACGGCGCCAACGGCACCAACGGAGCGGCAGGCTCCGCCGGCCCGGCCGGGGTTGCAGGTGCCTCCTCGAACGGAACCGTCAACACCACGACCTGGGCTTGGACCCCCGCCGCGTCAGCGACCGGCGGAGCCGGTGGTGCTGGTAACGCCGGTGGTGGCGGTGGTGGCGGCGGTGGCGGCGGTGGCGCCGACTGCGACGTCGACGACTTCGGCGGCGCCGGTGGTGGCGGCGGTGCGGGCGGCGCGGCTGCCACCTTGGGCGGCACCGGCGGCACCGCTGGGGCGGCCTCCATCGCACTCGTGTTGCACAACTCCAACCCGACCCTCGCCAGCGTGACGGTCGAGGTCGGCACCGGCGGCAAGGGTGGCAACGGCGGCAACGGCGGCCTCGGCCAGCCCGGCGGCGCCGGAGGTGCCGGAGGCGCGGCATTCCAGAAGGGTGGTGCCGGTGGTGCCGGTGGAGCTGGCGGCGCTGGCGGCAACTCAGGCGCTGGCGGCGGTGGTGCCGGCGGCAACGCCATCGGCATCGCGCTGAGCGGCACCGGAGCGGTCAACGGCTCGCCGAGCGTCTCCGGTGGCACCGCTGGTGCTGGCGGCACGGGCGGCAACGCTGGCGCCTCGGGCGCTGTCGTTGGGCTCGCGACGCTGTAGCGCTCAGACGCTGCCCACAGTTCAACTGTGGGCAAATACGACCACCTGCCGGCCGGGGTTGCCCACAGATCAACTGTGGGCGACCCCGGCCGGTAGCGTTCAGGCATGTTTCGCCGTCGAGCGCCGCGACCAGACCGAGCGTGGTCACGCCCAGAGCGGCCCGACCCAGAGCGGCCCGGCTTCGTTGTCGGCACCTGGCTGGGAGCGATGCCTGCGGCGGGCGACGAACGAAGCGTCCTCACCGCCGCCCACGAACTCGGGATCGGACTCGTGGCGGTCACGCCCGACCAGCACCGGCACCTCACCGCCGGGTTTCTCGAGGCGGCAGCCGACCTCGGCATCACCCTCCGACACGACCTCGCCATCGAGACGCGGTCGGCCCCGCGGCTCGGATGGCGCGGCGGCGACGAACGCGACTTTCCCGAATGGATCCGGCGCCATCGCCGACGAGCGACCTTCGTGACCAGCTTCGGGGCCCCATCGATCGCCGCATCCAACCCGCTCACTGCCGGCTCCAACCTCACCCCCCTCAACCTCGCTGAGGTCGACCCATCGGGGTGCATCGCTCATCACAATCCCCCGGATGTCTTCCCGTCACGAGCGCTCTGGGCGGAGGCCACCCGCAACTACCAAGCGATGGTCGTGCGGTTCGCGATCGAGGCGATGCGGGCGCGGCGCCACGACCCGGTCCTCGGCTTTGTCCACGCGGCGTTACTCGACCACGACGCGCCCGTTGCGTCGCCGGGTCTGCTCGGCGCCGATCTGCAGCCGAAGGAGGCGTTTCGGGCGTTCGAGATCGCGAATCGTCCGGTCGTCGCGGTCGCCGATCGTCTGCCCGGCCATCTCCACGGCGGCGAGCCGTTGGCGCTCGACCTCACCGTCGTGAACGATTCGGAGGAGCGGGTCGAGGGCGAAGTCGAGGCGCTGCTCGAATGGAACGGCGACCACCACCGCTGGGGTGCCCGGGTCGGGGTCGATCCGGATCGTTCCGTCGTGGTCGCCACCCCACAATTCGTGGTGCCTGCCATCACCGGACCGCTCAGCCTCACGCTGAACCTTCACCTGAGCGACGGGTCGCCGGCGATCGTTTCGCGCTACACCGGCGAGATCTTCGCCGACCCCCACGAACACTGATCCCCACGAACACTGATCCCCACGAACACTGACCTCCCACGACTCGAGAACGCGCCGATGCCCACCGACCAGCCCAACGAAGCACCCAACCCAGAAGGATTCCGCCAACACCGTTACCGCCCACCGTCGGGGGCGACACGCCTGTTGCTGGTTCGCCACGGGGAAAGCGAGCCTGCGGTTCGGGGCCAACGATTTCCTCTCGTCGACGGCCATGCGGATCCGGCATTGCACCCCGACGGTCGGGCGCAGGCGCAGCGGGTGGGCGAACGGCTCGGCGTCGAGTCCGACATCGCCGGAATCTGGGTGACGACACTGCGTCGAACCCATCAAACCGCGGCACCGCTCGCGAAGCGCCTGGGGATCGAACCGCAGGTCGCCGCAGACCTACGCGAGGTCCATCTCGGCGACTGGGAGGGCGGTGAGTTGCGTTGGCGCGCTGCGGATCGCGACCCGCTGTATCTGCAGGTCATCGAGCAGCGGCGTTGGGACATCATCCCCGGGGCGGAACCGCGGGCGGACTTTGCGGCTCGCCTGCGGCGCGGCGTGGCGATGATCACCACGGCGCATCGTGGTGAGACGGTGGTGGCGGTGGTGCACGGCGGGGTGATCGGACAGTTGCTCGGCGATGCGGTCGGGGCCGACCCGTTCGCGTTCAGCGGCGCCGACAACGCGTCGATCTCGGAATTGATCATCGACGGCGACCGCCAGGTGCTGCGGCGTTTCAACGACACCGCCCACCTCGGGTGACCGCCAACCGCACCGCCGGCTGAGGGCCGGCCGAGGGCCGACTGTGAGCCGGCTCAGCGCCGCGAATCCCCCGGGAACTTAGGCATGCCTAACCTTGAAGGCCTCGATTGCGAGTTTCCGCGCGCCTCGCGTGCGGGGGTAGGTTCATGTCGTACGAACCGTCGACTGGGAGCATGCCCACATGGCGCAAACGATGAATCGACCCGGCGCACAGGCCCGCCGCGTCAACCCTGAACGCAAGCCCGCACCGTGGCCTGTCGAGTTCTACCGAAGTGCGGTCGGTAAGAAGTGGGCGATGGCGCTTTCGGGTGTCGCGATGCTCGGCTTCGTGCTGGCACACGCGATCGGCAACCTGAAGCTCTACATGGCGCCCCACGACGGCGAAGCGGCGCTCGACGGCTACGCGGAGTTCCTCCGGCGTCTGCTCTACCCGCTCGCCCCCGAGGGTGTGGTGTTGTGGCTGATGCGCATCGGGTTGCTGGTGGCGCTCATCGTGCACGTGCACGCGGCGATCACCCTCACGCAGATGAACCGCCGGGCCCGCCCGATGAAGTATCAGTCGCCGCGCGACTACGTGGCGGTGAACTTCGCGTCCCGTTCGATGCGGGTCACCGGGTTCGTCCTGTTGACCTACATCATCTTCCACGTTCTCGATCTCACGATCGGCACCACCAACGGCGGGTTCGTCGCCCATCACGTGCACAACAACTTGGTGGCCTCGCTCGAGCGGCCGTGGGCTGCGGTGATCTACATCGTCGCCAACCTCGCCATCTCGGTGCACCTGTATCACGGCATCTGGTCGGTGTTTCAGTCGACCGGGTTGAACAACCCTCGCTACAACACCGCCCGGCGCACGGTCGCCACCGCGATCGCCGCGTTGATCGGCGTCGTCAACGTCCTCTTCCCGATCATGGTCCTCGCCGGCGTGGTCGAACGAGTCTGAGAGCGAATAAGGAACACACATGGCATTCACGCTCGATTCCGCGATTCCCCCCGGCCCGCTCGCCGATAAATGGGAGTCGCACAAGTTCACGACCAAGCTCGTCAACCCCGCGAACCGTCGTAAGTTCGAGGTCATCGTCGTCGGAACGGGTCTTGCCGGTGGCGCGGCGGCGGCCACCCTCGGTGAGCTCGGCTACAACGTCAAGGTCTTCACGTATCACGACTCCCCTCGTCGGGCGCACTCGATCGCCGCTCAGGGTGGCATCAACGCGGCGAAGAACTACCGCGGCGACGGCGACAGCATCCATCGCCTCTTCTACGACACAATCAAGGGCGGCGACTTCCGCTCCCGCGAGGCCAACGTGCACCGCCTCGCCGAGGTGTCGCTGAACATCATCGACCAGTGCGTCGCCCAGGGGGTTCCGTTCGGCCGCGAGTACAGCGGTCTGCTCGACAACCGTTCCTTCGGCGGCGCCCAGGTGGCCCGCACGTTCTATGCCCGTGGCCAGACCGGCCAGCAGCTGTTGTTGGGGGCCTACCAGGCGCTCGCCCGCCAGATTCATGCGGGCACCTGCACCCTCTACAACAAGATGGAAATGATCGAACTCGTCGTCGGCGACGACGGCGTGGCGACCGGCATCATCGCCCGAGATCTGCTCACCGGCGAACTCAGCCGCCACTCGGCCCACGCCGTGGTGCTCGCCACCGGCGGCTACGGCAACGTCTATTTCCTGTCGACGAACGCCAAGAACTCCAACGCCACCGCGGCGTGGCGTGCGCACCGCAAGGGCGCGGCCTTCGCCAACCCCTGCTACACGCAGATTCACCCGACCTGCATTCCGCCGTCGGACGAGTTCCAGTCGAAGCTCGTGCTGATGTCGGAGTCGCTGCGTAACGACGGCCGCATCTGGGTGCCGAAGAACGCCGCCGACTGCGGTAAGGACGCCGCCTCGATCGCCGAGGACGACCGCGACTACTACCTCGAGCGCAAGTACCCGGCGTTCGGCAACCTGGTGCCTCGAGACATCGCGTCCCGCAATGCGAAGACGATGGTCGACCAGGGCCTTGGCATCGGTCCGCTGCGCAACGGCGTGTATCTCGATTTCGCCGAGTCGATCGGCCGTCTCGGCGAGGACACGATCAAGGCCCGCTACGGCAACCTGTTCGACATGTACGAGCGCATCACCGGCGAGAACCCCTACAAGGTTCCGATGCGCATCTACCCCGCCACCCACTACACGATGGGTGGCCTGTGGGTGGACTACAACCTCATGACCACAGTGCCGGGCCTGTTTGCGATCGGCGAGGCGAACTTCTCCGATCACGGCGCCAACCGTTTGGGTGCCTCGGCGCTCATGCAGGGTCTGGCCGACGGCTACTTCGTGTTGCCTCCCACCATCGCCGGGTTCCTCGCCCCGCAGTTGGGAACGGCCCCGATGGCGACCGATTCCGCCGCGTTCGACCGCGCCGAGGCGGATGCCCGTGGCCGCATCGACATGTTGATGGGCGCCAAGGGCACGCACTCGGTCGACCACTATCACCGTGAGCTCGGCAAGATCATCTGGGATTACTGCGGCATGGCCCGCAACTCCACCGATCTGGGCAAGGCGCTCAGCGAGATCCCGGTGCTGCGCGAGGAGTTCCGCCGCGACGTCAAGATTCTCGGCACGGCCGAGGGCGTGAACCAGTCGCTTGAAAAGGCGTTGCGTGTCGACGACTTCATGGAACTCGCCGAGTTGAAGGTGCGCGACGCACTGCATCGCGAAGAGTCCTGCGGCGGTCACTTCCGTGAGGAACACCAGACCCCTGAGGGCGAGGCCAAGCGCGACGACGAGAACTTCATGTATGTCGGGGCGTGGGAGTACGGCGGTCCGAACATCCAGACCGACGCCGTCTTGCACAAGGAACCGCTTGAGTACGAAGTGGTTGAGCCGACCCAGCGCAGCTACAAGTAGGAGTCACCGATGACCGATACCGCATCCAACGGCGCTGCACCCCAGAGTCACGCCGAAATGTTGAACCTGACGCTCAAGGTGTGGCGTCAGGAGGGCCCTTCGGCGGCCGGCCATTTCGAGACCTACACGACCTCCATCGCCGATGATGCGTCGTTTCTCGAGATGCTCGACTACGTGAACGAAGACCTGATCGACCACGACAAGGAGCCGATCACCTTCGACCACGATTGTCGTGAGGGCATCTGCGGAACGTGTGGTCTGATGATCAACGGTCAGGCGCACGGCCCTCAGGCAGCGACGGCGACGTGCCAGTTGCACATGCGCCAGTTCAAAGATGGCGACGAGATCGTCATCGAGCCGTGGCGCGCTGCAGCGTTTCCGATCATCAAGGACCTGATGGTCAACCGTGCCCCGCTCGATCGCATCATCGAGTCGGGCGGTTACATCTCGGTCAGCACCGGTTCTGCCCCCGACGCGAACATTCTCGCGGTGCCTCGCGATGCTGCGGAGTCGGCGATGGACGCTGCGGCCTGCATCGGTTGTGGTGCGTGCGTCGCTGCGTGCCCGAACGGTGCGGCGCAGCTATTCACCTCGGCGAAGATGCAGCAGCTCAACATGTTGCCTCAGGGTCAGGCCGAGCGTTGGAGCCGTTCGGAGAACATGGTCGAGACGATGGAGATGTACTTCGGATCGTGCACGAATCACGGCGAGTGCCAGGAGGCGTGCCCGAAGGAGATCAGCATCGACTTCATCGCCATGATGAACCGCGACTACCTGAAGGCGAAGCTGGCGAACCGCCGCCGCGGCGGCCAGAAGAAGTCCGGCTGATCCCCGCTCGCTGCCGGCTCGCTGCCCGTTCCCGCCTGTTCTCCGATAACCAGTGGTCGTGATCACGACCACTGGTTATCGGAGAACGGCGTTTTTGGGGTACCTCACCGATACGCTGGCTGCCATGGGTAGCCCTCGTCGCGTTCTTGTCGGTCTTGGTCTCGTCGCAGCGTTGGGTTGCGGCCTGAGCGGATGCAGCGGTGACGACGAGGCCAACGCCAACCCGTCCACCACCGCCGCGGACGCGGTCTCGGGACAAGATGGCGGCGGCACGAGCGGTGACGCCCCGTACGACTCTTCGTGTGTCGACGCCTCGTTCGTGGTGTCACCGTCCAATGCGATGTCATCGATGGACGAAGGGGTCGCAGCCAAGATGCTGGAGAACTCCCAGGCGTTCCTCGAGACCCTCACCGACGAGCAGCGAGAAGCGTTCACGTTTGTCGGCCAGAAGGCGAACGAGGTCTTCGTCAATGGTGAACTCGACGAACAGGCGCTCGCTGCGCAGGGCAGCGACCCCGAGTTGCAGGCCGCCCAGGCGATCGTGTCGGGCTGGTTCGCCGAGCACTGCACCGTCCAAGCCGAGGGCTGAGGCCTCCCGGCTGCGGTCTCCCGGCTGAGGCCTCCACGGCGCCCGGTTACCGGGCGTCGGTCAGGTGGTCGGTGGCTGGTTGAACTCGATCCAACCGTGTCCGCGGCGTCCGTCGCGTGCGGTGAATCGCGCCAGTGCCCTCGGAAAACGCGCCTCGCGGCCATCGTCGTGCACCAACAACACGGGAGCCCAGGCGATCGGTTCGACATCGAGGGTCAAGCCGCCGAATTCGAGCGTCGCCGAGTCCGCGAGACCTTCGTGACCGAACGCGGCCGACACCCGCACCTCGTCGAACTCGTCGAACTCGGTGGACGAGGAGGCGTCGGGGTCGAGTAGGTAGGCGATTCCGAAGGTGCCATCGGACACGCCGCCTCCCGGTTCGTGGAATCCGCCGACCGCGTGAAAGCGGGTTCCGTCGTCGAGGCGTCCGGCGCTCCACATCCAACCCATCATCCACCAGTCGCGAGGCCCACCCCACGAGTGGTCGCGCTGGCCCCAGGCATCGATGTCGATCGTGTCGGAGCCGACCATCACCTGGCCGTGCACCTTGCAGGGGATCTCCATCCGGGTCTGGATCGGCGGCCAGAGATACGCGGCTCTGTCGGTGGTGAAGTCGAGTTCGAACCCGAAGGGCACCAACGTTCCGCGCTGGTCGTGGTACATGTCGGCGGGGTCGTCGAGTTCGAGGGCGAAACTCTCGAGGTTGACCGAGAACTGCTCGAGGGGGGCGTCGACGCTGTGATCGGCCCACAGCCCGTCGGCGCGAACCTCCAGCGATTGCGGATCCTTCGGCAGCTCGGCGTCATGGGAGGTCACCATGACGAGCCGACGGCCCTCGCCGACGATGCAACCCCAGTACCAGACCCGATTGAGGTTGGGGTAGAAACCGATGCGGAGGTAGCCGCCGAGCGCGCCGTCGTCGGTGAACCAGTCGAGGTAGTACGACTCGTTCCACAGCGGCTGGTCGTCGGGTGTGTGGCGGCGTTCGTCGGATGGCGACGGGGTTCCCATGCGCCCCGACCATAACCGGTCGCCAAGTAGGCTGCGTGGCCGATGGCGCTGCAATATCTGTCCGACGATTGGCTCGACGAGGCCGCCGCCCTGTTGGCCCGAATCGTGATCGAACCGCCGATCGACGGGCCAGCGCTGGCCCTCGACACGATCGTGACCGGAGACGACTCCGACGATTCGGCTGGCGACGGTTCGGCCGGTGACACGGTGCGTTTCCGGTACCTGTTCGATGGTGCGTCGGTGACGTTGATTCGGGAAATTCCGGGTGAGGATGCCGACATCTCGGTCGTGAGAATCACCCAGTCGCGACGGGTGGCGATCGACATTGCCCGAGGCGAACGCAGCGCCCAGGAGGCCTTCCTGGCGACCGACATCCAACTCGGCGGCGACGTCACCCGTCTCATCCAACTCGCCGGGCTGCTCGATCAGGTCGGCGACGCGTTGGCACCGCTACGCGCAACCACCGAGTTCCGCTAGCGACCGCACGCCGCTGGCCGCTGGCCGCTGGCCGCTGGCCGAGCGCGTGCCCCGGCGCGATACGTTGGCGCGATGCCCGAGTTGCCGGAGATCCGAGTGCACGCCGAACGTCTCGAGGCCGCGTACGCAGGACGGGTGCTGACACGGACACAGGCGATCTCGTTCTCGGTACTCAAGACCTTCTCCCCGACTCCCGACGCCGCGCTCGGCGAAGCGCTGGACTCGGTGGGTACACGCGGCAAGTTCTTCCTGTTGCGATTCCCCAGTGCGGTCTTCGTCGTGCACCTCATGCAGGGCGGGCGCCTCACCCCCGACTCGAAGCTGTCGACCAAACCTCGAGGGGGCTTGTTTCGCTGGCACTTCGACCAGGGGCCGGCGCTGTTGCTCACCGAGCCCGGGACCGAACGCAAGGCCGGGGTCTGGGTGATCGCTCCGGGTGACGAAACGGTGCCGCCGCTCGACCAGCAGGGCCCCGAGGCCGATCAGGTCACCCCGGCGATGCTCGACGCGATCCTGACCGAGGCGAAGGGGGCTCGTCTTCACGGGGTGTTGCGCGACCAGCACCGGATCGCGGGGATCGGCAGGCGCCTTGCCAACGAGGTGTGTTGGGCCGCACAGATCTCGCCGTTTGCGCCGGCGAACAAGCTCGGCGACGACGACCGTGTTCGACTGATGACCGCGCTCGACCGGGTCATCGCTGCCGGCTTCGAGGACGAACGCACGCGGGACCACATGGCGAACTCGGCGGATCGAGCGAGTTGTGTCCACCGCCATACCGGCGACGCATGTCCTCGCTGCGGCGACACGATCCGCGAGGTCACCTACAACGCCTACCAGGTGAACTACTGCCCGAGCTGCCAGACGAAGGGCAAGGTGCTGGCCGATAACACCACCTCGAAGTTCCTGAAATAGCTCGCTGCTCGCTCGGCGGTGGGCGTGGCGGCTGTGGCGGCGGTGGTCGGTGAGCGGCGGGCGGCGGTGGTCGGCACATCCTCGACGTCTGAGAGCGCTCTTGGCGACGCGGCTGGCAACGACCGACGACAAGGGGAAGGCTGCCGAAGACCGCGGGCCGATGGCCCTGACCCCGTTTAGGTGTGCCATGTCCGACAACAGCGAGCCGACCAGCCTCGAGCCGACCGGCCTCGAGCCCACGATGAACGACGGCGACGAGCAACGCAACCTCATCCTCGCCGGAGCGCCTCGGTGGGCGGATCCGACGCAGGTCATGCAGGTCGACCCTCACCCGACCGAGCCGATTGCGGTGACCTGGGGCGGGGCGCCCGTTCCCACGACCGCTCCAGCGATCGCCTCGCCAACAACCTCGCCGCAGGCCGCGACACTGGCCGGGACACTGGTTCTGCCGGAGCAGCCTGCTCAGCCGGCGATGTCGCCGCCGTTCCCGCCGTTCCCACCGTTCCCGCTCGGCGGCTATCCGACCCCGAGTTCGAATGCGGAGGAATTGCAGGCCCGGTTGGCCGCAGCCGAGGCCGCACTCGTCGACCAGGCAGCCCGGGCGCACCGGCGAAACGTCATTCTCATCGCCGGAGTCGTGCTGTTCACCGTGGCCGCGTCGGTCGGCGCCGTCGTGATCACCTCCTGGAATAACCAGCGAGGTGACGCCGCCACCCCCGTCCTGCCCGTACCCACCACCGCAGCCCCCCGATCCACCGCTGCGCCGACGACGTCGCCGCGTTCGACGGCTCCGTCGACGACCGCCCCGCGTTCGACGGCCCCGTCAACGACCGAGCCGTCGAGTTCGGCCCCAGCTGTTCCGCCTGCTGCGCCGGGTAACGAGTCCACCTCCGGGCTCGACCAGTGGCTCGATGAGAGCGGCGTTGGCGAGTATTGGGATCGCATCGAGCAGTGGAGTCGAGACCTTGAGCGCGAGGCCGACGCCTGGCTCAACGAGACCTTCGGCGGAGGCCGCTGAGGTACTGAGCCCTGCGGTTCCGAGCCACTGAGGTTCAACGACGCGACTGGGGCGCCCCACGAAGGAGGCGCCCCAATTCACTACCTACCGGTTAAGCGTCCGGGCGCACGAGCGCGCCAACGGTCGGTTCAGATCAGGCCGAGTTCCTTCACCGCATCGCGTTCCTCGGCGAGTTCGCCGACGGTCTTGTCGATGCGCTCCTGGGAGAACTCGTTGATGTCGAGCCCCTGCACGATTTCGTACTTGCCGTCCTTGCACACGCACGGGAACGACGAGATGAGTCCCTCGGGCACGCCGTAGGAACCGTCCGACGGGATCGCCATCGACACCCAGTCGCCCTCGTCGGTGCCGAGGTGCCAGCTGCGGATATGGTCGATCGCAGCGTTTGCCGCCGAGGCCGCCGAGCTGAGCCCGCGGGCCTTGATGATGGCGGCGCCTCGCTGGGCGACGGTGGGGATGTACTCGTTCGCGTACCAGTCCTGATCGTTGACGAGTTCTGCGGCGTTCTGGCCGTTGACCTCGGCGTGGAACAGATCCGCGAACTGGGTGGCGGAGTGGTTGCCCCAGATCGTCATCTTCTTGACGTCGTTGACCGTGGTGTTGGTGCGCTGAGCGAGCTGGGTCATCGCACGGTTGTGGTCGAGTCGGGTCATGGCGGTGAACCGGCCCGGGTCGAGGTCTGGCGCGTTGTTCATCGCGATGAGCGCATTGGTGTTGGCCGGGTTGCCGACGACGAGGATCTTCGCGTCCTTCTTGGCGTTGGCCGACAGCGCCTGGCCCTGGGGCTTGAAGATGCCGCCGTTGGCCGACAGGAGATCGGAGCGCTCCATCCCGTCCTTGCGCGGCATGGCGCCGACGAGGAGAGCGACGTCGATGTCACCGAACGCAACGTTTGCGTCGTCGGTCTGCTCGATGCCGGCGAGCAGCGGGAATGCGCAGTCGTCGAGTTCCATCGCCACGCCGCGAAGCGCCTCGAGGGCCGGGGTGATTTCGAGCAGTTGAAGGATCACGGGCTGGTCGTCACCGAGCATCGCGCCGCTGGCGATCCGAAACAGCAGGCTGTACCCGATCTGGCCGGCCGCACCGGTGACAGCAACACGCATGGGGGCTTTTGTGCTCACAGAGTCTCCTCGTTTGTTGGGCGACGCCCATGCCGCCCGCATATGCCGAGGTTACCGCCTCACCGCTTCCCCGCCGCCACCGCGTCCCGCTCCCGCCTGTTCGCGCGCGCCCCCGCCTGTTCGCGCGCGCCCCCGCCTGTTCTCGCGCGCCCCCGCCTGTTCGCGCGCGCCCTTGCCTGTTCTCCGATAACCAGTGGTCGTGATCACGACCACTGGTTATCGGAGAACGGCGGCTGTCGTTCCAACTCCCGTTCGACCGCGCGCCGAATCCAACTCGACACCGAGCGATCGTCGGCCGCTGCCCGGCTTCGAACCTCATCTATCACCGCAGGCTCAAACCGCACCGGCACCAACTCGCTCAGATTCGACCGCTTCCGCCGACGGGGTGGACCTTGCGGGATCTGGTTCTCGTCTTGCTCGTAGAAGTGGAACTCCTGCGCCGGCGTCATCTCCGCCTGGTCGGCCGCGCTCTTTGGCTCGCGCTTACTCATCGATCCTCCCGATACTTCACCGCCAGGGCCTGCGACGCGACGTAACAGCCGATCGGACGGCACTTCGTCACGGAGCCTGCACGCGCCGGAGCCAACGGCACCACCAACACCACCCCACCTGTTTCGGCAACCATCAGCCAGTGCGCCGGCGGCTTCGCCGGGTAGAAGAGCGGTGCGGATGCCCAGACGTCGTAGATGTCAGCAACGCCAAGCGACGCGTGCTTGAACAGGTGCGCGAGCTGACGGTCAATCTCGAACGGGTCGAACTCATCGAGCAGATCGATGTCGAAATACTCATCCCTCATTTTGTATCACAATCGAATACGTCGGCCCGCTCGCCCCCGCCTGTTCTCCGATAACCAGTGGTCGTGATCACGACCACTGGTTATCGGAGAACGGGTTTGGTGGGCAGGCTCCCGGCCTGACTCCCGGCTTGGGCGCGGGCCTTCGCTCGGGCCTGGGCGCTGACTCGAGCGCGGGCTTCGCGCAACGCGTCGTCAACCCGTTCGAGGATCGGACCCGGACGTTGAAACAGCTCGTCGTCCCAGACCTCGACCACGATGAATCCGTCCGACTCCAACTGAGCGGTGCGTCGGGCATCGGCCTGCACGTCGACGAGCGCACGGTGGTATCGCTCGCTCATCACCTCGACCACGACCGGCAACGACTCGTGACGAAAGTCGACCCGCCCGGTCCAGTCGGCGGCACCGGTATCGACCTGTCGCCGAAACTCCATCAGGTTCGACTCGAACAGGGTCATCGCCCGCGCCTCGATGCCGGAGGCCGGCGGCGTGTAGTCGGGTCCGCGTTCGTCGATGTATCGGCGCAGCCCGGCGGTGCCGTCTCGACCCCGCTCGCCGAGTTGCGCCAAGAATCGGATGATCGATGCCCCCGACAGCAGCCGTTTCGACCACATCTGTTCGACTCGACGAATCGCCGTCTCCTCACGAAAGTCGGCGAACAGGTGCAGGGCCAACAGTTCGGGGCGACAGACGGTGATCCCATCGATCTGCGTCGTCCAACGCGCGGGCAGTTCCTCCATGCGACGAATTCGGCTCCCCTCAGGCGCGGTCGTCACCCGGCTGCGGGTTGTCACGACGTGAATCGGCCGGGGGCGCATTCCGTCGAGCGACCACAACCACCCAGCGGACTCATAGGAGACCGCCGCATGGCCGCGACGTCCGGCCACGAGCAACACCGCAGCGAGCATCTGCTGTTCGACGGTGCGCGGCGTCCCCTTGCGTCGCAACACCCCGTTGCCCAGGTCTTCCCACTGCCCCGAACGAGTGAGCCAGCGGATCTCGGA
The DNA here is from genome assembly GCA_023957975.1 of Microthrixaceae bacterium. Classification (NCBI taxonomy): domain Bacteria; kingdom Bacillati; phylum Actinomycetota; class Acidimicrobiia; order Acidimicrobiales; family Microthrixaceae; species Microthrixaceae bacterium. The sequence goes on along the minus strand of JAMLGM010000011.1, from coordinate 69,741 downwards.
TCGGGTCATTCCCGCGGCGCGAAGCCACCAGGTGGTTGTGAGCCCGTGGGTTCGCTCGGCCAGGTCAGCTGCATCGATCTTCATCGGTCGATCGTGCGCCGTTGGCGGGGCCGGCATCTATGGGGGCTGTCCCCCTACTCACCCTCGGCCTGTTCTCCGATAACCACTGGTCGTGATCACGACCACTGGTTATCGGAGAACGGGTCGGGCTGGGCCGGCGGGCCAGGCAGGGCCAGGCGGGCGGGCGGCCAGGCGGGGCGGGCTAGCGCTGGCAGGGCTATGAGGCGCGGGTGTTACCGACCCACGACCCGTAGAGGCCGGCGTACACCCCGCCGGCCGCGACGAGTTCGTCATGCGCACCCAACTCGACGAGGCATCCGCGGTCGAACACCGCGACCAGGTCGGCGGCCTCGGCGGTGGAAAGCCGGTGGGCGATCGACACCGTCGTTCTCCCCTGCGCGAGGCGCAACAAGGCGCCGGCAAGCGCTCGTTCGGTTTCGGGGTCGACGGCCGAGGTCGCCTCGTCGAGGATCAGCAGGCCGGGATCGGCGAGCTGGGCTCGGGCCAGCGCGACGAGTTGCCGTTCGCCGACCGAGAGGTTGTCGCCACGTTCGCCGGTGTGGGTGTCGAGGCCGTCGGGCAACGAGTCGACCCACCATCGCAGTCCAAGCGCGTCGATCGCCGCCATCGCATCGAGTGCCCCGGCGGGACGTCCGTCATAGCGGGTCCGGCCGAGCAGAATATTGTCACCGACGGTGCCTTCAAACAGGAAGCCGTCCTGGGGAACCATGCGGATGGCATGGGTGCGAGCCTGGGCGTCGACGTCTCGAAGGTCGACCCCTCCGACACGGATCTCGCCGCCGGTCGGGTCGGCGAGACGGCAGATCAGTTTGGCGAGCGTGGTCTTTCCCGAGCCGGTCTCGCCGACGATCGCCAGGTTGGTGCCGGCGGGGATCTTCAACACGACGTCGTTCAACACGAGCGCGCCGTCACCATAGGAGAAATCGACATGATCGATGTCGATATCCAGTGGACCCGCCGGCAACCGAACCCCGTCAACCGGCTCGACGACGTCGACGGGGGTGTCCAACACGTCGAGCACCTTTCTCCACCCGGCAATGGCGGACTGGGTCTGGTCGAGCACCTCGCCGAGCTCGCCGATCGGCTGCTGCAACAGATTCACGAGGAACATCAACGCCACCAGCGACCCGGCGTTCAGGCCCCAGTCGACCCCCACGCTGGCCCCGGTGGCGATCACCGCTCCGAGCGCGACCGCGCAGAACACATCGGCGATCGGAAACATCAGCCCCACATACCAGGCGGCCTTCAACGTGGTGCGGCGCTGCTCGGCGATGGCGGAGTGGAGGTTTCGACGGGCACGTCCGTTGAGGTCGTAGGCCCGTAGAACGCGGGCGCCCATCACGGACTCGGAGATCTCCGAGAACGTGGCCGCGGTGGCGTTGCGCACCTCGTCGTAGGCCGCGATCTGACGCCGTTGCACCGAACGCAACACCACAACCACCGGCATGATCACCGCGATCGTGATGAGCGTGAGCTGCCACGAGTAGACGAACATCACGAGCAGCACACCGACGAGCACCGCCGAGTTCATGATCCAACTCAGCGCTCCCCAACCGGCGAACTGCGTGAGGGTGTCGATGTCGGAGGTGACCCGGCTCACGAGCACTCCCCGTTTCGATTCGGTGTGGGTGCTGAGGCTGAGACGGTGGATGTGATCGAACGCCCGGGTCCGCAGGCCATAGAGGGTGTCCTCGGCGACACGGGCCATCCGGTAATAGGTGAAACGCCCGCCGACGGCCACGAGCACGAGCGCGGCGAGCGCTGCCGAACAGCAGCCGATGACGAAGCCCGGCCGGAAGCCGTCGGGGCCGGTGATGCCGCGGTCGATGATCTGTTGGACGGCGATCGGGATGACCAGGCGACTGATGGCGATGAGAATGCCGACGGCTGCCGAACTCTTGACCCCGCGGCGAAGTTCGGGCGATTCGGCGAGGCCGCGCTTGAGCACCGACCATGCGCCGGCCGGACGAGCGCCGGCGGGACGAGCGCCGGCCGGAAGGTCGTCGGCGGGACGAGCGCCGGCCGGACGAGCGTCAGTCATCGTCGCCCTCCCCTTCCACCTCGTCGGTCTCGGTTTCCTCGTACGCATGCACAAGCGCGGCGTAGTCGGGGTTGGCGAGGAGGTCGGCGTGGGTGCCGTCACCTGCGATGCGGCCGTCATTGAGGAACAAGACCCGGTCGGCCAACAAGATGGTCGACAGTCGGTGAGCGACCACCATGAGCGTGGCGTGCTCGGCGCGGAGATTGGCGAGGATTTCGGCCTCGATCGTGGGGTCGACCGCGGAGGTGGCGTCGTCGAGCAACAGCACCTTGGGTGAGCCCATCAATGCCCGAGCCAGGGCCACGCGCTGGCGCTGGCCACCCGAAAGCGTGACGCCGCGCTCCCCCACGACCGTGTCCCACTTCGCTGGGAGCCGCTCGACGAACCGGTCGACGCGAGCGACGCGCGCCACGTGTTCGAGCCGGGCGTCGAGGTCACTATCGCCGGCTTCACCACCGCCAGCAGCACCGCCGCCGGCGGCCAGCACGATGTTGTCCCGGATCGTCGTCGAGAACAGGAAGCTCTCCTGAAACGCGATGCGCACCAGCGAGCTCAGCGACTGACGATCGATCGTGGAGATGTCGTGGCCGTCGACCGAAATCGTTCCCGAATCGGGGTCGATCACCCGGATGAGGAGGTCGTTGATGGTCGACTTCCCCGATCCGGTCGATCCGACGAGCGCCACGGTTTCGCCCGGTGCGATTTCGAAGGTCACACCGTCCAGCACCTCGACACCGCCCTCGCCCGCGTCCACGCCGACACCCTCGCCCACCTCGTCCGGCGTCGATGTCCCATAGGAGAAGGTGACGTTGTCGAACCGGACGCCCACGGCGCGGTCGCGGTCGGGCGCCACCACCCCGGCGCCATCGGGCTCGTCGGCCTCGTCGAGCACCTCATCGACTCGGCGGATCGACACCACCGACCGCGGCAGTTCCTGCAGGAAGAACCCGAAGATGCGCATCGGCATGGCCAACAGCGAGAACATCGCGGCCGCCTGCACGAGGTTGCCGACCGACGCCGCGCCGCTATCGATCCGCCATGCTCCCACGAGCACCAGCACGATCGTGCCGACCGAGGGCAGCACCTCGAGCACCGGTTCGAACAACGCCCGAAGCGCAGCGAGTCGGTAGCGCTCTTGGCGGAGCTCGTCGGCAGCGGCGGCGAATCGGTCTCGTTCGACGTCTTCGATGCCGAGGGTCTTGACGACGAGCGCTCCGTCGAAACTCTCGTGAGCGACCGCCGAAACGTGGGCGATGCGTTCCTGCGAGCGGCGGATCGGGTCGACGGCGAGGCCCGAGTAGATGCGGTACAACAGCGTGATGAGCGGGAACATGACGACCGCGATGAGGGCGAAGGTCCAGTCCGCTGCCGCGAGGGAGATGAGGGCGAACACGACGAGCGCGGCAACGCCGATGCTGAATGGCAACGCCTTGATCATCGTGGTGGTTCCGATGACGTCGGAGTCGGTGCGGCTGAGCAGTTCGCCCGTGGGTTTGGTGTGGTAGTAGCGCAGCGGGACGGTGAGGTATTTGTCGACGACGCCGCGGCGCAGTGTCGCTTGCATCGAGGCTTCCAACACCGCCGCGAAGTAGCGCCGGATGATGACGCCCGAACCGCGCAGCAGCGACATGACGACGACCGCAGCGAAGGCCGCCCACAAGGTCGAGGCGCTCACGCCCTTGTCACCGAACGCCGGGGTGATGACCTCGTCGGTGATACGGCCGAGCACCACGGTGCCCAACACGGTGGCGCCCGAGAACAGGAAGGCCGCTGCGACCGAGATGACCATCGGGGCCGGATGAGCGCGAGCGATCCGGGCGACGAGTCGGGCGCCGTCGCGATACAGGGTGCTGCGATCGGTGCTGACGAGCCGGTTGAGCTCGTCGGCCGCGCCCGCCACGGCGCCCGCTGCCGCGACGGCCGCGGGAGCGTCGGCGGCGACAGCTTCGCGCGCGGCGAGTTCAGCGGGGCTCAGTTCGTCGAGGTCTGCGGCGCGGTCGGACATCGCCTCTCGACATTACGTGAGCCCACCCCAGCCCGTTTCCCGATAACCAGTGGTCGTGATCACGACCACTGGTTGTCGGAGAACAGGCAAGGCGAGGTAGGGCGCCGCGTCGACCAATACCTGCTCGACAAGGTGAGATAGACTCGCCAAGGGCAGCGACGCCTGCGGCCGCACCGTATCTGCCAACATGATCGCCTGAGCCACTTCGCCACAGGCCCGTATACACGGACTAGCGAAGGAACCCAGTTGGCAAGCGCGCAACGTCCGAAAGCGTGGACCTTTCCGATCGTCATCACGGAGCACGCCTACGACAAGCTCATCGCGATCGACCTCACGTATTCAGAGTTCGAGTACCTCCTGCGAACCTCAGCCGAAGTGATCGAGGACATCGAGGTGGATCATCGCTCCACAAAGGAAGTGATCCTGTACCTACACTGGATTCGACCGCTTCACGTCGTAGTCCTCGTTGACCGTCATCGCCGTGAAGAGCGGGTCGTCACCGTGTACGAACCGACGACCAACCGATGGTCTCACGACTTCCGAAGGAGGAAGCGATAATGCGGTGCACTGCCTGTGGAAGCGAAGAGCGTCATTGTGTTCGCCACTCCAAATTGCTGGAACGTAATGGGGTCGTGATCGTGGTACGGGACGTTCCTATGGAAGAGTGCTCGCACTGCGAAACCCGGTGGCTCACCGCCGACACCGCCCGCACTCTCGACCAGCTCTTCCCACTCCTGCGGTCCGCTCAGCCGGGATCGACCATCGTTCGGGAGTGGGACGATCTCACCCCGACCGCTGCGTAACGCGCTACCGCCCCACTTCTGAGCCCACCCCAGCCCGTTTCCCGATAACCAGTGGTCGTGATCACGACCACTGGCTATCGGAGAACAGGCAAGGCGAGGTAGGACCTGGTTACGGAAGCTGGATCGACTTTGTCTCGAGGAATTCCTCGAGACCCCACTGGCCACGCTCGCGGGTGTTGCCCGACTGCTTGTAGCCGCCGAAGGGTGCCACGGCGTTGAACGATCCGCCGTTGATGTCGACCTGGCCGGTGCGCATCCGGCGGGCGATTCCCTTGGCACGCTCGAGGTCGTTCGATTGCACCGCTCCCGACAGGCCATAGATCGTGCCATTGGCGATGCGCACGGCGTCGTCGTCATCGGTGTAGGTGAGCACCGACAGCACCGGGCCGAAGATCTCCTCCTGTGCGATCGACATCTCGGGGGTGACGCCGGCGAACACGGTCGGCTTCACGTAGAAACCCTTCTCCTTGTCCTCGGGTTGCTCGGGTCCGCCCAGCACCAACTGTGCGCCCTCGTCGATGCCCTTTTGAATGTACGAACGCACCCGCTCCTGATGGGCCTTCGAGCTGAGCGGGCCGAGGGCGTGGAACAGGTCCGGAGCTTCTTCGTGCGGGTCGACGAGGTGCACCTTCGACGCCTCCGCCACGATCGCGTCGAGGTATTCCTGCTCGCGGCTCGCCGGGATCAGCACGCGGGTGAGCGCCGAACACGTCTGGCCGGAGTTGATGAAGCAGCCGAACACGGCCGACATGGCGACAGCCGCGGGGTCGGCATCATCGAGGACCACGTTGGCCGACTTGCCGCCGAGTTCAAGCCCGACGCGCTTGACGGTGTCGGCAGAATCCTTGGTGACCTGCGCGCCCGCACGGCCCGAGCCGGTGAAGCTGATCATGTCGATGTCCGCGTGCTTCGACATCGCCGATCCGACCGTGGGTCCGTCGCCGATGACCATGTTGAACACGCCTGCGGGAAGGCCGACCTCGTGGATGACCTCAGCGAGGATATAGGCGTTGAGCGGCGTGACTTCGGAGGGCTTCAACACGACGGTGCAGCCGGCGGCGAGGGCCGGGCCGAGCTTGCACACGATGAGATACAGCGGGTAGTTCCACGGCGTGATCGCGCCGACGACGCCGATCGGCTCGCGCACGATGAGGCTGTTGCCGAGTTGGGTTTCCCACTCGTAGGTCTCGATGATTGCGGCGTAGTTCTCCCAATCCGACACGGCGAGGCCAGCCTGGATGAGTTCGGAGAACGTCTTGGGCGATCCGACCTCGGACTGGATGGTGGTGGCGATGTCGCCGTAGCGGGCGGCGAGACCGGCGCTGATGTCGCGCAGGTACTTGGCGCGGATGTCGGCGGGCGTGGTCGACCAGGTTTCGAACGCCGTTTTGGCCGCGGCGACGGCGGCGTCGACATCGGCTGCGGTGCCGAGCGGCACGGTGGCGATCAGTTCCTCGGTGGCGGAGTGAATGACCTCAGCGCTGCCGTTGTCACTCACCGGAGCGACCCACTGGCCGCCGATGTAGAACGAGTCGTGATTACTCATGGTGTCCCCTTGTCCCGGTGTTGTGCGTTCCCCTGAGTCGCCGCGGGATCGGCGCTCTGCGCTCACGCTACCGCCCCGACGGGGCGCCGCGGACGCGAACCGGGTGGGGCGGGTGCGCCGCCATCCCGCCGACTCGCCGCCGCCTCGCGGGCCACCATCGCCGTCGGCCCGCGAACTTTGTGCTGAAAGTGACATGACGTGTCACTTTCAGCACAAAGTTCGCGGACAGAGCCAGCCGACCGCGCCAGCCAGCGACGGTGGCGTGGGTACGCTCGCGCACCATGAATCTCCCCGACGTCCGCCTCCACACGAACCGTCAGCCCCAGCACACTCCCCGCCGCGCACGTCGGTCGGTGGTCGTGTTGATCGCCGCCGCGTTGCTGGTGACCGCAACCGCATGCGATGTGGCGGTGGCGGGTCGGCGCTGCACCGGCAGCGGGTTCGGCCGCGACGCCACCCACATCCTGCAGTGCAAGAACGGCAAGTGGACCCGCATCATGACCTTCGGTCAGTACGCCGAGCTGATGGCGAGGGTGCAGGCCGAACAGGAACGAGCGGCGTCGAGCGCGGCCCGAGCCGAGGTCACCCGGGGTACCAGCGCGTGGGTTGACGTCTACGACTGGTCACCGACGTGGGTGAACTTCAAGTCCCCGGGGGCGACCGCGCCGTTCACCCTCGACCGCATCGATCGCATGGCCGATGCGGGCATCACGGCGTTGTGGATCCAGACCGCGAAGGTCGACTTCGGCACCGACGTGCTCGACCGCGACCTGCTCAATCGCATCATCAGCCGAGCGCGCAGCAAGGGGATGAAGGTGTTCGGCTGGTATCTGCCGACCTTCGAGAATCCCGCCGTCGACCAGAACCTGCTCGCCAAGACCGCCGAGTTGGGCCTCGATGGCATCGGGGTGGACATCGAATCGACCGTGGTCGATCTCGCCACCCGCAACGCACGCCTGGTGTCGCTGTCGCAGTGGCTGCGGGCGGCGTATCCGTCGATGCCGCTGGGTGCGATCGTGTTGCCGCCCGTGGTGACCGAGGTGCTCAACCTCAACTACTGGCCGCAGTTCCCGTGGACCGAACTGGCGCCGTTCTATGACGTGTGGATGCCGATGGGGTATTGGACGAACCGCAGTGCGACCTCGGAGTGGCGAGACGCGTTCCGCTACACGACCGAAAACATCGATCGCATCCGAACCAACCTCAACAACCCGAACGCGCCGATTCACGCCATCGGTGGACTGTCGAACACGTCGAGCATCGACGACGTCAACCGCTTCGTGTTCGGTGCGAAGCTTCGCGGGGCGTACGGCGGCGGGCTGTATGACGACATGATCTCGACCGCCGACCAGTACCGGGCCCTCGCACCATTCCGGGGCTGACGCTCGAGCCTCGGGCTGAGGGCCAAGGCTGAACGCGGGTGGTTTGAGCACCGCCCGCGAGCTTGCGTGTACCGAACGCGTGGGTACCATGGCGAATGCACCGCAGATCGCCGCCAGTTGGCTCCGACCTGTGCGCCGTTCGAAACCCGGCAATCGGTTTCCTCCACGATCACATCGACGAAGGAACCAACATGGCTGTCACCGACGCGAGCCGACTCGCAATGCACAAAGACCTCACCGCCGCACTCGGCGAAGAATCGGCGAACACTCTCATGGAACACCTCCCCACAAAAGGCGCTGCCGAACTCGCTACCAAAACCGACCTCGACAACCTGCGCACCGAACTGGACGCTCGATTCGACAAGACCGATGCGCGATTCGACAAGGTCGACGCCCGGTTCGACAAGACCGACGCGCGGTTCGACAAGATCGACGCCCGGTTCGACAAGATCGACGCGGCGATGGCGACGGGCTTCGCCAAGCAACTCCGATGGGTGGTCGGCACCATGGTCGCGATGCAGGCTGGCACGATCGCAACCGTCGGACTCATCCTCGCGTACACGCGCTGAAAGCCGCCGACCGCCGCCCGCCGCCCCAGCGCACACCCGCGCCAGCCACCGACGTTCGAGCCGAACGTTGGCGCGAACGCTCTACGTCACGAGCATCCACCGGTTCTTTGGACTTTTGCGATTCGAGACCGTCCCACGAACCTGACCGTCGGCCTCCATGCGAAGGATCCAATTCCTGACCCCTTGTGGGCTCATGTTGAGTTGGTTTGCCAGGTCGCGAGTGCTCAGGGGGCCATTGCTGAGGAGCGACGCTATCTCGCCCCGCCGGTCACCGCGCGTCTGACCTCTGCGTGTCGCCGGTCTCGATTTCTCACCGAAATCAAGCTGAGGTTGGCTCGTCGGTGCCATGTCGCCAGCGACGAGGTGCCACTTCGCCCAACGTCGATCGTTGGACTTCTCGACCAGGCCCCTGGCGGCCATACCCGTAATGTCACGTGTCGCGTCCAGCGCGCCGCAGCCGGTCAGCGCCCGATATTGCTGGTTCGTCACCGTCGCGTGCCGGTGCAAGAAGGCGAGGCCGAGGCGCTGTCGATCGGAGAGCCCTGTCGTGTCGATCTCGGATAGCCAACGGATCGCGTCGTCATCGAGCAGTCCGTGGTTTCTGACAACAACACGGAACTCGCGGACGAGGTCGATCAGTTCCAGTGGTTCAAGCCCCGCTTCTCGAAGCGCAGCCGCGGTCGCGAGTAAGCCGGATCCTCGGTTCTCACAAACGGTTCGGCCGGTCCCCGGCACCTCGACATCCTCGAGAAGTTTCGCTAGTAGGGCATTTCTTGAAGACGAGACTGGCTCGGACTGGAGATCCTCGCGGGCAAGCGGGCCGTGCAGGCCCCCAGGGCTACCGAACTCGATCCGATCAGGGTAGAGAGCAATCCGCACCTGAGTTCCATGAGCAAGGGCGTTGTAGTCGCGATGCATCAGAGCATTTGCGACGATCTCGCGGATCGCTTCTTCCGGGTACTCCCACCGATCCTCGCGGCCCAAACCGGCAACCACCGACCGCCGCTTCATGTTCCTCCGCAGCGCTGTCAGTGCCATCGCCACCATCGTCGGGATGGGTCCGTCGATCGACTGGTTGTCGAGGAACCTCGTTCCATCGGCGAGCGGTTCACCGGCGACTGTGGGGAATGCGACGAACGTAACATCCAGCTGGGGGAAGAACTGCTGTGGATACCGGCCCAGGGCCAGCAGGCCCGCTAGCGAAACGGCCTGGCCACCCTCGCAATCTACGACGACGCGCATGAGCCGGAGAATCTGCTCATCGCTCGCGTTGGCGAAGACTGCCCCTCGCGTGCTTCGAAGCCTCCGAAGCAGCGCAGCGACAAGGCCCTCGTCGAGGTCGGCCACCGTAGCGCCGGCGACCGGCTGCGCATCGTCCTGTGGCTGACCGCGTGCGGAAAGCAGGACGTGGACTTCATACGTCGTGAGCACGCGGTCCCCGTCGTGGGTGCGCAGAAACGACCCGCGTTCGATACCTCGGGTCCGAACGAAGCACGGTTTCTGAGCGAATGGGAGTTCGTCGACCACCGCAGCCACGATCGACATACCGTCGACCACGACGATGTCGATCTCCGGCCTGACCGGCGGCTCCAGGCGGTCCGAACAAGCTGATGCAAGGTCGGCGGCTAAACGTTCGTGGTCGACCTCGACAGCGGCGAAGTTGTTCGACTCGTCCAAACCCAACAGGAGAATTCCACCGCTTCCGTTGGCGAATGCCGAAACCGACTCAATGCAACTTTGAGGGAGGCCACCAGCGGCTGCTTTGGCCTCAATGCCGTGCAGGTCCGTCCGAGCGCGCCTCAAGCGAGCGACTGCTGCTTCCACTTGGTCTTGGAGGTCCACCAACGGTCATGTCCTTCATGCAACCGGGTGCTCAGCATACCAGTTCAACTCCCCAGCTACGCACAACTTGGGTGTTGGACTTGGGTGTGGGACCAAGAAGTTGAGCGAAAACACTCGCAAGGGTCGACATCCGGCAAGGCTCGTGGTCGTCGCCAGCTGGAGCAAGCGGACTCACTATTGCCGGGAAATCGGGCGTTCCGGCCGACAACATCGGCGGGCCAAGCCACTTCCACGGCCCGCACGCAACACCCAACTCCCAAGTTGTGTGCTTACTCACGACTTGGGTGTTGAACTCGCCGGCCGGCCGGCTCGGGCCAACCTGAGAACCGGCACCGCGACAGCGCCCAGGACCCCTAGCTATCTGACACCCCGTCAGATGGCCTTTCGTCGAATTCGGCGCCGAACCCCGAGCGCTGGGAGAGACACATATGGACTTGGAAGCGCGTCACCGCCGGCAGCGCCGCAGTCCGGATCTGCGAACGCAACGCGGCGCCACCTTGGTGTTGGTTCTCGTCGGCATGGTGCTGACGAGCATCATCGCGATTGCGATCGCTGCGTATTCGGTCACGGTGAATCGAGTCACCGCCAGCACGATTCAGATGCAAGCAGCGTGGCGCCAGGCCGACGGTCACCTGGAACGGGCTGTGCGCGAGTATCGCCTCGATCCCGCGGCGGTCGGGGTGAGTTGCGTCGGGCGCTGGTCGACGAATCCGACCTGGCTTCCGAGCCCCTATTCGCTGACGTGTGAAAGCTCGTCGCTGACTGCGGTGCCCTCCGACGGGCGAATCGCGACCATCGAATTGCACTCGAACAGCAGGCTCGTCGGCCTGGCACGGGTGCGGATCGAGGACAAGCAGGGTTCCGCCCCGTTGACCGGTTCGACGCTAACGGTGTGCGCGTGGCAGGTGGGACAGGTCGATGTGAGCGAGGTGGCGTCATGCGCATGATCCGAACCCCACGCCCCCGCACGCCACACTCCAACACCCCACGCCCCAGCACGAGCCGGCCGCGCACCCAACGCGGTGAGACCATCACCGAGATTCTCGTCGCCATCGTGATTATCGGTCTGGTGGTCGGCGGTTTGGCCTCACTGCTGGCGACGAGTTCGATGTCGACGGCTCGTGGCAACCAGACGAGTCGGCTCAGCATCGCGTTGACGGGTATGGGCGAGGTGGTCAAGAGCCTCACCTACGTGCGGTGCGCGGACACGGTCGAATACCAGGACGCGTTCGACAAAAACGAGAACGCGGCGAAACTCAGTTCACAACAGATCGATCAGGGCGGCACTGCGCTGACGTTCACGGTCGTCGATGTCACCGGCTGTGAGTCCGGGGTGGATCAGGGCACCCAGGACGTGACGATTCGCGTCGGTTCCGGCGGCAGTTCGTTGGAAGCGACCGTGGTGAAGCGCGATCCGGAACCGTTGTCCCGCGACATGTTCGTGGTGTTGGTCGGCACTCCGATCAGCACCGCCGGCGATGTGTTGTACGGGTTCCAGTTGTCTGGCGAGGGGTCGTTTTCGCCGCGGGACATCGTCGAGTATCGGTTCGAGTGCGCCGCCGACCCGCCGACCACCTCCACCGAGAACCCCGACGTCGACGGTCTGACCACCATCGTGACCTCCGACCCCAACGACCCCGCCGCACGGTGTGTGTATCGGGCACGTTCGGACTCCTTCGATGCCGTGGTGACGCTGACGATCACCGATTCGTCGGGAGTCACGGTTTCCGCAACCGAGCGGTGGCTGGTGCCTCCGGCGAGTTCGGTGCCGCTCGCTCCGACGGTGACCTTCGAGTGGACGCCCAAGACGATCACCCAAGCCACCAAGACGTTCACGTCGACGAGCCCCACCCCGGTGGTGTCGCCGATCGTGCGGTGGGAGTGGGATTTCGGCGACGGCTCGCCCCGGGTGTCGTGCACCGACGGCAGTTGTGCCACTACCTCACACACCTACACCTCCTCGGGCACCTACACCGCGGAGCTCCGCCTGACCGACAGCCTCGGGCTGATCGGGGTTGGCGCCTCGGATCCGATCGTCATTTCCATCGTTTCCCCGACGAGCACCACTCCGGCGCCCACGACCACGATCGCCCCGCAGACCATCGAGGTCACGGGATCCGTGTACAAGACGCTCGGCTGTTACGGCGGGGTGACCGACACTTCGGACAGGTTCCTGGAGCAACTCGGCACCGATGGCTGGTGGCACTTCTATTTCCAGGGGTGCGTCGGCAGCGAGTCGGTGGCGCTTTATGACCCTCTGCCCATTCCGTTCGCCGACGCGTTCCACGCCCCGACCGGCAAGAAGTGCCAGATGACCCTCGAGCGTACGAACGGCTCGATCATCGCCACGACGAAGTGGTACGGGCCGAACACGCCGACCCCCGCTCCGATTGCCGACATCGGCCCGGTTGCCGACACCGGCGGCTGGGTGTTCATCCTGGGTGGCGCGTTCAAGTCGTGGCCATCGACGATGGTGTGGAGGATCACATGCACCGACGTTCCCTGACCGCGTCGCCGCACCACACGTCGTCGCACCGCCGTACCGATCGGCGCCGCAACGAGCATGGATACACGCTGATCGAGGTGATGATCGCATCGTTGCTCGCGGGAATTCTGCTGGCGGGCCTGGCGGGTTGGACGATGACGTCGATGCGTTCGCTCAGCCAGGTTCGTGGCTGGGCGATCGACCAGGCGGGCACCGATCGGATCAACCGCACGCTGGTGAACGACGCTGCGACCGCGCTCGTCATCGTGACGCCGACCACGGGGTCGCCGATGCTCGATTGCCCCGGGGGAACCGGCTCGGGTGGTTCACCGAAGCTGGTGATGGTCACCGCCACCAAGCAGCGCATCGTGTATTCGCTCGCGGCGGACTCGACCGCGTTGACGAGCAAGGGCCAGACGCTGTTTCGACGGGCGTGTCCGAACGCCGAGGTCACCGGGTCGACCGATTTCACGCAGACCGACCCGCTGTTGACCACCACGACCACCGCTGCGACCACCGGCGAGGGGTTGGCCGAGGGGGTTGCGGCGGCGACGGCGTCGTGTGTTGCGTCCGACGGCGCTTCGTTGGACCCCGATTGTCAGACCGTGCGGTTGAGGATCGAGTCGGCCAATACCGAGCTGCGAAGCATTCTTGCCGTGGCGACTCGGCGGTCGGACTCCTATTGCCGTCCCGGTTGCAGGCCCGAGGCGAAGTTCACGTTCTCTCCGGCCGACGCGCAACGAAACGTCGAGATCTCGTTCGATCCGGCGCTGTCTCGCGACCTGCGCGGCAACGCGCTCGTTGAATGGGAATGGGATTTCGACCAGGGCGGGCCCACCACCGAGGGCCTGCCGTGCGGGTCGGGGATCACGGGCGGGCCGAGTGCCGAGACGCTCACCAGCGGTGCGGTGTTGAAACGCACGTTCACCACGGTGCTCGACACGTGTCCCGCCTATCAGGTCGGTCTTCGGGTGAAGAACTCCGAGGGCACGTGGAGTAATTGGTATTCGACGGCGATTTCGCCGCGCCTTCGGCGACCGACGGCGCAGATCACGAGCCCGTCCCCGCCGATCAACGTGGTGGAGAACCAGCAGGTGGACTTCACGGGTGTGGTCGCGTCGTTCGAGGAGCCACTGAACGACGCCGCGACGACGTGGGACTTCGGCGACGGAACCGCGGCGGTTGCCGCCTGCACCTTGTGCGGTTACGGCGCAACGTCGACGGTTCAACACACCTTCACCGCGGTCGGCCAGTACCAGGTCAAGCTCGTGGCGACCGATCAGTTGGGGTTGACGTTCACCGCGCTCGCCACGGTCAACGTCGTTTCCGACAAGGTGTTTGTGCGCACCGATGGTTCTGACGGAAGCGCCTGTGGGTCGATCACCAGTCCGTGCAAGACGATTTCGAAGGGCGTCTCTCGGGCCTATGACCAGGGGCTCAACCGGGTGCTGGTCGCGGGTGGCACCTACACCGACGCGGTGGTCATGCGACAGGGAATCTCCGTCACAGGTGGCCTGGACAGCAGCTTTCAAACCCCAGCGACCCCCAACCCGACGATTGTGCAGGTGTCCGGTTCGGCCGGGATCACCGCAACCAACCTGTCCCCGTCGGTCCCAGCGACAGTGCTCAGCAACATCACCGTCAGCGTGACCGGCACCGCGACCGTGAGCACCATCGGTGTCGCACTCACCAATTCGACGGGCCTGACGATCGACAACCTGACCGTGACGAGCGCGACCGGCAAGGACGCGACGGGCGTGTTGATCGCCGGCAACTCGTCTGCGGCGATCAGTAACTCGACGATCATTTCGGGCAATGCCCAGGGCTCGGGCTCAAGCGCATACGGGGTACGTGTCGTCGGCAACTCAAGCGCAACGATCACGAACAGCACGGTGACAGCGGGCACGGGCGTGGCTGGCTCTGCTCCTGCCACGGCGCCAGCGCAAGCGACATCTGGCGGCAACGGGGCAAACGGCGGCAACGCCACAGGGCCTTCGGCGCCTGGCGCCGGCGGGGCGGGTGGGACCGGCACGACCAACGCCGGCGGATCCGGAGGAACAGGCGGCAACTACAGCGGGTCCGGCGCTGCCGGGGCGAACGGCGGCGGCGCTTCGCCCGGTACCGGCGGAAACGGCGGCTGTGGATCGACGACGGGCTGCAGCACGAGCGCGGGTGCCGGGGGTGCCGGGGGTGCGGGTGCGGCTGGAACCGCGGGTACGGCCGGATCCAACGCGCTGGTCGCCTCCGACCTTTTCTCGCCTGCCAACGGCGGTAACGGCGGCAACGGCGTTGCCGGCAGCGGCGGCGGTGGTGGAGGCGGAGGCAAGACCGCCAGTGCTTCCGGCGGTGGTGGTGCCGGCGGTGGCGGTGGCGGTAACGGCGGTGTCGGAGGCACCGGAGGCGTGTCCGGCGGTGGTTCTTTCGGTATCTACGCGAGCAACGCCTCGGTCAGTCTCACGTCGGTGACGGTTACCTCCTCGGCCGGCGGCAACGCCGGCGCCGGCCAAGCCGGTGGACGTGGTGGCAACGGTGGCACCGGAGCGATAGGCGGCGACAAGTCGTGCTGCTCCGCCGGTGGCGGCGGTGGCGGCGGCGGCGGCGCCGGCGGTGGAGGTGCTGGCGGTGGCGGTGGCGCCGGCGGTCCGTCGATCTCGGTTGTCCACGTCGGCACGGGCACGCTCAGCGCTACTGCCAGCACCTACACCCGCTCAACCGTTGCGGCCTCGGGCGGCACCGGCGGCGCCGGTTCGACCAAGGCTTCTGGCGGCGGGGTGAACCACAACGGCACGGCAACTGGCGACGGGAACGCCGGTCCTGCAGGAACGGCCGGCCCAAACGGCCAACTGTTCAGGATTTGGGATAACGGCACGACCACGAGTTGAACAGTCGGCCGCAGCACGAGTGCCGTGGCGTCCATGGCCTTGCGATAGTCCTCGTTGGTGGCCAAGAAAAGTCCTCGCGGTGGTGAGGTAGATCCACCAGGTGGCCGCTCCGGGCGGTGAACGTAACCGACGCCAAGTCAGGTTTTTCCACACCCCGGTGCAGCCTCATCGTCGACGGCTGGCGCTCGGCCGCGACGAGAGGCTCACGCCCAAGCCACGATTGTCGAAACTCCGTTCTCCGGCCAAGCGCGACCGGAGAACGCGTCACAAGAACGGGTCGAGAATCTGTTGGGAGAGCGCCACAAGCAGCATCGCTGACACAAAGAGCGCTGGCCCGAACGGCACCTTGGCCTTGCGGCCCTGAGCCATCAGTCCGCCAATGCCCATCGTGATGCCAATCACCGACGCGCTTACGAAGAAGATGGCGGCCAGGAACCCGAGATGCGCGATCCGGTTGGCTGTCGAAGAGAACGCGACGACCCACCCGAGAAGAGTCGCAAGCCGCACGTCTCCGAATCCCATGGCATTCGGGAGGATGAACCACAGCACAGCGAGCGGTCCAGCGATAAACACCACCCCGAGGGCCGCATACCACAGTCGACTCCACTCGACACCGGCTGCGCATGCAGCAATCGACAATACGATGGCGACAAAGAACGCTGGCCAGACGATTCGAGTGGGAACGATGTAGGTGCGCAAATCGATTGCCGAAACCACAACGCCCACGGGGACCAACCACAGCGCTGGCAACAACCGCCAGTCCCACCCAGCAACAGCGACCAGCCCGACCGCCAACACTGGCACCAGAAACTCAACTACCGGGTGAAAGCCGGGGATCCGCTCGCTGCATGTTCGGCACTTGCCCCGCAGGAGGAACCAACTCAGCACGGGGATCTTGTCGATCCACCGGATGTCAGACCCGCACGACGAGCACCGGCTCTCACCGCCGACGACCTCACGCCATGGCCGGGTGTCGAAGGCGTCGCCCCATTCGTTCGGTTCATCGAGTTGAACGGGCATCCGTTCGATAATCACGCAGCAGAACGAACCGATGGCGGCACCGAGCAGCGCCCCAAAGACGGTGAGGGTCCATGCCTGACTCGCCGTCAGCGCAAGCATCAGAGGTAACGGGCCTGGCCGCCAGCCCCACCTGTAGCGTGAGCGGTGATGTCCTCAGGGTGCACCGATGCTTCCAGTGCCGCCTCGTACGTGATGATCTGCTGGTTCACCAACTGGGCGAGCGATTGTTCGAGTACCATCATCCCCTCACGCTGACCGGTGGCGATGATGTTTCGAAGCTGACGGACCTTGTTTTCGCGGATGAGGTTGGCGACCGCGGAGGTGCCGAGCAGGATCTCATAGGCTGCAACTCGGCCTCCGGTCGCCCGAGGAACCAGCCGCTGGGAGATGACCGCCGCGAGCGACATTGAGAACTGGGTGCGGATCTGGTCCTGCTGTTCGGCCGGGAACACGTCGATGACACGGTCGACGGTCTGGCTGGCGTCGTTGGTGTGCAGTGTCGCGAACACGAGGTGACCGGTCTCCGCGAGGGTCAAGGTCAGCCCGATGGTTTCTGGGTCGCGCATCTCGCCCACGAGGATGACGTCGGGGTCTTCGCGCAGGGCGGCTCGGAGTGCGTCGGCGAAGCTGACGGTGTCGGCGCCCACCTCGCGTTGGTTGACCAGCGCCATTCTGGAGGGGTGGATGTATTCCACCGGATCTTCGATGGTCAGGATATGCACCGGCTTGGTGGCGTTGATCTCGCCAATCATCGCCGCAAGGCTCGTCGACTTACCCGAACCGGTGGGGCCGGTGACCAGCACCAGGCCGTGCGGACGGTGGATCAGCTCCCTGGTGATTGCGGGCAGGCCGAGCTGGTCGGCCGTGGGGATCTGATGAGGAATCAGGCGCAACGCCAACGCCGGCTGGTCGAGCTGGTAGAAGGCGTTGGCACGAAAGCGTGCCGTGGTGCCCCAACTGAACGCGAAGTCGTGTTGGCGCTGGTTGCGAAACGACTGGTAGTCGAGGTCGCTCAGCAACCCTTGAATCGCCTGGTCGACGAACTCGGCACCGACCGCCGGGGCCTCGGGAATCGCCCGAAGCTTACCATCGACACGAATCCGCGGGGTGTCACCCGCGGAGATGTGCAGGTCGGTCGCGCCCACCTGCCACAGGTATCCAAGCAGCGGTTCGAGCAGTTCGGTGTTCGACATCATCCCCCTATCGGCCGCCACGGACCTTACACAAAACGCGAAGAACCGGACCCCGAAGGGCCCGGTTCGTTCAGATCACGCTAAGCGTGGACTACGGCAACACGGCACCCGGGGCGGGACAATCCGTCGTCGACACCTTGCCAGTGTTCGTGCGGGTGAACACGGCACCAGTTGTTGGGGTCGCAGTGGCCAGGTCGCTAGCCACCGAGAAGTATTTGAGCGAGGAGTTCAAAGCCGCCACGCTAGCCTTATCGAGGTATTGGTGGATGTCCTCAGGCGTGGTGTTGACAAGGTTGGCCGTCTTCGCGGCAGACGCTGCGGTGACGAGTGATGCACCTTCGGTCTGACATGCCGTGATCGACGCATTCTTGGTCGAGTTGCCGACCGCAAACACGACGACGCCAGCAAGGATGGCAAGGATGGCGATGACGACCAGCAGTTCGATGAGGGTGAAGCCACCCTGACCACGCTGCTGAACGCGCTGTTGAAGCTTGTTCATGAAAGTTGTCTCCCTCAGTTCAGCGCCCTATCGGGCGGATGAGCCAGTGCGGCTCGTGGATCCCGGCACGAATTGACGACCGATGACGTTTAAGGTCAAGCGACAATCGTCACGCCCGTCAAGGCGTTCGTTGGATTTCCTTGAGGAAATCCTGAAGTGTGTCGACGTTACATGTCGTTCACATCGACCTGGCCGTAGATGCCGTACATCGCACTCACCATCGCCAACGCAACGAAGCCGACCACGACGCCGATGATCAACAGCACCAGCGGCTCGAACCACGCAGTCAATTTGTCGACCGCGTAATCCATTTCTTCCTCATAGAAGCTGGCGGCGTTGTTGAGCTGTTCGGAGAGTTCGCCCGTACGTTCGCCGACACGGATCATCGAGATGGTCGTCGGCTGAAACAACTCGGTCTGAGCGATCGGCTCTGCGAAGCCCGCGCCCATCATGACGCTCTTCGACGCGACCGCCAGGCGTTCGCGAAAGATCACGTTGGTCGTGCAGTCGATCGCCGAGGGCATGGCGTCGGCCAGCGGCACACCGGCCTCGAGGAGCACCGACAACACACGGGTGAAACGCTCGGTTGCGCCATAGACGACAACGGTGCTGAGCACCGGAACCTTGAGCAGAAACGCGTGCAGGTTCCGCTGACCGCCCTTCGTGCGCAGATAGAGCATCCCGCCGATGATGGCGACAACCAGCACCACGCCGGTGACAGCGCCAGCGGTTGATGACACGAAGTCTGCTACCGCCATCAACATCCGGGTCGGCAAGGGCAGCTCGGCATCGAAGCTCTCGAAGAACTCCGCGAACTTCGGAATCACGAAGATCACGATGATCGCCACCACACCAAAGGCCACCACCAACAGAATCACCGGGTAAATGAGCGCCTTGCGGACCTGCTTCTGCAACTGCACGTCACGACGGATGTACTTGTAGAGCTGCTCGAAGGCCTCGTCCATCTTGCCGGTGAGTTCGGCCGAACGCAGCATGGCCATGAAGTAGCTGGGGAACACCTCTGCGTACATGCCCATCGCGTCGCCCAGCGTCACACCATCGTTACCCACCTTCTCGGCAACCTCGCCGAGCACCTGCTGAAACCGCTTGTTCTTGACGTCGCGGCCAAGGGTCTCCAGAGCCTCGAGCAGCGGGATACCCGAGCGGATGAAGGTCGCCATCTGCCGCGAGAAATGCATGATCTCAACGAGCGGCACCTTCTCCTTGGTGAGCTCCATCTGGAGCCCCTTTTTCTCGGAGATCTTGGTGACCCGAACCCCTTGCACCGCAAGCCGGTTACGAGCGATCAACGCGCTCGGAGCCTCGATGATGCCCTTGACGTTCTCGCCGTCGAGGTTGACCGCCTCGTAGCGGAATCTGACATCAATCGCCGAATCGGTCATCCCAAACCTCCATCAAAGGTCGCTGCGGCGACCGGTGAAGGCTCCGGCTCGGCCGCTCCTGCATTCGGTGCTGCGTCAGCGGAATCGATGTAGCCTTCGCCATCAGCAATGAACGCTTGGCGTTGCTGTCCGGCACCCACCGAGAGAACAGGCTGTGCGGTCGAGTCGGCGCCAGACGTGGCCTCAATCTGCCCCTTGCCCGGCATGAGTTCACCAAACGCGTCACCGCCGAGTTCCACACCCGGCGCGTACACGGCTCGCAACACTTCCTCAATCGTGGTCTGGCCGTTCGCCACCATCTGGAAGGCCTGGGTCTGCATCGTCACCATGCCCTCGTTCACCGCAACCTTGCGCATCTCCGAGTGAGTGGCCCGGTCGACGACCATGTGGCGCAAACGGTCGCTCATCGTCAACAACTCATACACACCCACACGGCCGCGATAGCCCGTGAACCCACAGCTCGCACACCCCTCGCCGCGGCGGAAATTCGCCTTCGCCGTGCCCAGTTGGGCTGCCACCAGGCGCACCCGATCCGACGACGGCTTCTCGGGCACCGAACACGACGGGCAGTTGCGGCGCAACAGCCGCTGACCCACCACGCCCGACACCGCCGAGGCGACCAGGAACGGCTCGATGCCCATGTCGGTGAAGCGGTGTACCGCCGCAATGGCATCCACCGCGTGGAGCGAACTCAACACGAAGTGACCCGTCAAGGCCGCCTGCATGGCGATACGCGCGGTTTCGATGTCGCGGATCTCGCCCACCAGGATCGTGTCGGGGTCCTGGCGCAGAATGCCGCGCAGTCCATCCGCGAAACTGATGCCGGCCGACTCGGAGATCTGCATCTGGTTGATGCCGTCGAACTGGTACTCGACCGGATCCTCAACCGTCACCACGTTCTTGGTGGGATCGTTCATCTCGGCGAGCGTCGCGTACAACGTCGTAGTCTTACCCGAACCCGTCGGCCCGGTCACCAACAACATGCCGAGCGGCGCTTTGACGATCTTGGAGTAGTCGGCGATGAACTGCTCGGGCATGCCCAGGTCGCGCAAGCCGATGAGCGAACGCTGCTTGTCGAGAATACGAAGCACGATCTTTTCGCCGTGTACCGTCGCCACCACCGAGGTGCGCACATCGATCGGACGACCGTCGACCTCAAAGCCGAACTGACCGTCCTGGGGACGGCGCTTCTCGACGATGTTCAACTCGGCCATCACCTTGATGCGACTCGAAATCGCGGCCCCCATCGACGACGGCAGGTTCAGCACCTCGTTCAGAACGCCATCGACGCGGTAGCGCACGCGGATGCCGCTTGTCTGCGCCTCGATATGCACATCCGATGCCCGCTGGCGCACCGCCTGGGTGACGATGCGGTTCACCACCTGCACCACGGGGGCGTTCTCGTCCACCCTCGCGGTCGGCTCGTCAGCGAGCTGCTGCGGCGACTTCGTCTCGGTGAGCTGGTGAGCCTGAACGAAAACCTGGGCGTCCTTCAACACCGAATACGCGCTGTGCAGCAGCTTTTCGATATCGGAGCGGTTGCCCAACAACAAGCCGATGCGACCGCAACGCACCGTCAACGTACGAATCGCCTCGTCGTCGCGGGGGTCGTTGGTGACGATCCAGGTTCGGTTCTCCTCGTCGATTCGAAGGGGCAACACGTGATAGTGGCGAGCCAACTCCTCGCCCACCCGGTCGAGGGCCTCCTTTTGTGGCTCCTCATTACGCAAATCAGCGACCTGGATCGCAAACTGCGTGCTCAGGATCGCTGTGATGGTCTGCTCCTCGAGCCCCAACACCTCGCCGATCTTGCCGCCCTGTTCGCGTTGAAGCGCCAGCGCATTGGTCAACCGCTCGGCATCGATGGCGCCCATGCCCAACGCCAGCTCGCCAAACATCGGGCGCTCGGCGCCCAACCAGCTCTCAAGCTCGCTTTCCAACCGGCCCGAACCCGACGCTCCGGGCATCATGCCCGTAGCGCCCTTCGACTGGAATTCACCGGCCTTCGGCGCGCTCTTCGATCGCTTCAGCACCACACACTCCCCTCTAGTGCTCGGAGTTCAACGCGATGGCTGGAACTCCGTAGCCCCAAGCGTAGAGCGCGGACGCTCCCGATGGACCTTGCGACTGTACGGGAGCCGTGACAAAGAGGTCAACGGGCGGATTTACGCGGTCGTTTGGCCGGTGGGCCGCCGAACGTTCACCACGGAACGTTCACCACGGAAGACGTTCCCAGACCCCCGGGATTGCCAACAACCCAATGACGACTCCGACGAACCACACGAACTGTTTCCGCAACGCGTCGCTGATCTCGGCAGCCATATCGGCGCGCAATAAGGCGATCTCGCCCGCCATCTCCGAACGGAACTTGCCGAACTCGCCCGCCATCTCCGAACGGAACTTGCCGAACTCGCCCGCCATCTCCGAACGGAACTTGCCGAACTCGCCCGCCATTTCCGAACGGAACTTGCCGAACTCGCCCTCCACGTCCGAACGGAACTTGCCGAACTCGCCCTCCACGTCCGAACGCAACAAGGCGTTCTCGCCAGACATACCCGAACGCAACAAGGCGATCTCTCCAGACACCTCCGAACGGACATGGTCGATCTTGAGCGACAGTGCGTTGTTCAGGTGTTCGAGATCGGCCTTCGTGGCGACGTCGCCCCAGTACACCGGTGGAAGATTTTCCATCAAGATGTCCGCCGTTTCCTTGCCCAGCGACTTGATCAAGCCGTCGTACATCTCATGACGGCGTGCTTCGGTCATCGACATGACTGGTTTCCGTTTCATACTCGTTCGTACTGAGGAAACCGCGGTTTCGATACCCGGCCGCACCCACGCCCTGTGCGCACGACTCGGCCGTTGGCAGCAGGGTACGCCGCCCGCGCGGGGAACGCAACGAGAGCGCGACCGCCGCTGGTCACCGACCCCCGCTGTCACCGGTCGGCCATAGCCTGTTGGACATGACTCAGCCGACCTCGACCGACACTCGCCTCAGCACGGGCCTCGATGCCCGCCTCAGCTCGGGTGTCGACGCGGTCGTTTTCGATTTCGGCAACGTCGTCGTCCAGTGGTCGATGCGAGCGCTGTTCAGCGAGTTCTTCCACACCGACGCCGCGGTAGACGAGTTTCTCTCCACCGTGCTCACCCCGGCCGAGAACCTGCGCTGCGACCTCGGCACCCCGCTCGCCGACGTCGTCGGCGAACTCGTCGACCAACACCCCCACCACGAAGAGCCGCTGCTCGCTTGGCGAGACCGCTGGATCGAAACGATCCCCGGCATGGTCGACGGCACCGAGGCGCTCATCGACGACCTGTTGGCCGCCGGGCACCGGGTGCTCGGACTGTCGAACTTCAGCACCGAGACCTTCGCCCTCACCCTCGAGCGCTACCCCGTGTTTCACAAGTTCGACGACTACGTGTTGTCCGGCGCTGTGGGCATGGCGAAACCCGACCCCCGCATCTACGAACTGCTGCTCGAACGGCACGATCTCGAAGCGCACCGCTGTGTGTTCCTCGACGACTCGCTCGCCAACGTCGAGGCCGCAACCGCACTCGGCATCCGCTCGCACCACTTCACGACGGCGGCAACGGCTCGTCGGTGGCTGATCGACGACATCGGGGTGGTTGGGCTTGGCGGGCTCGGCGGGCTTGGCGGGCTCGGTGGGCTCGGTGGGGCGGCATGACCGTGACCACGCCGCCCGGCACCTCGGGGCCCGACACCCCGGGGCCCGACGCCTCCACGGTCGTCAGTCGCTTCAGCCTCGCTGCCATCGCGTTGCCGTCGATCGTCACCACCGTCGCACTCGTTGTTCAGATCGCCATCCTCGGCGACCTGCCCGACCAGATCGCCATCCACTGGGGCACCAACGGACGCCCCAACTCCTTCGCCTCGCCGTGGTGGAACCTCGCCCTCACATTCGTGTTGGGATACGGGCTCCCCCTGCTGCTCGGAGTGACCACCCTTCCGGGAATCCGCCGAGGCGGCCGAGGGCCGACCTATCGGATGATGGGGGCGGTGTCGGCCGGCATCACCACCTTCGTCACCGTGTTGTCGACGTGGCTCACGCTCGCCCAACGAGGCCTCACCGACACCAACGACGTGCGCCTCGGCCTCGCCATCCCCGTCTACTCGCTGGCGATCGGATTCGCCGTCGGTGCGCTGGGGTGGTTCATCCAACCCGCCCAGGAATCGCCCGGCACCCGGGTTTCGGCGACCCCTATCCCCGCGGCCGACTCATCTCATGGCGGCGCTGGGGCTGGCGGCTCGTGGCACGGGGTCGCACGTTTCGCCACCAAACCGCTTATCGCGTTGAGCGTGGCCGCCGCCGGGTTGTTCCTGGTGGGGCTCGGCCGGTGGCTGTTCGGCAACAACCTGGTCAGCGCCGCACCGCTCACGTTCGTCGGAATCCTCCTCGCGGTACTCATCGCGTCGACCAGCGTGTTCAACGTCGAGATCGACCGAACCGGGCTCGCCGTGCGCTCGATCCTCGGACTTCCGAGATTCCGCGTGCCGATCGAGGACATCGAATCGGTCGAACTCATCGACATCGACCCGATGGGCGAATTCGGCGGCTTCGGCGTGCGGTCACGACGCGGCCGGCGAGCCGTGGTGTTGCGCCGCGGCGACGCACTCGAGGTCACCCGACGGTCGGGCAAGCGCTTCGCCGTCAGCGTCGAACACCCCCAGGACGCCGTCGCCGCGTTGCGTGCCATCCTCGACCAGCGCTGAGCCATGCCAGAATCGATCGATCGAGCGAGCCATTGAATCCATCTGACTGGGAGGCTGACGTGAGCATCCATCAACGAATCTGGGATGACGACGCCTTTCTGCGGCCCGGCGAAGAGATGCCCCAGCCGCTCACCGTGTCCAGGTTGTGCACGAGACTCGGCGTTGAGGGCGAACCCGATGATGTGCGCGCGGCCGCAGTCACACTCTGGCTGAGCCACAACACGGCCAACGCGAACCTCCAAGCATCAATCGAGCTGTCCGGCTTGCTCGACCAGACACAAGCCGTCTGACCCCACCAGAACGGCTTGCCCACAGCGGCTTACCCACAGAGCGCCCGGGGCGGCCGGGGCGGTACGGCAACCGGCGAGGCGATACGGCGGCCAGCGAGCTGCGGTGATCCTCATCAGAATGTCTTGACATTCAACTTCAACGGTTGAAATGCTGTTCAGGCGCCTCGGCACGACGACACCCGTGCCGTCGAACGAGGCGCCGTGCCGCTGGGGCACATTGCCACCACTTCCGATGTGGGCACATCGCCAAATGCACCCATTCGCTGTGGCGAGCAGTCGTCGGGGTGGGCGTCCGACTACGGACCCCGCCCCGACGCCGTTCATGGCGGCGTTTGGTCACCGATCTCCTCGCGAACTTTCTGCCAAAAGTGACACGTGATGTCGTTTCTGGCAGAAACTTCGCGGACGAGCAGCGCCGAGCGGCGGCGAGCGGCGAGCGCGTGCCGACCACCCAGCGCCGACCACCCGGACCGACGGTCCAGACCGACGGTCCAGACCGACATCGGTGAGTGGTCTAGAACGACATCGCGCGGTGGTCCAGATGAGCATCGAAGCCTGGTCTGCGACGGTATCCTGGCGACATGTCCGATCAGTACGTACGTCGATTCCTCGATGACGAGCTCAGCGAGGTCATCCGCGTGCACCCCGCTGTACTTGTCGTCGGACCACGTGCATCCGGAAAGACCACGACCGCTCGCCGGTACGCAAAAAGCGTCGTTCGTCTCGACCGGCCCGCCGAGGCGGCCGCGTTCGTCGCGGACGCCGATGCGGCCCTCGCCAGTTTTGATGAGCCGGTGCTCCTCGACGAGTGGCAGGCCGTTCCTGGCGTGCTCGGTGCAGTCAAGCGTGCCGTGGACGATGACAGTCGGCCTGGTCGGTTCATTCTGACGGGCAGCATTCGGGCCGACCTTGTGGCCGAGACATGGCCCGGGACCGGTCGGCTGATCCGTCTCGACATGTGGGGGCTGTCCGAGCGCGAAATCGTAGGGTCCATCGGCGAACGGGGTCCGCTCGCGGTACTGGCCGCTGGTGATCCAATGGCGCTCGGCACACCAACAGCGCCACCGGACCTTGTCGGCTACATCGAGTTGGCGCTTCGTGGCGGATTCCCGGACGCGGCGCTCAGGCTAAACGGATCAGGTCGCGAACGCTGGCTCGCCAGCTACCTCGATCAGCTGCTGACGCGCGACGCGGTCGACATATCGGGTCGAGATCCCGTCCTGTTGGAGCGGTACTTTGAGACGTTGGCGCTCAACTCCGCGGGGATTGTGGCTGACAACACGATCTTCGGAGCCGCGGCCGTCGACCGGCGGACGGCAAACGCTTACGAGCGGCTTCTCTCGAACTTGTTCGTCCTCGATGCCGTGCCCGCGTGGCTCACGAATCGACTCTCGCGACTCGTCAAGACGCCGAAGCGCTACATCACCGATGCGTCGCTCATCGGCGCAGCACTCCGCATGGACGCCCGCAGCGTCATGAGACGGGGACATCCTGGGTCGCGGATCGACACCTTCGTCGCTGCACAACTTCGATCTGGAGCTGGCGGTGAGCGGACCTCGACCACGGCTCTTCCATCTCCGCGACAAGAACGGCCGCCGCGAAATCGACCTCCTCGTCGAACTCAGCGGAGATCGAGTCATCGCGATCGAAGTGAAAGCATCCTCTGCGCCGAGCCGTGCCGACGGCGCCCACATCGAATGGTTGCGCGACACGCTCGGCGAACGATTCGTCGCTGGCGTCGTCCTCCACACCGGTCCGTCTCTCTTCGCACTCTCCGACCGGATCGCCGCCGCGCCGATCGCATCGCTCTGGACCGAACCCGCGTAGCGCGAACTTCCTGCCAGAAGTGACACGTGATGTCGTTTCTGGCAGAAACTTCGCGAGCAAACGAACGAGCGGTGCCGAGCGCTCCGAGCGGCGCCGAGCCGCGCGGCGCCCGAAGCCTCAGTGCTTGAAGTGACGCTCGCCGGTGAAGACCATGGCGATGCCCGCCTCGTTCGCGGCGTCGATGACCTTCTGGTCGCGGATCGACCCGCCCGGCTGGATCACCGCGGTCGCCCCCGCCTCGATCGCTGCGTCGAGCCCGTCGCGGAAGGGGAAGAACGCATCCGACGCACACGCGCCGCCCGCCGCGCGGCCGTCGGCCTTCTCCGCTGCGATCCGACCCGAGTCGCGGCGATTCTGCTGCCCCGCACCGATGCCGACCGCCTGGCCGTCCTTCACCAACACGATCGTGTTCGAGGTGACCTTCGCCGCCACCTTCCACGCCAACTCGAGGTCGATCATCTCCGCATCCGACGGCGCCCGGTCGGTCACGACCTTCCACGCCGAACGATCGATGGTGACCACGTCGGTCGTCTGCACCAACCACCCGCCCTCGATGCCGCGGACGTCGAGCGCCGCCGCGACCGGGCGACGGGTTTCGATCACCCGCAGGTTCTCCTTGGACCCCAGCACCTCGAGCGCACCCGGCTCATACGATTCGGCCACGACCACCTCGGTGAACACGTTCACCAACGACTCGGCAACCGCCCTGGTCATCGGGCGGTTCAACGCCACGATGCCCCCGAAGGCCGAGATCGGATCGCACTCGTGTGCCAGGCGGTACGCCTCCTCGATCGTGTCGGCCACCGCCACCCCACACGGGTTCGCATGCTTGATGACCACCGCGGCGGGACGTTCCTCGCCGAGCGACCACACCAACCGCCACGCGGCATCGGCGTCGTACACGTTCAGATACGACATCGCCTTGCCCTGGTGAACGACCGCGCTCTCCCAGCAGGAATCGCCATTGGCGGTGACATAACGTGCCCCGACCTGATGGGGGTTCTCCCCGTAACGCAACACCTCCGAGCGGACCGCGGCGATGTGCAGGGTTTCGGGGAGCTGCGCGGCGGCGTCGGGCTGCGCGTCACCTTCAGGAGCGGCGGGCGAGTCGGCGACACCCGAGGGCGAGTCGAGCGAGTCGAGCCATTGCACGATCTCGGTGTCGTAGGCCGCGGTCACCGCGAACGCCTTGCGGGCCAGGCGCCGACGCAACCCCGACGACAACTCGCCGTTCGCCCGGATCTCGTCGAGCACCGAGTCGTAATCGGTCGGGTCGACCAAAACGCCCACAAACTCGTGGTTCTTCGCCGCGGCCCGCACCATCGTCGGCCCGCCCACGTCGAGCAGTTCCACGCTGGGATCCGACGAGAACGGATAGAGATTCACCACCACCAGATCGATCGGGCGGATGTCGTAGCGCTCGATGTCGGCCTGGTGATCGGCGTCGTTGCGGTCGGCGAGGATCGCCCCGTGCACGAGCGGATGCAACGTCACGACCCGGTGCCCCAACATCGCCGGATACCCGGTGAACTCGGCCACGTCGGTCACCGGGACGCCCGCCGCGGCGATCGCCTTCGCAGTGCCGCCGGAACTGATCAACTCGACGCCGAGTTCGTGCAACGCCGTGGCGAATTCCACCACGCCGGTCTTGTCGTAGACGCTCAGCAGCGCTCTCATCTCACACAACTCCTTCGGTCGGCTTCATCTGCCGGGGTCATCAGCCGGGGTCATCAGCCGGGGTCGGCCGTGGCGTCGGCGCGGCGGCCGAGCAACAGGTTCGGGGTCTCCATGACACGACGGATCGTGTCGACATACAAACGACGCTCGACGTCCTTGATGCGCTCGTGCAGGCTCGCCTCGTCGTCGTCGTCGAGCACGGGCACCGCCTCCTGGGCGAGGATCGGCCCCTCATCGACGCCGAGCGTGGCGATGTGCACCGTGCATCCGGTCACCTTCACGCCGTAGTCGAGCGCATCACGCACCCCGTGCCAGCCCTTGAACGACGGCAACAACGCCGGATGGGTGTTGAGGATGCGATGCGGGTAGGCGGCATGCATCACTTCGCTGAGGATCGTGCCGTACCCCGCCATCACGATGAGATCGAGCTCATAGGGCGCGAGCGCCTCGACCCAGCGGGCGTCGTAGGCCTCGCGGTCGAAGGCGGGGGTGAAGTCGCCGCGCTCGATCTTGATGCACTCGACCCCGTGCGCCGCAGCGACCTCTTCGGCCCGACAGGTGCGATCGACCCCGACCACCGAAATCGGCAGCCCTGAAGTCAAAATCGCGTCGAGGAGGGTCCCGCTGCCGGAGGCGAGCACGGCCAGATTCACCGGCGCAAGGCTACTTGCACCGACCCCACGTGGCGAACGTGGCGAAAGCCTGCCGCCTTGCTCGTTCTCCGATAACCAGTGGTCGTGATCACGACCACTGGTTATCGGAGAACGAGCTGGCGCGGGCGTAGGTGGCGAGGCGCTCGTGATGTTCGGGGTTCAGGACCTCCACCACATCAAACACCGCGCGGCCCTCCCCCATCACCGTCTGCAACGCACGCCACCCCGACGACCCCTTCTTCGGCACGTCGGTGGTCATCAACACCAGCGGCATGGCATCGCCGCCGCCGCTGCCATCGCCGCCGTCACCGCCCGCGGTCTGCCCGGCATGCAGAACCGCAGCGGTGGCGAGCGACTTCCACAGATTGTCGGTGCGTCGCAGGCCGCCGCGCACCGTCGTCAAGGCTCCCGTCACGTCGAAGGCCCAGTCGCGTCCGCCCGCATCGGCGGCCACCAGACTCAACGTGATACCCAACCCCCGCGGCTTCACGTCGACACGAATGTCGTTGAACCCCGCGTCTCGCAACACGATCTCGGCCAACTCGCGCACCTGACGCCCATCGCGAATCGCCGTCTTGAGGCTGTCGTCGACCGGGCCACGAAAATCGTCGGCACGCAACTCGACGTGGACGTCCGAGCCCACCCCGCCCTCCGCCGACACCTCGATGCGTTCGCGCTCCTCGTCGACCCGACGATTCGCGATCTCGATGTAGTTCGGGTCCATGTCGAAACCCACGAACCGGCGCCCGGACCGAACCGCCGCCACCGCAGTGCTGCCCGACCCCATGAACGGGTCGAGCACGACATCGTCGACGTAGGTGTACAGCTCGATGGCCCGCAACGGCAGCTCGACCGGAAACGGGGCGGGATGGCCGACACGGGTCGCCCGCTCCGGCGGGATCTCCCACAGGTCGGTCGTCGCCTCCATGAACTCCTCGCGCGAGATCGTGGCCGTCGACGGCAGGTCGTCCGCCAGGCGCTGCGCTGGGGTGAGCGCACGGTCGAAGCGACCCTTGCTGGCGATCACGATGCGTTCGGTCACGTCGCGAAGCACCGGATTCGACGGGCGCTGAAACGTCCCCCATGCGCACGAACCGCCCGCGGCACGCCCCTTCCACCACACGACCTCGCCGCGCAACAACAACCCGAGATCCTGCAGGATGGCGGTGACATCGCCCGACAACGAGCGGTACGGCCGCCGCCCCAGATTCGCCACATTCACCGCAATCCGCCCGCCCGGTTCGAGCACCCGCTTGCACTCGGCGAACACGTCACGCAACAACTCGAGGTACTCGAGATAATCCGCCGGAACCCCGTTGACCCCGAGGTCTTCTTCGTACTGCTTGCCCGCAAAATACGGCGGCGACGTGACCACGAGCGCCACCGAGTTGTCGGCGACCTTGTCCATCGAACGCGCATCGGCCTCGTAGATGACGTCGACCTCGGCGGGCGGATTCACCGTCGTGTCGGTGGAGATCTCCGGGGCGACGAAACGGTCGTAGAACGCCGAGGCGTCGTGTGCCTCGCGGCGCCCGGAACCGAAGTTCGCCGTCGACGTGGAGACTCGGGTCCGGGCCATGGACCACACCCTACTGATGGGTTCTGACACGGCGCGAACCGGATCGATATCGTGACGTCGCGGCGCCCACACAGGCGACGCGGCGACCGCAGCCAGCGAGCGCCAGCGACGATGATCGCGACGAATCAGAGGAGGCGAACGGTGAAGGTGCTCGTGACGGGAGCCACCGGCTTTGTCGGATCACACGCCGTGCGGGCCATCGACGCCGCCGGCCACGACCTGCGACTGCTGGTGCGCGACCCGGCCAAGGCGCGGGCACTACTCGGCGAGGCGGCCGACCGCTGCGACCTCGTGGTGGGCGACGTCACCGACCCCGCCACGGTCGGCGCCGCGATCGACGGGTGCGACGCCGTCGTACACGCCGCGGCGATGGTCGCACTTCACCGCCGTCAGGCCGCCGAAGCCCACCGCACCAACACCGTCGCCGCGGCCAACGTGCTCGGCGCCGCGGCCCGAGCCGGATGCGACCCGATCGTGCACGTCAGTTCGGTGTCGGTGCTGCAGTCGACGCCGCCGCTCACCACCATCGATGCGCCGCTGCGCCAATCCACCAACGGCTACTCGGCCTCGAAAGTCGACTGCGAATGGATGTGTCGCGGCATGCAGGCCGCCGGAGTTCCCGTCGCCACCATCTATCCGTCGGCGGTCACCGGCCCCGACTCGCCGAGCGTCACCGCCGTGCACACGATGGCCATCTCCTCGACCCGTTCCATGCCGATGACCTCGTCGGGATTCAACCTGATCGACGTCCGCGACCTCGCCGCCATGGTCGCCGCGATGCTCGAACCCGGCCACGGACCCCGACGCATCATGGCCGGCGGGCACTACCTGCCGTGGGCGCAGTTTCTCGACGTGTGCGACGAGGTGCGCGGCCGTCACGTGCGGCGCTACCCCGCACCCGGCGCCGCGCTTCGAGGGGTCGGCCGGCTCGTCGACCTCACGCATCTGCGCCTGCCCGTCGACTTCGAGCTCAGCCACGAGACGATGGTCGAGGCCACCCAGGCCTGCCCGTACGACTCGACCGCGAACGAGCTCGAACTCGGCGTGACGCTGCGCCCCGTCGCCGACACCATGCGCGACACCTACAGATGGCTGCACCAGGCCGGACACATCACCGCGCACGACGCCGGCGCCTGCGCCTCCTGATCGCTACCGGTTTCGGCAGCCGGTTTCGGCAGCGCTCGGGTCAGTAGTCGAGTCAGTGGTCGAGTCGGCGCTCGAGGGCTGCGACGAACCGTTGCGCCGACCCCTCCGCCAGCCACACGTTGTAGGAGGGTTCGAACAGCTCGGCCTCCAACAGCAGCGGACCGTCGTCGGTGGCGACCAGGTCGAGGCGCCCATACAGCGGCGCCGCACCATCGAGGCCCGGGGCGATCCGCGCAATGACCTCCATCGCATGGGACGCAACATCGATCTCATCCACCGTCGCCGTCACGAACTCGAGCACCTCGGTGTAGGTGCCCGAGCGCAGTCCCCCGCCGTGCGTCAACAGCGGGCCCTTGCTGAACGCGTGCGACAACTCGCCGTCGAAGAACACCAGCGCCCGCTCGCCGACCTCGGCGACCGACGGAATCGCCGGCTGCACCATCACCGTCTTGCCGATCTCCAGGATGTGACGAGCGAGCTCCATCGCCGCCGGATCGTTCGCCGCAAACAACCCCGTGTCGATCGAACCGGCCGACACCGTCGGCTTCACCACGACATCGTCGAAGCCCGAATCACGGATCGCCTCGATCGCCTCGCCGACCTCCGACGGCGACGTCGCCAACAGCGTCGGCACGACCGGCACCCCGTGCACGTCGAGTTCCAGCAGATACCGCTTGTTGAGGTTCCAGGCGATCAGCTCGGGCGGATTCCACAACGACGTGCGCTGCGCCACCGCCTCGAGCCATTCGAGAAACCGCCGCTCGTGATGCATGTAGTCCCACGGGCTGCGGATCACCGCCAGGTCGAAGCGCTCCCACGGCGCCGAGTCGTCGCGCCAACTCGCCGTGGTGACCTCGTGGCCGGCCGCAGCGATGGCTTCGAGCAGCGGGATGAGATCGGGATCGTCGAAGCCGATCTCCCCCGGGTCGGTGGTAACGAGCGCGATGCGAGACACGAGCGCAGGCTAGTTCCGCCCCGCGCCTGCCCCGCCTGCCCCGTCCGCCCCGCCTGCCCCGCCCGCCCCGCGCCTGCCGCGCCCCGCCTGCGCGACCTGCCGCGAACTTTGTGCCGGAAGTGACACCACGTGTCGCTTTTGGCACAAAGTTCGCGACCCGCACAGATTCGCGTCGCACCGTCCGCCCCCGACGCCGTACACTGACGCCGCACACTGACGCCACGCATCGGAGGCCGCGCATCGGAGGCCGCGCAGCGCTTCCCGACATCTCCACGATGAAGGGACAACGCGATGGCGATGGATGAAGCCGAGTTGTTGGCGTCGGTGGAACGAACCCATGGGGTCGTCATGCCGGCGGTGATCGAACAGGTCGGGCTGACCCCACGCCAGCAGCGACACCGGATCGAGCGCGGAATCTGGCGGCGAATGGAGTGTGGCGCGCTCGTACTCGTGGGCGTGCCCGAGACGTTCTGGACCCGGGCGTTCGCGATCGCCTCAGTGATGCCCGACGCGGTCATCGCAGGGCGCAGCACGGCCCGGGTGCACGGCATCGACTGCCCTGGCGGCGACCAGATCATCGACGTGATCACGCCACCCGGAGGACGCACCCGATGCCCCGGGGCTCGCATCAAAAAGACCGTGCTCACGCCTGCGGACATCACGCGGCGATCTGGTCTCGTCGTCACCACGCTCGAACGAACCCTGTTCGACCTCGCCGCAATCCTCGGGCCGGCGGCGTTGCGATCGATCATCGAGGGGCAACTCGTCGAACGACGCACGACCTTCGATCGGCTCTACGCCACGTTCGAGCGACTTGCCGGCCAAGGACGGCCCGGCACCCGGAACATGCGGGCAGCGCTGGCGGCCTTGGATTCCAAGCCGCCGACGGAATCCGAACTCGAGCGGCGCTTCAGCGTCCTGGTCGACGGGCTCGGCCTCACTCAACCGAACCGGCAGGTGACGATGCCGTGGATGGCGAACGAGCGCGGCCGGGTCGACTTCGCGTTCGTCGACGAACGGGTCGTCGTCGAGCTCGACGGCCGCCGCTTCCACGCCCGCGACGAGGCCTTCGACCGCGACCGCCGACGCGACCAGGAAGCGTCGGTGCACGGCTACGAGACGCTGCGGTTCACGTGGCGCCAAGTCGTCGACGAGCCTCAGCGGGTCGCGCAGGTGTTGAGCACCGTGCTGAGGCAACGTACAGCCACTCGAACACATCAATATACCAACCGGTAATCTACCATCTCGTATATTAGATCTATGACGGTCCCGACGTTCGAATTCCCGATGATCGACCGCTTCATCGACCGCGTCGATGAGCTTGCTCGCCTCGAGTCATGGTGGAACGACGACGACGCGTTGCCGATCAACCTCTTCGGCCGGCGCCGTGTCGGCAAATCGTGGCTTTTCCGACGATTCGCCCACGGCAAGCCAGCGATCCTGCTCGTTGCGCACAAGGTCGCCCCCGGAGCGCAGCTCGCAACCTTTGCCCGAGCCCTCGAAGCGATCCTCGGCGTGGTACCGGAGTTGCCCGATCTCGCGTCGCTGTTCTCCACTCTGTACCGGATCGCACGCGACGAACGCGTCCTCGTCGTCATCGACGAATTCCCGTGGCTCCTCCCCTCGGGCGAGCAGGCAACCGACCGAGCGCTCACCGCGGTTCAGGCGGTCATCGAACACGAACGCGACCGGTCACAACTCAAGCTGATCCTGTGCGGCTCGGCGATCAAACAGATGGAAGCGATGCAGACCGAACGCAACCCGCTGTTCGGACGATTCGCCCCGCTGCACCTCCGCCCGCTCGCATTCGCCGAGGCATCGCTGTTTCTCACCGAACTCGACCCCATCAGCCGATTCGAGCGATTCGCCATCACCGGCGGGATGCCCCGTTACCTCACCACGCTCGGCGCAGATCGAAGCCTGCGCTCTGCACTGGCCCACCAGGTGCTGAACCACAACGCTGCGCTGTGGGACGAAGCACGAACCGTGCTGGAACAGGAACTGGGAGAACCACGGCTGCACTTCGCGATCCTCGAATCGCTCGCGACAGGCGACAAGGAGCTCAACGAAATCGCCCAGTCGACGCGTGTGCCCGCAACCTCGCTCTCGAAGTATCTCAACGTCCTCAGCGACCTCGGAATTGTCGACCGCCGACTCCCCATCGGCGCCCGGCTGAGCGCGCGCGGTGGACACTGGCACCTCCTCGATCCGTTCTTCCGCTTCTGGTTTCGTTTCGTCTTTCCGTACCAGGACGAACTTGAAAACGGCCTGAGTGGAAACGACCTCTTCGATGCGATCATTTCCGAACAGCTCCACGACCACGTCGCCGGCGAGTTCGAACGATGGTGCCAACGATGGACCCGCACCCACCGAGGCACGAAGTCACCCACCGTCGGTTCATGGTGGGGAGCGGCAACGAAGCACGGGCACACCTCCGCCGGACGTCACACCGAAGAGATCGACATCGTCGGGATCCGCCAGGGCAGACGCGTCAGCATCGTGGGGGAAGCGAAGTGGCGCACGAGGAAACTCGATGCGACGATCCTGCGCGACCTGTACGAGTACAAGCTTCCAGCACTCGAGGCCGCCGGATTCACCCTCGACCGCGACCTCGAAGTCCTGCTGTTCGCGCGCGCCGGGTACTCCGCGTCACTGCGAGCTGCGGCCGACCGAGACCAGCGCGTCACGCTCGTCGACGTCGCCGCCGCTCTCGCGCACTGAAAGTCGCTCGCCTGCCGGCCGTGCGCGAACTTTCTGCCGGAAGTGCTCAAACTTTCTGCCGGCCGTGCGCGAACTTTCTGCCGAAAGTGACACGTGATGTCGCATTTGGCAGAAAGTTCGCGGCGAGGAGGCCGAGCGGGCGGCGAGCGCTCTACTCGAGCACGATCACCGAGTTGTCGACGCGCACCTCGAGCGCCTCACCCACCCGCATCACCCGGGCCAGTGCGCGGCGGCCGATCTGCAGCGAACCGGCCAGGCGGCC
Organism: Microthrixaceae bacterium; assembly: GCA_023957975.1. Taxonomy (NCBI): domain Bacteria; kingdom Bacillati; phylum Actinomycetota; class Acidimicrobiia; order Acidimicrobiales; family Microthrixaceae; species Microthrixaceae bacterium. Next base: position 34,148 of record JAMLGM010000011.1, on the reverse strand, counting down.
ATCGGTCGACAGCCGGGGCTCCCAACGCACCAGGCCGAGATCGACGCCGCGCAACGACACCCGCACATTCAACGGCGTGTGGTGAAACACCTCATGGGCGGCGTTGACGATTCGCACGACCCCGCTGGTGAGATCGGCCGCGGTCAGCGCCTCCGCGTGGCCATGCGCGACGAGACCCACCCGCTGATCGTCCTCGGCCGGGTGCAACGGGTGATGGCTGACCGCCGGCTCCTCGTGAGCCACCGGCGCTGCGACGGCCAGCATTCCCTGAAACGACGGCAACTCGACCGTCGCCGACTCGCCCCGGATCACCTTGCCTTCTGTCGACCCGGCACGGGCGCTGGCGATGGAGATGCCGTGTCGTTTCACCTGACCCCCGCCGCCGCGGCTGTTCCCATACGGGATGGGGACGAACGGGTCGCAATGCTGATCGAGCGAAACCGTTCGGGTGCCGACGACGAACGCGTCGAGCATCGCGGAAGCCGTCGCCCGCGGGTCGTTCGCCGCTGCGAACCACACGTACATCTCGTCGAGGTTCGCCAGCAGTTTCAGCGGCCAGCCGTCGGGGTGGGGTTTGTCGGCGCCGACCGGGGTTCGGTACATCTCGTCGACCCGCTTGGCCACCGAACGATCCGCCGCCCCGATGTAGAACACCGCCGCCCCCGGAACTCCCATGGTCCACAGACGCCAACCGAGTTGTTCCGCCGTGGGGTGTGTTCCATCGAGGGCGAGGTCGGGCCGGCTCGCCAACAATGCCTCGACCGCCGATTGCGACAGCCACGGCGCCTCGGGCCCGGCCTCGTCGAGTTCCGCACTCGACGCGACGACGTAGACCCCCGGGCGATCGAGGCCCACCGCCTCACCCCACCGGACCACGCCGAGGGGGCGACACGATGCCGCATCGAAGACGGAACGGACGCTCAACATGATGTCGAACTGTATGGGCGACCACCGACAGCGAACAGGGTCCACTTGACCCATTGCCGCCGGCCGTCTGTGCGGCGAGCGAGCGGCGAACGACTCAGGCGGTGACGCCGTCGATGATCGCGTTGAACGTCGCGCTCGGGCGCATCACCGCATCGGTCTTGGCGGCATCGGGCTTGTAGTACCCACCAAGATCCACCGGCGAACCCTGCACCGCAAGCAGTTCCGCGTTGATCGTGTCCTCGTTCGCCTCGAGTGCGTCGGCGACCGGGCCGAACACCTCGGCGAGTTTGGGATCGGCCGCCTGATTCGCCGCAGCCCTCGCCCAGTACTGCGCCAGGTAGAAGTGCGATCCGCGGTTGTCGATCTCGCCGGCCTTGCGTGAGGGCGAACGGTTCTCGTCGAGGAACTTCGCTGTCGCGGTGTCGAGGGTGTCGGCCAACACCTGGGCCCGCTGATTGCCGCTCACCCGAGCGAGGTGCTCGAACGACGCACCCAGGGCCAGGAACTCTCCGAGCGAATCCCAACGCAGGTGGTTTTCCTTTTCGATCTGCTGCACGTGCTTGGGGGCCGATCCGCCGGCACCCGTTTCGAACAGGCCACCGCCGTTGAGCAGCGGCACGATCGACAGCATCTTGGCCGAGGTGCCGAGTTCGAGAATCGGGAACAGGTCGGTGAGGTAATCGCGCAACACGTTGCCGGTCACCGAGATCGTGTCCTCGCCGCGGCGGATGCGCTCGAGGCTGTAGGCGGTTGCCTCAGCCGGAGCGAGAATGCGAATGGTGAGGCCGTCGGTGTTGTGTTCGGGCAGGTACGCCTCGACCTTGGCGATGAGTTCGGCGTCGTGGGCCCGCGCTGCGTCGAGCCAGAACACCGCATGGGCGCCGGTGATGCGCGCCCGCTCGACCGCAAGGCGAACCCAGTCGCGCACCGGCACGTCCTTGGTCTGACACGCACGCCAGATGTCGCCGGCCGCAACCTCGTGGCTGAACAGCAACGCACCCGACCGATCGATCACCTTCACTTCACCGGCAGCGGCGATCTCGAAGGTCTTGTCGTGGCTGCCGTACTCCTCGGCCTTCTGCGCCATGAGCCCGACGTTTGGCACCGAACCCATCGTCGCCGGGTCGAAGGCCCCGTGGGTGCGGCAGTCGTCGATGACCGTCTGATACACCCCGGCATAGGAGGCATCGGGCAACACCGCGAGGCAATCCTGGCGCTCGCCGGCGGCGTCCCACATCTTGCCCGAGTCGCGAATCATCGCCGGCATCGACGCATCGACGATCACGTCGGAGGGCACGTGAAGGTTCGTGATGCCCTTGTCGGAGTCGACCATCGCCAGCGCCGGACCGTTGGCGAAATCGGCGGCGATCGCCTCCTTGATGAGCCCGACATCGGCGGCGGGCAGGGATTCGATCGCGGCGAGCACCTGGCCGAGGCCCTGGTTCGGGTTGCCGCCGGCCTCGGCGATGAGGGCGCCGTAGGTTCCGAAGGTGGTCGGGAAGAACGCCTTGACGACGTGGCCGAAGATGATCGGATCCGACACTTTCATCATCGTGGCCTTGAGGTGCACCGAGAACAGCACCCCATCGGCCTTCGCCCGGGCGATCTGGTCGGCCAGGAAATCTTGCAGCGCGGCGGCGCTCATGACCGTCGCGTCGAACACCTCACCCGCCTGCAGTGCGAGCCCCGACTTCAACACGGTCTCGGTTCCGTCGGCTGCGACGTGCACGATCGACACGTTGGTCGCCTCCGGCACCGTGACCGACTTTTCGTTGCTGAAGAAGTCGCCGCCCGACATCGTCGCCACGTTCGTCTTGGAGGTCGACTTCCACGCACCCATGCGATGCGGATGCTTCTTCGCGTAGTTCTTCACCGATGCCGCAGCACGACGATCGGAGTTGCCCTCGCGCAGCACCGGGTTCACGGCCGAGCCGAGCACCTTCGCGTACCGCTCCCGGATCGACGCCTCGTTGTCGTCGGCCGGATCATCGGGGTACTCGGGCACGTCGTACCCCTTCGCCCGCAACTCGGCGATGGCCGCCTTGAGCTGGGGCACCGAGGCCGAAACGTTGGGCAACTTGATGACGTTCGCCTCGGCGTGGGTGACGATGTCGCCGAGTTCGGCGAGCGCGTCGCCGATGCGTTGGGTGTCGCTCAGGCCCTCGGGGAAATTGGCGATGATGCGCCCCGCCAACGAGATGTCGCGGGTCTCGACCCGGACACCCGCGACCTTCGCGAACGCCTGAATGATCGGCAGGAATGAGTGCGTCGCAAGCGCCGGCGCCTCGTCGGTGTAGGTGTAGATGATCGAGCTCACGCCGCAAGGCTACCGCCCGACGCCGACCCGCTTTCGAACACCGCCGGCGAGTCGCTAGATCGACCCGACAAACACCACCAACCCCTGCGGGCAGGGGCGGGCAGGGGCGCCGACCTCCTGTGGCCGGCTCACAAGGGCAAACACGGCGAAGCCACATCGGCAACGGGCCTTGTATTGGCGGGCTTTGTCTCCAGTGCCGTTGAAGCAGGGCGACTTCGACAGATCCGACTCGTCTTCCGCTGGACCACGCCCGATCACGGTACGTATCGACTACGATACATACCGTGACCAAGTTCGCCTCCACATTGGGTTCAGCCAGACGGGCGAGCGGGCTCACCCAGTCGGAGCTTTCGAAACGATCTGGCGTCGCCCGCCCGAACATCACCGCGTACGAGTCCGGCCGCCGCGAGCCGCTCTTTCACAGCGCTGTCGAATTACTGGAAGCGACGGGCGCAGAACTCATCGTCGAGCCGCCAGTCGCGTGGACATGGACGGAAGGTCGTCGCCCATACGCAGTGCCCTCGCGGTTGTGGCGACTCGCACCGCATCTGGCACTTCGACGATTCAACCCCGGCACCCACCTGTGGTGGAGCGGGCCACCGCGGAGCTTCAACCTCGCGCTGCGCGCCGAACGCCTTCGAATCTACGAAATCCTCCTCCGCGAAGGGACGCCTGCCGACATCGAACAAACCATCGACGGCGTCTTACTCTGTGAAGCATGGACCGATCTCGTGCTTCCACGCGAACTACGAGCCGCTTGGAATGGCCTCGTCACGCAACACGCTCACGAGCCGATCAAACAAGCGGCATCATGAGCGGGCTCACTGAGTTACAACGGGAAGTCGCACGGATCTTGTTCGGGTTGGCGGAGCGTCGCTTCCCTCACGAGGCTTGAAAACGCCGAACCCGCCGCGTCCCGGGCAAGGATGCACCAGGAGCGGCGGGTTTCGAGGCCTGTAACCAGCGGCGGGGCCAGCAGGGTCGGCACCAGCAGCGGCCCTTGGCTTAGCCGAGGCCCTTGATGATCTCCACCATCAACTCGCCGGCCTCGGTCGGGTTGAGTCCGACCTTCACACCGGCGGCGCGCAGGGCGTCCATCTTGCCCTGAGCCGTGCCCGCGTTGCCCGACACGATGGCGCCGGCGTGGCCCATCTTCTTGCCGGCCGGCGCGGTCACACCCGCGATGTAGGACGACACCGGCTTGGTGACGCTGGTCTTGATGAACTCCGCCGCCTCTTCCTCCGCCGAACCACCGATCTCGCCGATCATCATGATGGCGTGGGTTTCGGGGTCGGCCTCGAACGCCTTGAGGCAATCGATGAAGGTCGTGCCGGGAACCGGGTCGCCGCCGATGCCGACACAGGTGGTCACGCCGATGCCCTGCTGCTGCAGTTCGTAGAGCGCCTGATAGGTCAGGGTGCCCGAGCGGCTCACGATGCCGACGTTCTTCTCACCCGCCACCGCAGGCTTGGCGATGTGACCGGCGGTGATGCCGATGTTCGCCTTGCCGGGGCTGATGATGCCGGGGCAGTTCGGGCCCAGCAACTGCACGTCGGGGAAGTCGCGCTGCAACTTGTTGTAGAACCAGGCCTCGTCGTGGGCCGGCACGCCTTCGGTGATGACCACGATGAACTTGATGCCCGCCTCGGCGGCCTCGATCACGGCGTTCTTCACGCCCGGAGCCGGGATGAAGATGCACGACGCGGTGGCGCCGGTGGCCTCGACAGCTTCGGCGACGGTGGCGAAGATCGGGATGCCGTCGACGTCGGTGCCGGCCTTGGAAGGGCTGGTGCCCGCCACGACCTGGGTGCCGTAATCACGGTTCAACAGGCCGTAGTAACGACCCTGGCTTCCGGTCAGGCCCTGATAGACGACCTTGGTGTTCTCATCGATGAAGATCGACATTGTTCTGTCTCCTTGACGGTCGTTCGATCAGCGGGCCGCGGCCAGCTCGACAGCCTTCGCGGCTGCACCCAACATGGTCGGCGCCATCTGCAACTTGTCGCTCAGATGCGGCTGGAGGATCTCGCGACCCTCATCGGCGTTCGTGCCGTCGAGACGGATCACGATCGGCGCGTCGATCTGCACGCGGCCGAGAGCGGTGATGATGCCGTTCGCCACCTCTTCGCCGCGGGTGATGCCGCCGAAGATGTTGATGAAGATCGACTTCACACGGGGGTCGTTGTTGATGACCTCGAGCGCGCCGGCCATCACGTCGGCATTCGCGCCGCCGCCGATGTCGAGGAAGTTCGCCGCCTCGCCACCGGCCTGCTTGACGACATCGAGGGTCGACATCGCAAGCCCCGCACCGTTGGCGATCACGCCGACCGAACCGTCGAGACCGACGTACTGCAGGCCCTTGTCGTGGGCGGCCTGCTCGCGCTCGTCGCGGTTCTGGGTCTTGTCGTATTCCTCGTATTCCGGGTGACGGAACACGGCGTTGCCGTCGAGGGTCACCTTGGCGTCGAGCGCGTGGACCTCACCGGTCGGCTTGAGGATGAGCGGGTTGATCTCGGCGAGATCGGCGTCGCCCTCGGTGTAGGCGTTGTAGAGCTTCAACAAGATGTCGACCGCACCGTCGGTGGCGGCCGGGTTGAGCTTGGCGGCCTCGACCCAGGTGCGGGCGGTCGCCTCGTCGAGCCCGTCGACCGGATCGATCCAGATCTTGGCGATGGCGTCGGGGTTCTCCTCGGCGACGGCCTCGATCTCGACACCACCCTCAGCCGACAGCATGCCGAGGTACTTCTTGGCGCCACGGTCGAGGGTGAAGCTCGCGTAGTACTCCTCGGAGATGTCGGATGCGTGCTCGACCCAGATGGTGCCCACGATGTGGCCCTTGATGTCGAGCCCCAAGATGTTGCCCGCATGCTCGCGAGCCTCATCGGCGTTGTTCGCCAGCTTCACGCCGCCGGCCTTGCCGCGACCGCCGACGTGAACCTGGGCCTTGATCACCACCGGGTACCCGACCCGATCGGCGATCGCAACCGCTTCGTCCACGTCCTGTGTCGCTGCGCCGTCGGACACCGGAATGCCGAACTTCGCAAAGAACTGCTTGCCTTGATATTCGAACAGGTCCACGCCTGGTCCTCCACCTCGTCGGTGCGCCGTATGAATGCGGCCTCATGCAGACCGGCGTTTCGTTCGCCGGCACGTCGGTCGACTTTACATGTTCAAGACAAGTGGCAGAAACGCCGGGCTTCGCCGAGCAGTTGCTGGCCTGCGCTGCCGACCCGCCGCCCGACGCGCGCAACGTTCGCTCAGGTCACGGCGTCGAGTAGACGCTCGAGGGCCGCGTTCATCTCGTCGGGTCCCACCATCGGGGTGCCGTACACGAGACGACTCGCCCCGAGGTCCTCGAGTTGACGCCGCTTCTCGGCGCTCTTGGAGCCGGCGAAGGTCAGTTCGATGTCGTCGGGGTCGCGGCCAGCCTCGCGCGCCGTCTTGCGCATCGTCGACACCAACTCGGCCAGATCGTCCTGACGCCCGGGAAAGAACCCGTCGCCGAGACGGCCGGCGCGACGTGCAGCAGCATGACTGTGGCCACCGACCACGATCGGAACGCTCGACTGCACCGGATCCGGGCTCGACACCATGTCGTCGAAACGAACGATCGGCCCCGCCGCGCTCGTCGGCCCCGGCGACCACAACGCCCGCAACACCTCGATGTACTCGTCGGTGCGCTCCCCTCGCCGCTCGAAGGGCACACCGAGCGCTGCGAACTCCTCCTCGAGCCACCCCACACCGATGCCCAACTCGACACGACCCCCCGACATCGCATCGAGGGTTGCGATCTCCTTGGCCAGAACCACCGGGTTGCGCAACGGCAGAATCAACACCCCGGTGCCGAGGCGGACCTTCTTGGTATGGGCCGCCACCCAAGTCAGCCACACCAGCGGGTCGGGAAACGGCCACTCGGTGGGAATCGGCATCTTGCCCGACGAGTCATAGGGGTACTCGGAGTCGTAGTTCGCCGGAACCACCGGGTGCTCGACGGTCCACAGCGACTCGATGCCGTGGGCGTCGCACGCCTCGCCGAGCGCCGCCGCACCCTCAGCACTCGCCAGGGGACCCAGATTCGCAAAGCTCAAACCAATCCGCATGACAGGACCCTACCGACCGCGCCGCCTCCGCGCCCCGTGGTCTGCGCTTGGCTCGCGGCCGCTTGGCCCGCCGCCGCTTGGCCAGCCGCCAACGTGGGGATAAGACTGGAGCCACCATGCCGATCGAACGCCGCTCGTCCTCCGCCCAGATCCGCTCGATCTTGCTCGCCCTCGTCGCACTGATCTTCGCGGTCACCCTCGGCTATGCCCTCATCCGGGCTGCGAACGGCGACACCGGCGCAACCTCGAGGGAGAAGCGATCGGTCGGCGGCACCTGGAACACGGGAAGCGCCGAATCCAAAGCGAAGTCGATCGCCGCGGACGGCCCGATCCTGTTGCCCGACCCCACCGGCGCCCAGCAGACCCCGATCGCCATCAGTCACGTCGGCGACGACTTCCGCACCGGCTGGTACGTGTTCGCCGCCCGCCCGGAAGGCCGCAGCGCCGACTGTTTCCTGCGCTGGGATGCCGACGCCGACGTGTTCACCACCAACTGCGGCGACGAGACCTGGGACATCACCGGCGAGGGCCTGCGTCACTTCGGCGCGACCGTCACCAAAGACGGCGACCTCATCGTCGACTTCCGCGCCGGCTCCTAACCTGCCGCCGACTGACCTGCCGACTGACCTGCCGACTGACCTGTTCTCCGATAACCAGTGGTCGTGATCACGACCACTGGTTATCGGGAAACAGGCTGGGGGGCGCCGCGATCGAGTTGGGGTCGGCGGTTCTGGGCAACGTCTGGCCGCGCCAACCAGAACCCCTGGGCCATGTCGCAACCCATCGCCTTGAGCGCCCGATACTGATCGGCGGTCTCCACACCCTCGGCCACGGTCCGACAACCCACCGCGTGGGCCATGTTCACGATCGCGGCGACCAAATTGTGCCCGTCGGGTGTGTCGAGGTCGCTCACGAAACTGCGGTCGATCTTGACGATGTCCGCCTTCAGTTGGCGCAGATACGCCAGCGACGAGTACCCGGATCCGAAGTCGTCGATCGCGATCCGCACTCCAATGCGCTTCAACGCGTCGATCGTTTCAAGCGCCTGTTGCGCATCGGCCATGAGTGCGGTCTCGGTGATCTCAAGGCCCAGACGATCAGGCGACACCGACCCCTCGACGATGGCAGTTTCGACGAGATCGACGAAACCCGGCTGCATGAGCTGAACCGGCGAGATGTTGACCCACATTGTGAAGGGATCGTCCGCTCCGGCACTAGCCCCACCGGCCGCGGCCGACCCGCCGCCCCATTTCGACAACTGCGCGATCGCCTCGATCAATGCCCACTCGCCGAGACGCACGATCGCGCCGGTCTCCTCCGCCACCGGGATGAACTCGGCGGGAGACATGGCGCCCCGCTCGGAGTGGTCCCAGCGCATGACCGCCTCCACCCCGACAACTCGTTCGGAGTTCAGGTCCACCTCGGGCTGATAGTGGAGGCTGAACTCGCGGCGTTCGATCGCACTCGCGAGCGCGTGTTCGATGTCGAGACGTGCCACCACCTGCGCGGCAATCGTCTCGTCGAACACGCACACACGATTTCGGCCCGCTTCCTTGGCGGCGTAGAGCGCGGCATCCGCGTGTTGCAGCATCACCTCAGGGGTGACGATCGCCACCACTGCGGTCGGGGTTCCCTCGGCGAACGCGACCCCGAGGCTCAACGTCATCAACACCGCACGCTCACCGAGAGCAAACGGGGTTTGAAACGCCGCGATCACCGCCGAGGCCAGCCGGTCCATCTCCGGTTGCGAGGTTCGCGAACACAGCACGGTGAACTCGTCTCCACCGAAACGCGACACCAGCCCGAAGTCACCGACACAGCTACCGAGCCGATCGGCGGCCAGCTTCAACAGCTCGTCGCCGGCACTGTGACCCAACGCGTCGTTGATGTTCTTGAACCGGTCGAGGTCGATGAACATCACCGCGACGGATGACCCGCGTTCATCCGACTCATCGAGTGCCTCGCCGAGCTTCTGCATGAACGCGTTGCGATTGGCGAGACCGGTGAGCACATCGTGATTGGCCTCGTAGGTGAGAATCGCCTCGGCGGCCGCACGCTCGATGGCAAGCGCGGCGATCGACGCACAGGCACCCAGCACCCGTACGCCATCGGGGCGTGGGGTATCGCCATCGGGTTCGAACACCGAGATGCAGCCGATCGCGTCGGAAGGCGACCGACCGAGTACGGGAACCGACCAGCACGACACGCGCCCGCTCAGCCCGAGATCACCGCGCGCCCCCAGCGCTTCGCCCCTGGTTCCGGGGCGTTGGACGACCCGACACCCGACGCGTTGGCCCATTCGACGTGCGGCCCTGCGGCCGAACTGTTGGCCAAATCGCTCGTCGAAGACCGCCGGCATCGATTCGCCGCACGGTTCGACGAACAGGTCGTCCACCCGGGTCGACTGGGCGCGAAAGGTTGCGGTTCCCCACGGAGTCGAGTCGGCTGCGACCGCCGTTGCGTCGACCGCCTCGGCGAACGCCTCGCTGACACCGAACGCGGCGACCACCTCACTCGAATCGTCGCCGGCCGCTGCGCTCTCGCCGCGTCGGCGCAACGTGATGACACAGCCGCCCCCGACCTGTTGCGCCACCAGGCGAGCGAGTTCACCGAGGGAGGTGGCCAACTGCTCGCCACGACCGATCATCGACAACACCAACGACTGATGCGACACCAACATGTCCACGGCGGTTCGATCGACCACATCTCGGACCTGCAACACGACGCCGTCGATCGTCTCGGTTTCGCTCGACAGCGCGGTCATCTCGACCGGCAGCCACGAACCGTCACCGAGGCGCAACCGCACGTCGAGGGGGAACTTCTCTCCCGGAAACGACGTCGTCTTGGCCAGTCCAGCCATCGCGGTCTCGAGGTCATCGGGGTGCACGAGGTCGAGGCCGGCGACGTCGGGGGAACGGTCGAGGTCGACGCCGAACGCCATCGCCAGATCGGGAGATGCTGAACGCAAACGGCCCTGGGCATCGAGCACCACCAAGCCGAGCACCCGGCCGCGTCGAAGCTCGCGATAGCGGTCCACACCGGCGATGGTTCCTGCCGCCAACGTGCCCAGCAGTCGCAGGACCGCAAGATCACCGTCGGAGGGAACTTCGCTGTCGTGCAGGACCATGTCGCCGATCCGATCGCCCGACGTCGGGTGCAGCAACGCAATCCGCAACTCATGAGCGAGTTCGTGACGCACCGCCGGCACACAGTCGGTCGAGGCAAGACCGGTCGAGGCAAAGTCGGTCGAGGCAAAGTCGCCGATCCCCGCACCGTCGACGATTCGGCCCGAACTCGCGCCGACGATTCGAACCGCGACGTGCAACACGTCGAGGAGCTCGCGCCGTCGAGGATCGACCGGCGACCACATCGCCGGCTGTTCACCGGAGGCATCGCCAACCGGTCCCAAATCGTCGAGCCCGCCAAGGAGCGGACCAGCATCCCGCACTCTCTTGTTATCCACCATTGACTTCGCTATCGACCCGTCGAGCCCCGAACCTGAACTTGTTCTCCGATAACCAGTGGTCGTGATCACGACCACTGGTTATCGGGAAACAGGCTGGGGGGCGCGGTCGCTAGAGTCGCGGCATGGAGATCTGAGCGATACCCGACGCCTCAACCGAATTCGCACAGATCTGGAGGGTCTCATGACCGCGACCATCCCCTTTCCGCCTGACGCCACCTCACACGACATCGCCGTCGTAGAACTGTCGAAGTCCTACGGCCCCGTCAACGTCTTCACCAAGATCAGCTTCTCCGCATCGCCCGGGCACCGCCTCGGCCTCGTCGGCGAGAACGGTGCCGGCAAGTCGACGTTGTTACGCATGCTCGTGGGCACCACCGACCGCGACGGCGGCACCATTCGCCGACCCAGCCCCGTCGGCTACCTCGAACAAGAACTCCCCTATCCCGACACCGCGACCATCGACGACGTCGTCGAGGAGACCCTCGCACCCATACGCGAAATCGAGGCCGCGCTCACGACCGCCGCGCTCGACCTGGCCTCCGAGGACCCCGCCATCGCGACCGCGGCACAGCAGAGCTACGACGACGCGCTCGAAGCCGCGCACCGCGTCGATCTGTGGAACGCGGACGCCCGCGCCGCCGAGGTACTCGCGGGGCTCAGCCTCGGAAGCCTCGAGCGTTCCCGCACCATCGACACCCTGTCCGGCGGCGAACAGGTACGCCTGGAGTTGGCAACGGTGCTCATCGCCCGGCCCGCGGCCATGGTGCTCGACGAACCGACGAACCACCTCGATGACGCCGCCGTCGACTACCTCATCTCCTACCTGCGCTCGTTTCCCGGACCGGTGATCGTCGCCAGCCACGACCGGTTCTTCCTCTCCGAGGCGTGCACCGGCATCTTGGACCTCGACCCGTCGCGCAACGGGCTCACCCTCTACGGCGGCGACTACGAGCACTACCTGAAACAGAAGCGCTCGGAACTGGCCCGATGGAAGCAGCGCTACCACGAACAACAAGACGAGATCGAAGCCACCCAGTACGCCATCGACAACACCAATCGAAACATCGGACACAACCGCCCCAAGCGCGACAACGACAAGTTCGTTCATCACTTCAAGGGCGGCCGGGTGCAGAATCAGGTGTCGCGTCGGGTGCGCGCATCGAGGGAACACCTCGAAGACCTTCTGGAACACGAGGTCCCCCGCCCGCCCGACGAGCTGCGCTTCTTCAGCGAGGAACTCGCCGCCGAGATCAAACCCGGGCCGATGATCACCGCCGTCGGGGTCAGTGTGGTCGGCCGACTGGCTCGCACCGACGTGAGCATCAGCGCCGGCGACCACCTCCTCATCACCGGACCCAACGGGGCCGGCAAGTCGACACTGCTCGCCGCGCTCGCCCAGGAGGGCCCGACCGACTCGGGGATCGTGACGTGGCGAAAGGGCATCCGCGTCGGGTACCTGCCCCAGGAGGTCGTCGTTCGCGACCCGAACCAGAGCGTCATCGCCGCCTTCGACGCGGTCCCCAAACTGCTCGACGTGACCCTGTCGGATCTCGGCCTCATCGCCGGCAAGGACTACAACCGCCCCCTCGGCGAACTCAGCGTCGGGCAGCGCCGTCGTGTGGCGCTCGGGTGCCTCATCGCGTCGGCACCCCACGTGCTGTTGCTCGACGAACCCACGAACCACCTTTCGCTCGGGTTGACCGAGGCGTTCGAGGCTGCGCTGATGGCATCGAGCGGAACGATCGTGATCGCCAGCCACGACCGCTGGCTGCGCAACAACTGGGACGGCGAGGAACTCCAACTCGAGCGCTGGGGAGGGCCCGTGCCCGAAGGCCCCCGCATCGGCGGCTGAGCCTCAGGAACCGGGCCTCAGCGAAACAGCTCTTCGAGGTGCTCGCGTTGCACCTTCTCGGTGCCGGTGCGCGGCAACTCGTCGACGAATTTCACCTCGCGCGGCTCCTTGTAGTGCGACACGCGCTCACCCACCCACGACCGCAACTCGTCTTCGGTCACCTTCGCACCCTTGCGCACTCGAACCGCCGCCACCGGCACCGAACCGAGCTTCGGATCGGCCTTGGAGACGACCGCCGATTCCACCACGTCGGGGTGGGCGTCGATCACCGCTTCGACCTCGAGCGGATACACCGAGTAGCCGCCCGACTTGATGATGTGTTTGCTGCGCCCACAAAACGTGATGGTGCCCAGCCAACTCAACCGCACGAGGTCTCCGGTGCGGAGCCAACCGTCGTCGGTGATCGCACCACGGGTTGCGTCGGGCGCGTTCCAGTACTGCTTCAACACCCCCGGCCCGCGCATCTGCAGTTCGCCTTCGCGCCCGTGGCCCAACACCTTGCCGTCCTCGTCGACGACCCGGAACCGGTAGCCGGGCATTCGCAGCGCGAGGTTGCCGCCGAACCGTTCCGGCACCAACGGCAGCGACACCCGAAGCGCTGCTCCACCACCGATCTCGACCATCCCGTAGCCCTCGACGAAGGCCGCTTCGCCCACCGGGCCGACCATGGGAAGCTCCGCCGCCGCCCCCAGCTTCTTGAACGTCGACGCCAGCCCCTCGGGCAACGCGTCGGCGCCCGAGATCCACAGTCGGATCGACTTGAGGTCGCGGTGATCGGCCCCGGCTTCGAGCATCATGCGATACATGGCCGGAACCCCGACGAACGCCGCAGATCGGCGCTCCTCGATGGCGTCGAGCACCGGACCGGCCCGGAACCGGCTCATGAAATGGACCCGCACCCCCGCCGCCGCGCTCGCCACGAGCATCGCAAACCCGAAGATGTGCGCGACGGGCAACGCGACGACGACCTCGACGTCGCCAAACCCGATCGGCGCCAGCGTCGCCAGCCCCGCCGACCCGACCAGCGCCTTGTGGGTGAGCGCGGCGCCCTTCGGCTTACCGGTCGTTCCCGAGGTGTAGAACAGCGCCGCCACGTCGTCGTGTGCAGGGGTGGCCGGCTCGATGGCGGCGATGGAGCCGAATCGGTCGCGCAGATCGAGGGCCATCTCGTCGAGTTGGTCGAGCGAGGTCACCACCAGCGCGGCTTCGCTGTCGGCGACCACGTGGTCGATCTCGGCGGGTTTCATCTGCGAGTTCACCGGAACCGGCAGGCACCCGGCCCTCGACACGGCGAGACACAACAGAAACTGGTCATAGGAGTTCGGCACCGCGAGCACCACCCGCTCGTTCGGGGCACAGGAGGCGGCGATGACTTCGGACAAGACGCGAACCATCGCGCCCGCCTCGGTGAACGTCGCCCGGTACCCGCCGGCCTCGTCGACCATCTGACGCGGTCCCCACATCGCCGCGACCCGGTCGGAGAAATCGGCCAGGGTGAACGGTTGCCGGAAGGCGGCGTTGGCTCGTGAAACGACGTTGGACAGCACGTTGAGTTATCCGATCTTGGTGATGGGCGCCCACTTCAACAGCAGCACCTTCTCGTTGCCAGTTTCGCGGAAGCGCACGGTGGCCTGGGTGTCGTCGCCGCCTCCGCGTATGTCAAGGATGACCCCCTCGCCCCACTCGGCGTGGCGGAAGTCGTCGCCGACCTTGAACCCGGCGTTTTGCGCATCGCTGGGCGCCGGCGCCGACGAACGCGCCGCGAGCGGATTGCCCGCCGACCCCGACGAGCCGAACCCAGCCGAGCCGTAACCCGACGAGCCGTAACCCGAGGAGCCGTAGCCAGAGGAGCCGTAGCTGGAATCCCCGTCCCACGACGACCCGAACCGCATCGAACGACGACCGCGCCGCTCCCCGAGTTCGGTCACCAAGCGTGCCGGAATCTCGTCGAGGAAGCGCGAGGGCGGGTTGTACTGGGTCGTGCCGTGCAGCATCCGGGCGTTCGCCGAGGACAGGAACAGCCGCTCTCGCGCCCGGGTGATGCCGACGTAGGCAAGACGCCGCTCCTCCTCGAGCTGGTGTGGTTCATCGAGGCTTCGCATCGACGGGAAAATGCCGTCCTCCAGACCCACGAGAAACACCGCCGGATACTCCAGACCCTTGGCCCCGTGAAAGGTCATCAGTGTGACCGTCGATTCGTCGTCGTCGATCTGGTCGGTGTCGGACACCAGGCTCACCTGTTCGAGAAACTCGTCGATCGTCTCGAACTCGCGTGCCGCCCCGACCAGTTCCGACAGATTCTCCAGACGGCCCTCCGATTCGATGGTGCGCTCGGCGGCGAGTTCATCGACATAGCCGCTGTCGTCGAGCAGCGATTCCAACACGTCGCCCGGGGCGCGATCGAGCGCGTGGCGAGCGTCTTCGATGATCTTCGTGAATGTCTCGAGCCCCTTCAACGCTCGCCCGCTCACCCCCGCGGCCGGAGCGTCGCGCAGCGCCTCGTAAAAGCTGATGCGGTTGCTTCGGGCGTAGGCATCGAGGCGACTCACCGAGCTTTCGCCAATGCCGCGCTTGGGCACGTTCATGACGCGTTTGACGCTCACCTCGTCGTCGGGATTCACCGCGACCCGCAGGTAGGCGAGCGCATCTTTCACCTCGCGACGGTCATAGAACCGGGTGCCGCCGATGACCTTGTAGGGCAGTCCCGCTCGAAACAACCCGTCCTCGATCACACGCGACTGGGCATTCGTTCGGTAGAACACCGCGATGTCGCCGTATCGGAACTCGCCCGAGTCGCGCAGCTTGGCGATCTCCGAACACACCCACTGGGCCTCGTCGGACTCGTCGTCGGCCGTGTAACGAACGATCGCTTCGCCCGCTGCCCCGTCGGTGAACAGTTCCTTCGGCTTGCGGCTCTCGTTGTTGGCGATGACCGAGTTGGCGGCATCGAGAATCGTCTGGGTCGAGCGGTAGTTCTGGTTGAGCACCACCACGGTCGTGTCGGGGAACGCACGCTCGAATTCCAAGATGTTGGTCAGGTCTGCACCACGAAACGCGTAGATCGACTGATCTCCGTCGCCGACCGCGAACACGTTGCGATGCTCGCGCCCCAACAACATGACCAGTTCGTTCTGCACCGGGTTGGTGTCTTGGTATTCGTCGACGAGCACATGACGAAAACGCGTCTGGTACATCTCCAACACGTCGGGGCACCGCTTCATCAACTCGACCGCCTGGCCCAACAGATCGTCGAAGTCCATCGCACCCGCCCGCAACAGCCGCGTCTGGTATTCCCGATAGACGTCCGCGATGCGCCGCTCGATGATGACCTGGGCCTGTTCGACGTAGTCGTCGACCCCGATGCCGCGGTTCTTGGCATTCGAGATGGCGGCGTGAACCGACCGGGGCGACAACTTCTTCGGATCGATGTCGAGGTCGCGCAGAATGTAGGTGACAAGACGCACCGCATCGGTCTGGTCGTAGATCGTGAAGTTCGACGGATAGCCGAGGCGGCCGCCGTCTCGGCGCAGGATCCGCACGCACGCCGAGTGAAACGTGGACACCCACATCCGATCGGCCACCGGGCCGATCAGGCTGGCGACACGGTGCTTCATCTCGGCCGCGGCCTTGTTCGTGAACGTGATCGCCAGGATCTCGAACGGCGACACCCGTTGTTCCTCGATGAGCCAGGCGATGCGGTGAGTGAGCACCCGGGTCTTGCCCGAACCCGCTCCGGCGACGACCAACAGCGGCCCGCCCTGGTGGGTGACGGCCTCGTATTGCGCGGCGTTCAGGCCGTCGAGAAGTTCCGCAGTCGACATCTCCCTAACCTAGTTGGCACCCCTGACAGCCGGTTCAGGGCCGGTGCCAAGGCGGGTTCCGGGTCAGGGAAGGCGGCCGAAGCTGACCGGCTTGGAGGTGCGGTAGATGCTCGACACCTTGACCACGTCGCCGGTTTGCGGGGCGTGCACCATCTGCCCGTTGCCGACATAGATACCGACGTGATGCACCGGGTTGCCGCCGAACACCAGGTCTCCCGGCACGAGTTCAGCCTCGGAGATGCGGCTGGTCATCGAACGCAGCGATCGAGAGCTGTGTGGCAGCGACTTCGAACCCGCATAGGCCCACATGACGAGCCCGGAGCAGTCGAAACCCGTGGACGGCGAACTGCCCGCCCACTTGTAGGGAACCCCGAGCTGCGTCATCGCCTTGGCGACCGCGGCCTGCCCCGCAGCGGTGCCGCCTGCGGCCACCGCCGGTGCGGGGGCAGCGGGCGTCGGTGCCGCGACGACGGGTTGGGTGACCGTGGCAACCGCTCGCCCCGATCCCGAGGTCGAATTCGAGGTGGAGGCGGACCCTGACGAACGCGTCACGGTGGCGCCCGAGGTGCGTCGAGCTGCGGCAGCGCGTTCGGCGGCAGCGCGAGATTCGGCCTGGGCGCGGGCCTCGGCCTCGGCGGCGAGACGGCGCTGTTCGGCCTCCACGGCCTCCTTCAGCTCTGCGTTCACCGATTGCTGAAGCGCTGTTCGTTCCTCGATGGAGGCCTCGAGTTCGGACTTGGCCCGCTCGATCTCGGCCTTCTTCGCCGTAACCTCGGCCTGGACGGCATCGAGTTCGGAACGCTGGGAGTTCAGGACCTTCTGGGAGGCCTGCAACGACTCGATCGAATCGGAACTCGAACCGGCCTGCGACTCGATGAACGCCCGGCGGGCCGACTCGTCCTGGGTGTTGCCCTCGACGAGATACCGCAGCGGATCGGGATCCGCGGCGTCGCCGACGAAGGCCTTGCGGGCGTACTCGCGGGCGGCGTCGGCGGTCGAGTCCATCTCGGCTTCGGCGGAGCTGAGCGAGCTCTGGTTCTCGGCCAGTTTCGCTTCGAGGTCGGCAAGTTCGATGCGGGCAGCGTTCTGTTGTTCGTCGAGGACACTCTCTCGCTCGTTGAGGCGATCGAGGTCTGCGGCGATCTTCGCGGCCTTCTCGCGAATGGAGGCCACCGACTGGGCCGGGGCAAGTGGCGTCGCTCCGGCCGGGACGGGGGCGAGGGCGATCAACAGCACCGGCGCGACGGTGCGCAGGGCGATGCGGCGGGCTCGTGAGCCTCGGCGGGGTCGATCGGGCGTTCGTGAATTGCTGTACATGACGGATTCAGTGTGCCATCGGAATCGAAATATGACAACTTCATGACGAAATCCGCCACTTTGTCATAAAAATGTTCTCAGGGCTCTTCGAGCGGTCAGTGGGTGCGTGCGCCCGCGGAGCGGCGAACGCGGACCGCCCCGCCGCGGCCCAGCCCGTCACTCCCACTCGATGGTGCCGGGCGGCTTGGAGGTGATGTCGTAGGCGACCCGATTGATACCGGGAACCTCGTTGATGATGCGGCTCGCCATCGACTCCAGCACGTCGTAGGGAATGCGTGCCCAATCGGCGGTCATGGCGTCTTCGGAGGTCACCGCGCGGATGATGCACGGATAGCCATAGGTGCGCTCGTCGCCCATGACCCCCACCGACCGGATGTCGGGCAACACCGCGAAACTCTGCCAGATCTCGCGCTCAAGGCCAGCCGTGCGCAACTCTTCGCGCACGATGGCGTCGGCCTCCTGCAGCACCGCCACCTTGTCGGGGGTGACCTCACCGATGATGCGCACACCGAGGCCCGGCCCCGGGAACGGCTGCCGTTGCACGATCTCGTCGGGCAACCCGAGCTCGGAGCCGACCGCACGCACCTCGTCTTTGAACAGGCTCCGCAACGGCTCGACCAGTTCGAAGTCGATGTCGTCGGGCAAGCCGCCCACGTTGTGATGGGACTTGATCGTGGCGGCGTGGCCCGACCCCGACTCGATGACGTCGGGATACAACGTGCCCTGCACCAAGAACCCGGCGCCCACCACCTGGGCCTTCGCGTCTTCGAAGATGCGGATGAACAGCTCGCCGATGGTCTTGCGTTTGGCCTCCGGTTCGGTGATCCCCGCCAACGCCGTGAAATACCGATCGGCCGCCTGCACGTGAATCAACTCGATGCCCTGATGCCGTTGGAACGTCTCGACGACCTGCTCGCCCTCGTTCTTGCGCATCAGACCGGTATCGACGAACACGCAGGTGAGCTGATCGCCGATCGCCTTGTGGACCAGGGCCGCAGCCACCGCCGAGTCGACGCCGCCCGACAGCGCACAGATCGCCCGACCCGCACCGACCTGCTCGCGGATCTGAGCGACGGCCTCGTCGATGAAATTCGCCATCGTCCAGTTCGGCTCGCACCCGGCCGCGTCGTACAAGAACCGTTCCAACAGCCGCTGCCCACCGGGGGTGTGGGCCACCTCGGGGTGATACTGAACGCCGTAGACCCGGCGCTCGACATTCTCGAACGCGGCCACCGGCGCATCGGCGGAATGGGCCAGCACGGTCGCACCCTCCGGCGCCACGGTGATGGCGTCGAAATGGCTCATCCACACGACCTGATCGGCGGCATCGTCGAACAGCGAACCCGTCGCATCGACGGTGAGGTCACAACGGCCGTACTCGCCACGGCCTCCCTTGTCGACCGAACCGCCGAGATCGCGGCTGATGAGTTGTGCGCCGTAACAAATCCCGAGGATCGGCACGCCGAGGTCGTAGACCGCCGGGTCGATCGACGGGGCTCCCTCGACGTTGACCGACTTCGGGCCGCCCGAAAAGATGATCGCCGCCGGCTGACGCCGCGCCACCTCCTGTGCGGTGATCGTGTGCGGAACGATCTCGGAATAGACCCGGGCCTCGCGGACCCGCCGAGCGATCAGCTGCGCGTACTGCGCACCGAAATCGACGACGAGCACGGTTTCGCCGGGTGCTGCCTGATGCTGAATGATGCCGCTCACCGTGTCGATTCCTGCCGTCCGATGCCCACTGTTACCTTCGCGGGCGCGCTAGCGCGTCACCACGAGTTCCGCGCTCTGGAATTCCTTGACCGACTCAAACCCGCACGTCGCCATCGTGCGGCGAAGGTCGCCGATCACCCCCGCCGAGTCGCTTCCCACCGCCTCGACGAGCACCGCGTCGGCCCCGCACGCAATCGCCTTGGCCACATCGCCGCCGGTACGAACCGGCACCGCCGCGATGATCTGGGTGTACACCCCGGTTTCGTCGAGGTGGCGCGAGCGGGCGGCGCGCACATCGGCGATCGCCGTGGCGAGCGGAACGTGCACGCCCTCCGAGGCCAGGTCGCTCTGCACGATCACCGCGGTCGCCCCGGTTCGCATGAGGTGCAACGCCGCCTTGTAGGAGGAACAACCGCCGACGATGACCGGCACCTCGATCGAACGCACCAGCTTCTTCAGGTTGAGGGTGTCGCGGGACTTCGACACGTGCTCGGCAGACACCACCCGACCCTTGATGACCAACAGGTCGGGTTGGGTGCGGCCGAGCGCTTCGAGCAACTCCTCGGCGCGCTGGGGGCGGACCGCAATCGCCGACACCTCGCCGTCGTCGTCGATCTCCTCGAGCACCTCGCCGATGGCCTCGACGTCGAAGGAACCGTCGCCGTTGGTGAACCGCTCGGCATCGAGCACCGCCAACCCGCCGGGAATCGACGTCGCGTCGACGGTCATCAACGGAACGTCGAACTCGAACGCATCGATGCTCCAGGTGGTGGAGACGTCATCAGCGTCGCGGGTGCGTCGCGACGGGATGATCGACACGTCGTCGAGTTCGTAGCCCTGCCGCGCCGACTTGCCGCGTCCGATTTCGATTGATGCCATGACCATGTCCTTCACCCGGCACTCCGCGGCCGGAAAAGGCGCCAGTCTAGGCCTCGGGTTTCGCCCCCATCCACAGCGGGGCGAACCGTTCAACAGATCAGCGTCGAAGCGACTTCAACAACTGACGCGCCACGGTCGAGTTCATCTCCCACGCCGCCCGCACCCCGGCCTTTTGCACCTGACGCACGACGCCACCACCGGTCATCTCCTCGATCGAGTCGAGTCCGCCGACGAGCGCTTCCTTGGTCGTGTCGGTCGCCTTGTAGCCGAGCCCGGTCAGGCCTTTCAGCAACTCGCTCTGCGCAACCGGAGCCGGCGCGGCCGCCGCGATGATGCGCAGCGCGTCCTTGGTGAGTTCAGCACCCTGCTCGATCGCCTCAACCGCTGTCAGGGTCCCTTCCGGGGCCTCCTCGAGCGACGCCAACCAGCGCCGAACCTTCACCACGATCTCGCCGTGGGTCTCACCTTCAAAGGTCAACATCGCCATCGGCACACCTCCCTGTGGATCAGACGATAGCGGCCGAACCGCCGAACGCGTCCTGCCGAACGCGTCCCGACGCGCGCCGCCCGACCTTCAGCGCCCGACCTTCAGCGCCCGAAGTGCTCGGGGCCTCGCATCAACTCCTCGAACGCCTCCGGGGCGAACACGACCGTCAACAGCTGATTGATCATCGAAGCCGTCGCACCCCACAACGTGTCGCCGTAGAGCTCGAAGAAATGCACGGGATGTTGATACCCCGCCTCGGGGGCGTCGCGAAGCGTGGAACCGCTCCAGGTCCACAACTCCTGGCGATAACACCCCTCCTCGAGCAGGTCGGCGAAGCTCACCTGCAAGATGGCGTCGACCTCATCGGGACTGGCCACGACGCTGGGGCGTTGGTCGGTCTCGAACACGATCGGCACGACGGCCTTGTCGCTCGTGAACGTCACCATCGGGTCGAGCGCCGCGATCGGTTCGACCGAACCGGGATCGAGCGCCACCTCCTCACACGCCTCGCGCAGCGCCGTGCCCACCGGAAAGACGTCGCCGTCCTCCTCGCCGCCACCGGGAAAGGCGATCTCGCCTCGATGGGTCCGCATGTGCCAGGCACGCCGGGTCAACAACAGCTCCGGCCCCCGCCGCCCCTGTGACAACACGACCGCAACCGCACTGCGCTGTCGGGACTGCGCCACCATCGACATCGCCCGATCGATCGACATCTGCGTCAATCGTTGTGCGATGTCGTCGAGGTCCAACGACGGGACACTACCGATGGCACCCGACCACGCCGGAGCAGCGCCGAGACGCGCCGAGGTCGGACGAGGGATCTCCTGAGGGCCGCCACGGGGCGCCGGCTCGAGCGACGGCTCGGGCGACGGGCCAGGTGCTGGGCCAGGCGAAGCCTTCGGTGACGGGTCGAACGATTCCACAGCACCGCCACCATAACGGGCGCCGCACCCCTCACATCTCGCCCCGACCCGCCGATGGGAACGCCATGTTCGCAACCGAACCGACGCAACCGCAGGCTGCCCCGGGCATCATCGAAGCCGCCCTGCGCTACCGAAAGCTCATGACCGCGGTGCCGCTCGCATGTGTGCTGATCGCCGTGGTCTTCACGGCGCTTCGACCCAACTCGTTCGAAGCGGTCGGCAAGGTCACCCTCACCGACCCCCGCGGCAGCGCTACCTTCGCCGATGGGATCTCCGTGGTGGACTTCGCCCGCTACAGCGCGGAGCGCGCCGCGTTCGCCACCTCGAGCGACGTGCTCCAGGCGGCCGCCCAGAACTTCCCCCGGGCCGGCTCGGCAGCCGACCTGCGGTCGAACTGCTCCGCCACCGCAGCCGCCGCCTCGACGGTCATGACCGTGACCTGCCAGTTCGGCGAGTTCCGCACCGCCACCGGGGCCGTCGACGCCATCGTCGCCGCCTACCGCGACGCCACGGCGCGCCAGTTCGACGACAAGGCCGAACGAGCGCTCGCCGCGCTCAGCGGCGAATCGCCCCGTGCCGACTCCGGAATCCCCGGCATCGACCTCTCCGACGACGGCCAGATTCAACAACGCATGGCGGAGATCAACACCACCCGCGCACTGTTCGGCGACGGCGTCGACGCCTACGACCCGGCGCGGGTCCCCTCGTCGAGCAACTTCCTCGCCCGCCTCGTGCGCAACGTCGTGATCGCCGGCATCATCGGCTTCCTCGCCGCGGTGCTGATCGCCTGGTTCCGAGCCGACCGCGAACCGATCGGCGAGAACTCCGCAGACGTGTCCTCCTGGCTGGGCCTGCCCATGCTCGGCGAGGTCGGCTACGACCTCGTGAGCGCCAAGACCATCGACATGGTCGCGGTGCCCGAGCCGAGCTTTCAGCGGATCACCTCCAACATCGACGCGGTGTTGTCGGGCGACACCGTGTTGTTCACCCCCGCCGACCTCATGGCCCACGACGCCGACGTCGTCATCAAGACCGCGCTCGTCGCCGCCCGCGCCGGCAAGCGCGTGCTGCTCATCGACGCCGACCACGGGGCGCGCGGCGTGTCGACCATCCTCGGGCTCGACAACCGTCTCGGATTCGCCGACGTCGTCGCCGGCAGCGCGGAGGCCGACGAGGCAACCGTTCGCCTGCGCTTTGGCGAGAACAGCGCCATGACCTCGTCCGCCCTGTTCCTGATGGGCCCCGGCGGCGATCCGTCCCAGCCCCCGGCGTTGTTGCGCACCGGCGCCACCGAATCCGCGCTCGTCGACCTGCGACGCCACTACGACCTCATCCTCATCGACGGACCGCCGCTGCTGAGCGCAGCCGGATCCTCGGTGCTCGGCCAAACCGTCGACGGAGTCGTCGTGCTCATCGAACGCGGCACCAGCCGCGACGTCATCGACCAGACCCGGCGTCAGCTCGACTTCCTCGCCAGCGACACGCTCGGCTACGTCTTCGTCCACGGTTCGTGATGTCGCACCCCTGGCGACTCCCCTGGCGACTCCCCAGCCTCTGGACCGACACCTGGCCGGCGGTGCTCGGCCTCGCCATGATCCTCGGAACCGAGTACAAGTTCCGCCAGCGCGAACTGAACGACTCGTTGTCGGCCTCGGTCGACCTGGCGATCGTCGTCGAGCTCGCCGTGTTCGCCCTCGTCGCCGGGTACCTCATCGGCTACGTCGTCACACCCCCGCGCTGGAACCGCCCCACCGCCGTGCAGTTCTTCATGCGCGGCTACACCGCCGCCATGGTGATGTCGGTGATGTACAGCTCCTATGTGGTCCTCGGCGCGGTTCGGGCGATGCAGTTGTGCATCATGGTCGCGTTCTCGAGCGCGATCGCGGCGAACGCCCGGCGAGGTCAGGTGCTGCAACTGGCCCACGCCTATGTCGGCCTCGTCACCCTGTCGGTGTTCATCGGCCTCGTCTACCGCGTGCCGTTCTCGCCCCTGCAGGCCCACCGGTTCAACTGGCTCTATGTCCACTCGGTCACCGCCGGCGCGATGTTGGCCCTCGGCATCACCATCGCGCTCGGCCTGGCCACCAACCACAGCCGATTCCGACTCGGGGCCCAGCGCTGGCCACGGCCGCTCTATCTGACATGTCTCGCGGTGATGGGTGCCGCGTTGGTGGCCACGCAGACCCGGGGCGCCGTCATCGCGGCAATCGCCGGCGTGTTCGTGGTCATTTACCTCACGGTGCCGGTGCGGGAGCGCATTCCGCTCGGCGTCCTGGGGTTCGTGGGCCTGGCGCTCGCGGTGTTCAGCTTCTGGCCGGTCATCCTCGCCTACCTCGCTCGTGGCGAACCCACCGAGAACCTCACGACCGTGTCGAACCGGACCGAACTGTGGGGCATCGCCGTCGACCTCGTCTCCCAGAAGCCGCTCACCGGCTGGGGGCTGTCGACCTCACGCGGAGTCTTCTATGACCGGGTCGGACTCGGCGGGGCCCACAACGCGTTCATCAACGTCGCGGTCGACGGCGGCCTCATCGGCCTCGGGCTGTGGCTCGGTCTCGTCATCGCCATCGGGCTCGGAATTGCCCGCCTCCAGCGGCTCCGCCACGGCGACGCTCCGTTGCTCGGCGGGGTACTCGCGTGTCTGATGGTGAACGGGTTCACCGTCGAAGGCGTCGGGTCGGGAGTGGGCGTGTCGGCGCTGTGGCTGCTCATCCTCGGCGCCTGGGTCGGAGTCCTGCAACGCGAGGTCGGACCCACCCAACGCAACACTCAGGGAACGATGGCGCTCACCCCGCTCGCCGCACGGGAGCGCGCCACACGAGAGCGCGCCGGCAACACCGTCAGCGTGTAGCGAGAGTCACGAACACGCTTCGCGAAGCTCGCGCCGCAACCGGGTGCTCGAGATGTCCTTGGTGTAGCTCAGATACACGACTTCGGCACCGACGCGGGCCATCGCCGCCTCGAGCGCGTCCCCCTTGGGGGTCCCCCGCCAGTCGTCGCCCTTGAAGATCACGTCGAAGCGAACCCGTTCCCAGATCACCGCCTTGTCGCTCGACGGGTCCTCGACCACCTCGTCGACCCAGTCGAGTTCGGCGACCGCCGCCATACGCGCTTCGAGCGGCTCGGCCGGACGCTCGCCGCGCTGGAGTTCGGCAAGGTCGTCGCCCACGACGCCGACCACCAACCGGTCGCACCGCTCTCGCGAACGTTCCAGCAGCCGGAGGTGACCGACATGTAAAAGGTCATAGGCCCCCGGCGCATAGCCAACCACCGTCATCGTCGCACCCGCTCTCGATCGATCTGCTGCATCTGGCGGAACCGGCTCCGCCCGCTCACCCCGAGATACCCCAGGTTCGCGAGGGCCAACAGGGCGTATCCGCCGAAGAACACCGTGGACGACGGCCGCATGACCATCCACAGACACTGCACGCCGTAGTCGGTCGGGGCGTTGAGCACCATGAACCACCAGGCCTGCGGACGTTCGGGGGCGGCGCCACCGGCGCCACGGCGAAGCTGGTCGGTGAGGATGAAGATGAGAAACAACGTGGCCGCAACCATGCCGAATGCCAACGCGGTCACCTGCGGCCACACGCCGAGGTCTGCGTCGAACCGGTAAGCCGACACCAGGATCGCCCCGTGAAAGACGCCGAGTTTCACGCTGTCGAGCGTGTGGTCGAGCCACTCACCCGCCAGCGACCCACCCGTGGTGAGGCGAGCGAGCTGACCGTCGGCGGAATCGATGGCGTAGCCCAACACCAACAAGGCGGTGGCCAGGATCGACTGGGGCCAACTCGGCGACATCACGGCGAACACCAGGAGGCCCGCCGCCGTGAAACCGAAGCTGATGAGCGAAACCTGATTCGGCGTCAGGCCGACTAGGTGTGCGAGCGCTGCGAAGCGACGCCCGAGTGGCCGGTTGATCAGCAACGAATACGGCGGGGCACCGCGCGAGCTCTTCTGATGAGCGGCGAGGGCCGCGATGTCGGCGCGATACCGGGCGAGCGCAGACGGTTCAGGCGGCACCGCCGCCACGTCGACCGGACTCTCGGCACTCATGTCATCCCTCATAGCCGCGGTCGACACAGATCTGCACGAACGCTTCGGCGGCACCCGCCTCTGAGTGGTTGAGCGCAGCGAGCGCCAATCCGTTTGCGGAGGTGTGGATCTCGGCGACCGCGCTCTGATCGGCGCGCACCGCGGCGACGGCCAGGTGTCCGGTGGCGGCATCCGCCGACAGCTCGCCGAGTCGGACCAACCCGATCTGAGCGTTCGCGCAGGCCAACTGGGCGGCCTCGTCGAGGCGGATCTCGGCCCCGCGACTGTTGCGATCCCACGTCTCGGGCAGGCCCGAGGTAACCGCTTCGAGGTCCGACACCGAGTTCCCGGTGACGGGGTCGGTCGCGCTCGAGACCACCTCCTCCAAGGCCCCGCGCTCGCCTACGGCGCTGTCGTCGACGGCGTCGATGGCGGGATCGGAGGGTGCGGCGGTGACGGTGGACGACTCAGCGTCGTCGGCGCCGGTGTCGGCGCCGGTGTCCGCCTCGTCCGACGGCTCGAGGGCCGGCCGGTTCTCGTCGGGAACCGTCGCGCCGCTGACGTCGGCCGAGCGGTCGCCGTCGGCCTCGTTTCCGGCGCAGGCTCCGTAAACGAGGACTCCGACGGTCACGAGGAGGGCGGTGACCGAGCGGCGGGTTGTTCCGCCGGCGCCGATCTGATGTGTGGGGAAGCGCAAAGTCATGAAATGGTCAGCCTGGGACGGTCAGCCGGAGCGGATCGGACGGGGCCGAGTTTCGGTTGCCCTTGTCGACCGAACGCACCTCGTATCGGCGCGTCCCCGCCGGGACATTGGTGTCGACGAATGTCTCGGTACCCGCAGCCACGAACTTGACGAATTCCCAGTCGCGGTGGATCAGGTAGCCCGACAGGCCGACCCCACCGGGGTTCGGCAGATCCGTCGACGGCGACCAGGTGAGGGTCACCGTGGTCCCGTTCACGGTGCCGGCGACATTCGTCGGCACCGTCGGCGGCTCGTTGTCGGCCAGGCCCACCGTGACGATGACCACGGCCGAGGCGGAATACCGCTCGCCCTTGTCGACCGCACGGACCTCGTAGCGACGGTTCCCCAACGCCACGTTGTCCTCGGTGAAGGTCTCGGTGCCCGCAGCCACGAACTTGACGAACTCCCAGTCGCGATGGATCAGGTAGCCCGACAGGCCGACCCCACCGGGGTTCGGCAGATCCGTCGACGGCGCCCAGTTGAGCGTGACGGTCTGACCCGTCGGCCCCGAAGCGGCACCGACAAGACCCGTCGGAACCGTCGGCGGCTGATTGTCGACCACGCCGACGAACACGTTCACCACCGCAGGGGCGGAGAAGTTGTCGGCCTTGTCGATGGCGCGAACCTCGTACCGACGGTTCCCCAACGCCACGTTGTCCTCGGTGAACGTCGTCCCGTCCGCCACGAATCGTACGAATCCCCAGTCGCGATGGACCAGGTATCCGGACATACCGACCCCACCGGGGTTCGGCAGATCGGTCGAGGGCGCCCAGGTGAGCGTCACCGTTTGACCGTTCGACGTCCCGACGACGTCGGTCGGCACCGTCGGAGCCTGGGTGTCGGGGCCGGCAACGGTGACCGACACCGGCACGGGGTCGGAGATCCGACCGCCGGTATCGACCGAACGGACCGTGAAGGACTGCACCGACCCGGGCGTCAGGTTGGTGAACCCGAAGGACAGGCCGTCGGTATCTCCCGCGAACGTGCCGCCGCGGTACACCTTGTAATACGAGATCGGCAGGGGCGAGGCCGGGGTCTCCCACGCAAGACGGACCCCGCTGTTCACGCTCGTCGCCGTCAGGTTGGCCGGGCCGAGCGTCGGCTGGCAGTACCGCCCGAAGCCGCCGAGGTAGGCGCCGTCCGCGCGGTGGGTGTAGTCGCCACCGATGTACACGCAGTGGTTCGAGTCGACGAAGATCGCATACGTGCCGACCGAGGGCTGGCGCAACTGCGGCCACCACGCGGGCACCGTGTTGTTCGAGGTGTCGAACCCGTGAGCGAAGCGGTTCCGCGTGCGGCTGTTGGTGAACGAGTTGTAGATCGCGTTGTCGGCGTAGCAGTGACATCCGCCGAGCACCATCCCGTTCTCGGTGATCTCGAGAACCTGGTAGTCGCCGCCGCCGGTGAACCCACACGACGGGCTGAAGTTGTTGCAGGCGATCCCGGAGGTGACAAAGCCGACGCGCTGGTTGTTGGCGGTGTCCAACACCTGGATGATGTGTTGGGCTCCGCCGACGTATACCCGGTTGTTCGCGTACACGACCGCGACGGTGTCGCGCTGACCGTTCGGCTGGTTGTTCACGTATGCCGCCAAGCCCGGGATGTAGGCGCCGGTGGCTTCGGTCACGCTCGCGAAACGGGCCGTGTTCGGTTGACCGTTCACCGAGGTGAAAAAGCCCGCCGCATGGATACGGTTGCGATCCTTGTCGATCGCCAGCTGCCAGACGCCTCCGGCATACATCGGTGCGAAGCTGAGATCGATGGCGCCGGTCAGGCCGTCGAGGCGGGCCATGCCCTGGCGGAACGGCGACCCGTTCGGGCCGTGCACGTTGGAGATCTGACCGGCGATGTACACCTGGTTGCCGTCGACGACGATGTCGCGGACCATCGGTCGGTCGCCCGCGGTGATGTGCGTTGGGAAACCGGCGTTGGTTTCGCCGGTCACCGGGTCGACCTTGACGAGACCACCGCGGGCGACGCCGTTGACCTGGGTGAACTCGCCGCCGACCAACAGGTTGCCGTCGGGGCCTTCCTCGACCGTATAGACGGCGCGGTTGAACACCGGCCGAAACGAGGGGATCCAGGCACCGGAGTCGCGCTCGAACGCCGCGAGGTACGACTGCGGCACCACCTCGCTGGTGGGGTCGTCGGCGTTGCGCTGAACGCCGGTGAAGATGCCCGCGACGTAGATGGTGTCGCCGATCTCCGCGAAGTCCCAGACGAGCGACTTGGCGACGGAATAGGTCGTGCCCTTGCCCACGACCCCCCACTGTTTGATGGGGGTCGTCTCGAGCGTGGCCAGATCGACCGACGGCAGGACGCCCGGATCGCGCGGAGTGGTCTCGGAACTCGGAGACTGGGCCGGCGGAGTTGGGATCTCGTCGGCGCCGACGTTGCCGAGTGCCAGCCCGCCGGCGACGACACCGAACACGGCGAACACGGCAAGCGCTGCACGTCCGAGCGTGCGGGAACGTATCGACGCCGGCGGCTGATCGGATGGAAGGGATGTGCTCACTGGTTCTCCTTCGGCGACGCTGGTCGCTACAGCAGATGAATTCGCCGGTAACACATTGAATCGACAATGCGCGTGTTTCAATTGAGAATTTAGTACCGTTGCGGCCGAAATCCGCCTCAGGCGGCATGGGCGAAAGTGCCCGGTAGACACCCGAATTCGGCGAGATTCACGACGCTGAGCGCTGCGACCCGCGCGAAGGGTGAAATACCCCACCCGGTCCGTGCAAGCCTTCGCGAACCCGCCGATAGCCTGAGCGAATGCCACGAGCCTTCCGAGGCCCCCACACCTCCAGCACGGCACTCGACATCGGCGTCTACGGCGCCCGGGGCGTGCCCTCCACCTATTCCGGTTACGAGACCTTCCTCACCCTGCTGCTCCCCGAACTCGCCAAACGCGGCGACCGGGTCACGATGTATTGCCGAAGCGGCGAGGACTTCACCAACGACGACTGGCAAGGGGTACACCGCAAGGTTCTCCCCACGATTCCCGGCAAGAACTTCTCGACGCTGAGCCACGGCCTCGTCGCCGGAGTCGCCGCCCGGTTCGCCCGCCACGACGTCGTGTTGGTCGTCAACGTGGCAAACGCC
This sequence comes from Microthrixaceae bacterium, assembly GCA_023957975.1. NCBI lineage: Bacteria > Bacillati > Actinomycetota > Acidimicrobiia > Acidimicrobiales > Microthrixaceae > Microthrixaceae bacterium. Next base: position 4,467 of record JAMLGM010000011.1, on the reverse strand, counting down.
GCCTACTGCGCACTGTCGCGCTACACCCGACAGCCCGTCGTGCTCAACGTCGACGGGCAGGAGTGGCTGCGGGGCAAATGGGGCAACAGCGCCAAGACCATCTTCTTGAGGTCCGCCCAGATCTCGCGCCACTGCGCCAGCGCCCTGATCGCCGACGGCGCCGCCATGGCCGACATCTACCGCGACGAATTCGCCTCCGACACCACCGTCATCCCCTATTGCGTCACCAACGGCGACTGGACGAAAGACCCCGCGACGGTCCAGAACCTCGGCCTCGAGCCCTACCGGTACCTGTTGATCGCCGGCCGCCACAACCCCGAAAACAACATCGACCGCATCGTGCGCGACTACGCGGCCGGCTCCCACCCGCTGCCCCTCGTGGTGCTCGGCACCGCGAACTACGACTCGCCGGTGACCACAGCCATCGCCGAACTCGCCGAACGAGACGAGCGCATCCGAATGCTCGGCCACGTCGGCGATCGCAACGCGTTCTTCGATCTCGTGCACCACGCCAAGGTGTACCTGCACGGCCACTCCGTCGGCGGCACCAACCCCAGCCTCGTCGAGGCGATGGGAACCGGCTCACGCATCGCCGCGTTCGACACCGCGTTCTCCCGCGAGGTGCTCGGCGACAACGCCGAGTACTTCAACCTCGACGAAACCGCCGGACCGAACGCCGGACTGAACAGCCTCGACCGCGCCGTGACCACGATCCTCGACGACAACCCCACCCACGACCTGCACGTGCGCGACCAGACCGCAGCGCGCGCCGGCGACCTGTACAACGTCGACGACGTGGTCGGCGCGTACCGAGACCTGCTCGCCGCCGCGGCCAACAGCCGCCGACCCGTTTCCCTGCGGACCCGCTGGGCGGCCGGCACCAGAGCGAACGCTGCCTCACGCTGATGCAGACCGGGTTCGTCGCCAAGATCACACAGCGGCGCAACGTCGTCGGCGGTGCCGGCGCCGCGATCGCCAGCCAGGGGGTGGTCGCCGCTTCGAGCCTCGCACTGCAGATGCTGGCGTTGTCGCGCCTCGGAAACCAGGGCCTGGCCATCTTCGCCCTGCTCGTACCGGGCATCATGGTCACCGCCACCGCCCTGCACACCGGATGGATCGGCGACCCGTTGGTCCTGCTCGACCGCCACGACCCACCCATCCGACGGGCCCTGGTGCGGGCGAGCGCCATCTCGGTGTTCGCCAGCTATGCGTTCGGATTCGTCGGTGCGCTGATCTTCACCGACGTCAGCGTCAAAACGGCGGCCATCTTCGGCGCGGCACAGGTCGTGTGGCTCATCGAGGAAACCGGCCGACGCCTCCTCATGGCACGCCTCGAATTCGTCAAGCTCCTCGTCAACGACATCGCCTATGCGGTGGTCGCGGTCGGGGCGATCATCGCGTTGATGACCATGTCGACCCTCACCATGGACTGGGTCCTCATTGCGATGTTGTCCGGGTCGATCGCCTCCGCCGTCACCGCGGTCATCCAGTTGCCACGAGAAGAGCTCCGGTTGCCCAGCCCCGGGCCGGCCGCGTGGCGCACCCTGTTCGACGTGTCGGTGTGGCGCTCAGGACAGCTCATGATGCGACCGTTCGGCATGTTGTTGGTGCGCTGGTCGGTGAGCTACTTCGTCTCGGCCGAAGCCCTCGGCGTGATGGAGGCGGGCCGACTCGTCATCGCGCCGATCCTCACCGCGGCGATCGGCATCGGCGGATTCACCCTTCCGTTCTTCACGCGACGCCGCGACCAGGGTACGGTCAGCGTCCCACTCATCGCCGCGTTCACCACGCTGTCGGCCCTCGTCGCCGTGCTGTACATCCCCGTCGCCCTCGCCATCAGCGGACCGTTCGAGCGGATCAGCAACAGCGACCCGATCCCCCTGCTCCTCACCGCGTCCTGGTCGATCTACGCCGTCGCCTACGCCGCCAACGTTCCGGTCGCCAACGCACTCACCGCGCTGCTGTACAGCAAGCAGGTGCTCGTCGGCCGAGTGATCGACTCGGCGTTCATCGTCGTGATGAGCATCGTCGTGGTCCATCTCGACGGGGTCCGCTACGTGCCCCTGGTCATGACCGCCGGCATTCTGGTGGGCACCGCCCTGCCCGTGCTGTCACTGAAGCGCAAGGGCATCTTCGACGACCCGGCGCACATCGCCCCCGCCGAATTGGCCCCGGCGCCCTCGGCGAAGCTCAGCCCACAAGCCGGGTGACGGCCTCGGCCACCCCGCGAGCCGATCGTTCGGTGGTGAACCGGTCGAGGTATCGAGCGCGGCCCGCCGCCGAATACCGCTCGCGCACGTTCGGATCGCTCATCTCCTCGACCGCCTGGCGGATCCCGTCGGGGTCGACGAGTCCGACGAGACGGCCCGTCTCCCCATCGATCACGATGTCGGTCGGGCCCCCGGGTTGAGTGGCGATGACCGGCAGGCCGGCGGCTTGGGCTTCGACGGTGACGAGCGAGAAACCCTCCGGCCAGGTCGAGGGCATCACCGCGAGGTCCATGCCCGTGTACATCGCCGTGATGTCGCTGCTGTAGCCGTGCCAGACCACCCGATCGGCGATGCCGTACCGCTCGACCTGTTCGTGCAGCGCCGCTTCGATGTGCGCGTGCTCTGCGAGCGCGTCACCCCAGAAATGAATCCGGTAGTCGGCACCCTGCGCGATCTGCGGCCCGAGCGCGTCCAACAGCACGGCCTGGCCCTTTTGGGGGTGCAACCGACCGACGCACACGATCTCGAGCGGAGGCGTGGACGCATCGGGTCGACGCCCCACCACGCCCGGGTCATCGACCCCACCGCAGACCACCTCGATCCGATCGGTGAGGCGCGGTTCCACACGGCGAACGAACGCTGCGGTATGACTCGAGTTGCTCAGCGCCAACGACGCGACCCGGTTGACCTGGCTGAAGATGAGTCGATTCTGTCGATCTCCGGCACGGGGCACCTCGCGAACGTGAACGACGACCGGAGCGGGAACCACCGTGCGGATGAACGGAAGGATCATGTTCGCGACCGTGTTGACGTAGACGCCGGCGAAGTTCCGCTCCCGATGCAACCGCCGGAGCAACGCGGCCGTTCTGGCGACGCGAATCGACGCCGGAATGATACCGGTGGGCGTGGCGAACTTTCGTCGCAACGCGAAGTCGGGTGCGATGATCACCTCGATACCGGCCTCGCGCAACATCGCAACGGTCGGGCCATCTGCCGCAGCAACGACGGTGACGTCGTAGCGTTCGGCGAAAATCGGCGCGATACCGACGAGCGCACGGTCAGATCCGTACCCGTCCGCGGACGGGGACACCACGAGCAATGATCGACGAGGGGACACGGAAACTCCGGGGGGAAGGCTCGCAGTTGACGTTGGAAGTGTATCGCCGCGCTACTGAAATACGGCGGGGACGCGCTCCGCGCGCGATGGGGATCGCGGCTCAGCGTCCGCCTTGACCCGAGACCACCGAGACGGTGTCCCACAGGATCGACAGGTCGTTGCGGAGGGTGATGCGTTCGAGATACGGCAGGTCCTCGTCGAAGCACTCGTGCAGCAGTTTTCCGGTCTGACGGGTCGTCACCTGCCATTCTCCGGTCATCCCGGGGCGGATGCTGTGGCGACGGTGGCCGTGGCCGTGGATCTCCTCGACGATCGTCGCCAACTCCGGGCGGGGCCCGACCAGCGACATGTCGCCGTTCAACACGTTCAGGAGCTGCGGAAGTTCATCGACGCTCAGCTTGCGGAACAGACGTCCGATCGGCGTATGGCGCGGGTCGTGGTCGGCCTTGTGGGTGACCCGACGGTCGGGCCCGGCAAAGGAGTGGTGAGCCTCGCGACGGCTCCAATGCATCGTGCGGAACTTGTACATCCCGAACACCTCGCCGTTGCGGCCGACGCGCTCCTGGGTGATGATCACGTTCGGGCCGAGCACGATCCGCAGCATGAGCCATTCGATCAACAGCACCGGGCTCAGGGCGACGATGATCGCGCTGGCGCCGACGATGTCGAAGGCCCGCTTGCCGAAGCGTTCATACAGCCCGCGGCGCCGATCGTCGAGCGCCGGCAACGCCCGCAATGGCGACCGCTCGTCGGTGAGCCCGGGCGAGCGAGTTCCCGGCGGCGGTGCCAACGTCACGCCTTTGGCGCGCCGGCGGGGATCGAGCATTGGGGTGGGTTCCACGGAAGAGGTTGCGAATTCGCCAAGAGTCATGATGCGTATCCGGCCACCGAGACAATGTGAGATTCGTGGCCGGCGTCCAGCAAACCAGACGTCGTCTCACGAAACCATGAGTCATCTTGACCAGTGCGACATAGGTCACCGTGACACACCGAGCGACGATTGCCAACCAGAAAAACGACGACCCAGAAAAACGACGACGGGGTGGGGCCGACGACTCGGCCCCACCCCGTTTGACGATTAACCGAACGTTGCGGCCCCCGCCGGTGCCGCCACCAGGGTTGTACAACATGCCGCCCCAG
>JAMLGM010000010.1 GCA_023957975.1 Microthrixaceae bacterium | reverse complement strand
GCCCCCGACCGGCGCATCGCCCAGGTGCCCACCGCAGAGCGGCGGGTCATGTCACGCATCGCCAACCCGCTGCGCCTCGGCGTGCAATCCGAACAGGCGTTCCTGTTGGACGTGTCCCAACGGTGGGAACCGCACTTCACCCGCAAAATCGCCGAACGCGCCCAGTCGGGAGCCGAGGGCCACGTCACCGTCGCCGAGTTGCGCGCCTGGATCGACGACCCCTCCCCCATGGGGCTCAGCAAGGAACTGGCGAACCTGGTGCTCATCGTGTGGGCCGCTGCCACCGACCGGATCTTCACCGACCACGGCGGCCCCGCCCGCGTCGCCATCGACTCGCTGTCGGACCACTACGAGGTCGTCTCCCAGGAGCTGCCCTCCCCCGCCGACTGGGCAACCGCGGTCGACCGGGCCGCACGGGTGCTCGGTGTGGCCGGCCTCGCCGACGAACCCTCGGCGGTCGCGCTCGCACGCCTGAGCGGACGCCTCGCCAACGCCGCCAACGAACATCTCGCCGCGGTCGAGTCGTTGGGCGGGGAACTCGAAACCCTCGCCGCGCTCGTGGGTGCCGGGGGTGCTGCTGGCGGGGTGGCGCGGATCACCACCGCAACCAACGCGGCCCGACTGCTCGGCGCGATCGCGTCCGCCGGCAGCGACCTCGCCAAGGTCGAGGCGTTCGTCGCCGCGGATCTCAGCCCGAGCCCCGAGGCGATCGGAGCGTCGATCAAGTCGGCCACCGCCGTTTCCAGCACCATCGCCGGCATCGACGTCAAGTTGCTCGCCACCGCGATGACCCGCTCCGAAGGCGCACATCTCGGCGAACGGCTGGGCGCACTGCTCAACACCGAGGAATACGTCACCCAACTCGCTCCTGCGCTGAGCGAACTCGTCAAAGCCGCCCGCGAGATCGTGTTCGCCGAAGCCGCCCCGACCCCACCCGCGGTTCCGGCCGCTCCGGCGGTTCCGGTGGCTGAAGTCGCTGAGGTGGCTGCGGTCGTCGATGCGCCAGCCGTCGGCCTTCGTGGTGGTGGCGAGGGTGGTGGCGAGGTGACCTCCGAGGCCGGCCTCAGCGCCACCGCAGCGGCGAAACGCCTCAGCGAACTGCGCGACGAAATCGACGCCGGCACCCACGGCGAGGGCCCCTTCGAAATCGTCATCCGCTCGCTCGGAGACGCCCCCTCATGACCCCCACGGTCGGTACGGCTGGCGCAGGCGGCGCCGGAACCGGCGCTGCCGCTGGGGGCACTGTCGCTGGCGCGCCCGCACGCGTCGCCACCGCCGAGCTGGTGCGCCAACTCGTGCGAGAGCTGCGCGGCGCAATGGCTGGGCGCCTCCACCCCGAACCGTTCATCGTCGGCATCAAAGCGACCCCGGTGTGGAACCTCGGCGATCTGGACGACCCCGCCGTGGGCACCATTTCAGTCCAGGCGTGCCAGAGCCCCCTCGCGGTTCGGCGCGCCATCGCCGAGTTCGACCAGACCGCCGCCGGCGACCCGAACGCGACCCTCGTCGTGTTGACCGACGTGGCCGAAGGGGTGCTCGGCGCGGACGTGTTGGGCCGATTCGTGCGCCCCAAGCTCTACGGGCTCAGCCCGTGGGACGCCGTTCGCCAACGCTTCGGTGTCCGCACCCTCGACCCGGCCTTCGGCGACTCGCGGTTCTCGTGGATGGCCGACCCGCTGTTGGACGTACCCGTCGAATCGCTGCCCGCCGGTGCCGTCGTGTTGAGCGCGGATGCTGCGCTGCGCGCCCTCGCCGCAGCGATTCTGGGGGCGAGTGGCATCACCCTCGAACGGCTGATCCTCGCCACGACAAGCACCACCTTCGCGGCCGACCTCGACACCGCCGACCCGACGGTGGTCGCCTCGCTCTGTTCGACCCTCGGCGAGCTGTTGGGCCCCGCCGGCCAACTCGTCACCGGGGCAATCGCCCAGGGCCGAGGCGAAACCTGTCTGCCCGCAGGGCTCGCGGCGCGCACCGTCGTGGGTGCCACGAGCGCCAGCATGGCCCAGGCCCGCATCGAAGACCTGACCGGATGCCGCTCGGTCACCGACTCGGCGTTACAAGCCTGGGCCGAAGCCGCCGAGGCGGCCTTCGCCGACATCGCCGAACGCAGCGGCCCGGGCGCTTCCGGAGGGCTAGGCGCTTCGGGAGGACTGGGCGTGTCGGCTGGGCTGGGCGCGTCGGGGGTCACCCACGCCGACCTCTACCAACTCGAAGCCACCGGGTCGGCCCTCGTCGGCGAATGGCAGGCACCCGCACCCGATGCCAGCAACGTGTTGAACGTCAGCTTCGAAGCCCGCCTCGACCAACTCGTCGTGCTGCTCGACGCCGCCCTCGGCGATCCCGCCAGCACCGACCCCGCCAGTAAGGCCGGCGGCGCCAGTCAGGTCGGCGGGGTCGCCGCCGACACCCTTCGACAGGCGGTGCAGCGCGTCGTCACCCACCGCCTCAGCGCCACCCCGGCGGGTCGTCCCCGCGCCCAACGCGCCCAACTCGCGGCGCGGCTCGTGTCGTGGCTGGCCGACCCGATCAGCGCACGTCACGGCACCGGCGTTGGGAGCAATCCGAACTCGCCGGTGCTGACCCTCGCCGAGTCGATCGAGGCCTACCGGGCCGACGGCGCCTGGGTCGACGCCGCCCGCCGCAGGGTGGGCGAAGGCGACGACACTCCCCCACGATTCGCCGACGCACTCAAACGCATCAGCGCCGCCGCCCACCAACGCCGAGCCGACGGCAACCGGGCCTTCGCCGAAGCGCTGGCCCGCTGGAGCGTCGACGGCACCGCCGCCGAATTGCCCGCCGACGAGGTCGTGGCCGTCGAGGCCGTGCTCGGCCAGGTCATCGCCCCGCTCGCCAACCACGCGGCGATTCTGCTCATCGTGCTCGACGGATGCGGGCTCGCACCCTTCCTCGAACTCGCCGATCAGTTCGCCCAGTTCGGACTCAAGGAGATTTCGCCCACCGACCAACGACGGGTCGCGCTCGCAGCGCTGCCCACGGTCACCGAGGCGTCGCGGACCTCACTGCTCGCCGGCACCCTGCGCACCGGCGCCGCCGCCGATGAGACCCGTGAACTGCCCAAACACCCCAAGATCGCCAAACTCGACGGTCCCGGCGCGGTGCTGTGGCATCAGCGGCCCGACTTCGGCGGCGGCATCGGACAGAGCCTGCCCGCCCCGGTCAGAGATTCCCTCGGCGAGAACGGGCCCCGAGTTGTCGCCGCGGTGATCAACACCATCGACGACCAGTTGAGCCGCGGCACCTTCACCCCCGAATACCGCCTCGAACACCTCGATGTGCTGCCTGGGCTGTTGCGGGACGCCACAAACGCCGGGCGAATCGTCGTCATCACCGCCGACCACGGCCACGTGCTCGGCGTCGGCCTCGACGGCCGCGGCGAGGTCGAACGATCCGGCGAGGGCGGCGACCGCTGGCGCATCGCAGACCGCGAACCGAGCGCCGATGAGGTGTTGTTGCGTGGCCCGAGGGTTTTGTTGGGCGACGACCGCGGCGTGCTCGCCCCCTATCACGACGACCTGCGCTATTCGGCCAAACACGGCGGCTACCACGGCGGTGCCACCCCCGACGAGTGCATCGTTCCGCTGTCGGTCTACGCTCCCGCCGGCATCGAACTGCCCAAAGGTTGGGACCTGTTGTCGGTCGCCACGCCAACCTGGTGGGACCTTCACGTCGACGTCGTCGAGGAGGCCAAAAAGTCGACGGCGGCCAAACGCCCAGCGAAGAAGACCCCGAAAGCCTCCGCCGGGCAAGGGGCCCTGTTCGAGCCGGCGCTCGATTCGGCTCTCGATTCTGCGAGCGCCCCGGACGCTGGATCTGCCGCCGGTTCTGTCGGCGGCGCGGGCGCGGGCGAAGGCGCGACGGGGAACGTGCCGGGCTGGGTCGACGAGGTGCTCGCCTCCGACGTCTACGCGTTGCAACTCGGCTCGATTCGTCGAGCCAAACCCGACGCCGAGAAGGTCCGGGACACCCTCGCCGCGATCCATCGCCGCGGCGGCGTGGCCAACTACGCCGTGCTCGCCCAGGCCACCGGCATGCCCGGCGCCCGGGTCGCCGGGTTCGTCGTCGTGCTCAGCCGCCTGTTGAACGTCGACGGCTTCGGTGTGCTCACCGTCGACACGACCGCCCGCGAAGTACGACTCGATGAGAAGCTGCTGCGCTCGCAGTTCCTCCAAGGAGCCCCATGACCGCCCCGACGCCCAGCAAAGCCCGCCGAGACGAAGTCATCGACGCGCTGCGGCGAGGCACCGTGCCGGCGCGTGGCCTCGACCTGCTCGCCGTCGGCCTCGAACGCTTCGGCCCCTCCATCGACGACGAACTCGCCCGGGCGGCAACCGGCGGCGGCGTGTTCAAATGCATCCGGGGCGAATGGGGGTCGGGCAAGACGTTCGCGTCGCGTTGGATCGCGGATCGTGCCCGGCGCGCCGGGTTCGTGACCAGCGAAATCCAGATCTCCGAAACCGAAACTCCCCTGCACCAACTCCAGACCGTGTACCGGCGACTCGTCGAACGACTCGCCGTCGGCGACGGCGACACCGGGGCGTTTCGCTCGCTGATCGACGGCTGGTTCTTCGTGTTGGAAGAAGACGTCCTCGCGGACGGCACCGTCGACGAACACGACGAGGCGGCCCTGGTTGCGGGCACCGACCGCCTGCTCGAAGCGCGACTCGCCGAGGTCAGCCGCACCAACCCGACCTTCGCCACGGTGCTGAGGGCGTATCGGCGAGCGACCCTCGACGGCGATCTCGCAACCGCGGACGGGCTGGTCGCCTGGCTGGGGGGCCAACCCAACGTCGCCGCGTCGGTCAAGCGTTACGCCGGCATCAAAGGCGACGTCGACCACGCCGGAGCGCTGTCGTTTCTACAGGGGCTACTCACCATGATCCGCGACTCGGGCAACAGCGGACTGTTGGTCATCATCGACGAGGTCGAGACGCTGCAACGGGTGCGCTCCGATGTGCGCGACAAGTCGCTCAACGCGCTGCGCCAACTCATCGACGAGGTCGACGGCGGGCGGTTCCCCGGGCTGTACCTGCTCATCACCGGAACCCCCGCGTTCTTCGACGGGCCACAGGGGGTGCAACGCCTCGCACCGCTCGCGCAGCGGCTCGCCGTCGACTTCTCCGGCGACCCGCGTTTCGACAATCCCAGGGCGGTACAGATCCGCCTCAGCGGCTTCGACCACGACCGCCTCGTCGAACTCGGCACCAACGTGCGAGCGGTGTTCGTGGCCGGATCACCCGCGGCGGAGCGGGTCGAGTCGATGGTGGACGATCGCTACGTTGGCGACCTCGCCGATGCCGTGGCCGGCAAACTCGGCGGCCAGGTGGGCATTGCACCGCGGCTGTTCCTCAAAAAACTCGTCGGCGACGTGTTGGACCGCGTCGAGTTGTTCGACGATTTCGACCCTCGCCGCGACTACCAACTCACCGTCGGCGACGCGGAACTGTCCGATATCGAACGCAACGCCGAACGGGGCGCCGAACAGGGCTCTGTGCCTGGCTCCGAGCCGGGCTCTGCGCCTGGGCCGGCCGGCCTCGGGCCCGACGACATCGACCTCGACCTCAACCTCGACCTCGGCACCGACCAGGGCTGAGTGCCCTGACGGGTCGAGTGTTGTACATCAGGGGCGCGATATCGCGCCCCTGATGTACAACACCCGGCCTAACCACACCCGACCCAACCCAAGCGACATTTTCTCGTGAGCGACTCCACCGACCCCTTCGCCCTGCTGCACCCCATCGTGGCGCACCACATCATCAACAGCCTCGGGTGGCGCGACCTGCGGCCGCTGCAACGCGACACGATCGCCCCGATCCTCGCCGGAGAACACGTCCTCGCGCTCGCGCCGACCGCCGGCGGCAAGACCGAGGCCGCCATGTTCCCGGTGCTCACCCAGATTCTCACCGAGCGGCGACCCGGGCTCTCCACGCTGTATCTGTGTCCGCTGCGGGCGCTGCTGAACAACCTCCACATCCGTCTCGAACAGTACGGGGCCTTCGCCGGGTTGCGGGTCGGGATCTGGCACGGCGACATCGGTTCGCCGGCCCGTCGGCGCATCATCGAGGACCCGCCCGAGATCCTCCTCACCACACCCGAGTCGCTCGAAGCGATGCTGTTATCGGCCAAAACCGACCATGACCGGCTGTTTCGCAACCTTCGAAACGTCATCGTCGACGAGGTCCACGCCTTCGGCGGCGACGACCGGGGCTGGCACCTGCTCGGTGTGCTCGAACGCCTGTCGGCGATCGCCGGCCGCGACCTGCAACGCATCGGGCTGTCCGCCACCGTCGGCGACCCCGAACGCCTCCTCGACTGGCTCGTCGCCTCCAGCACCGCGCCGCGCCAAGTCGTCGCACCCGACGCAGGTGCAACCGCAGCGGCACCCGAGATCACCCTCGATCACGTCGGCAACCTCGCGAATGCCGCCATCGTCATCTCCAAACTGCACGCCGGCGAAAAACGACTGGTGTTTTGCGACTCCCGTGCCCGCGTCGAAACCCTCGCCGCCGAATTGCGGTCGCGGGAGGTCAACACCTTCGTGTCGCACGCGTCGCTCGCCCTCGACGAACGCCGCCGCGCGGAGGCCGCCTTCGCCGAGGCCCGCGACTGTGTGATCGTCGCCACCAGCACCCTCGAACTCGGCATCGACGTCGGCGACCTGGACCGGGTCATCCAACTCGACAGCCCCACCACCGTCGCCTCGTTCCTGCAACGCCTCGGGCGCACCGGCCGCAGGGCAGGCTCGACGCGCAACATGTTGTTTCTCACCACCGGCGACGGGCTGCCCCTGTTGCAGGCCGCCGGACTGTTGCACCTGTGGGCGGGCGGGTTCGTCGAACCGGTCGAGGCGCCGCCGCTGCCACTGCACCTGCTCGCACACCAACTCCTCGCCTACGTCATCCAACAAGGCCACCTCGGGCGCAACCTGTGGCAGGACGTGATCGCACGAGTGCCCGCCTACCGAGAAGCGATCGAACGCGGCGACGCCGAACAGATCGTCGAACACCTCGTGTCGAGCGGAATGCTCCTCGACGATCACTCCATGTTGTCGATCGGCCCGGAGGGGGAACGCAGCTACGGGTTTCGCCACTTCATGGAGCTGTCTTCGGTGTTCACGACGCCGCCGACCTTCGTCGTACGCCACGGAGCCAACGAACTCGGCCACCTCGACCCGACCGCGCTGCTCACCAACGACCGGTCCTATGCGACCGTGCTGCTCGCCGGGCGGAGTTGGAAGATCACCAGCATCGACTGGGACCGCAAATTCGCCTGGGTCGAACCGTCTGACAAGGTCGGCAGCTCGCGATGGTTCGGCGCGGGGCGAGCGCTCGGCAACGAACTCTGCAACGCGATGCGCGAGGTGGCCTGCGGTAGCGATCCCCAGGGGGTCACCCTCACCGAACGAGCCCGCACCGCGCTTGGACAGTCACGCGTCGAGTTGGGTTTCGCCCGGCGCTCACGCACCTCGGTAGTGGTGGAAACGACGCGGGCACGTTGGTGGACCTGGGCCGGGCAGCGGGCCAACGCGTCACTCAGCGATGCCCTCGGCGACCTGGCGGCAACTGCCGGCGACGACCTGTCGATCGGACTCGACGCACCCCGAGCCTCCAGCGCCGCGGTGCGCCAGGCGCTGAGCGACCTACACCCCGACACGCTGCCCACCCCCCAGGTCGCAGCCGAGTTCGCGGACAACATGAAGTTCTCCGACTGCCTGCCGCCGGCCCTCGCGCTGGAGGTGGCACGCCAACGCCTCATCGACCCTGCCGGCGTGCGGCGGGTACTCAGCGAACTCGCCGCCGAACCACGGGGGTAACCGGAGCCGGCCATGCACGGGCGGGGGTGTTGTACATCAGGGGCGCGATATCGCGCCCCTGATGTACAACACTTCGCCGTCGCGCCCGGCGCTACCACGACTCGTTGTCGGGATCACCCAAACGCTCGAGTTGGCGTTGACGCTCATCGCTCACCCGAGACACCACCAGCCGCTCGACCCCGGCCGCCGCCTCGGCCCCAGCCGCCCCCTCGACCTTCTCCGCCGAGGCCGGCTCGACGGGAAACGCCCGATCGAGCACGTCATCGACACGCTGAAGGAAGTCATCGAGCGATCCATCGGTACCTGATTGCTCCACGTCACGACCCTCCCGTCGACCTGCACTCACCGCAGCCCCCGTCGGTTCCGAATCGTCGGACGGGCGGTGCTGCGTCCGACCGCGCCGATGTAGGCCGCGGCGCCGACGGTCAGCGACACGATGAAGATGACCGTCACCAGCACCCACGACACCGCGCCGCTTCGTGTGAGATCGCCGATGTTGGCGCCGAACACGGCGAAGATCAGCGACGGCACGCCAAGCACAAGCGCGAAGAAGGCCAGGAGTCGTTCCAAGCGAAGACCCGCCTCGGTTTCGATCGACTGGCCCAACGTGTCGAGCGCGTCGCTGACCTCCTGATAGCGGTCGATGACCCCGTAGATGTCCTTCAGGTCGGCCCAGAATCTCGCCTGGGTCATCGATTCGAACACCGGGCCGAACGTTCCGCTCGAAACCAGACGGGCGTAGCGGCCGCGCAGTTCGGTGAGTTCGTCGAACCGGCGCCGGATCGACGTGGAACGTTCCACACCCCTACTCCCACCATCGGTCTGCGCCCAGATCTGTTGTGCCCCCTCCAGGATCGTCAAGAGGTGGCGGCGCTGCCAATGCAGAATCACGACCGCCAACATGTACTGGTTGTCGAGTTCTCGAGGCAGCGTCTTGGTGAAGAACGCTGACGCGTTCGCGCCGCCGATCACAAACCCGCAGGTGCGCCGAGTCACAACCCGCCGGAGCACAGCCCCGTTCAGCGAACCCGCCGGCGAGTCTTCGGACGCGTCGAGGCGAACGACTGACTCCGTCGACGGCGCCCTGGTCCTCAGGTGATCCGCCACGTCGGCGACAGACGACGGGTCGTCGACCAGCATCAAGACCAACACCGTCCCCCGCGTCGCTGCGTCGAGCGGCTCGATGCCGACCGCCGAACAGACCTCTGCCACGACGTCGGCCTTGCTCAACACCCTGGCGCAGTCCAGCCAGTCGGCGACCACGGTCGACACCGGGTCGAACCCGACGACGGCGAACCACGCCTCGAGATCGCCGTCGCCCACAGCGACCACACTGGCACGACGAACCCAAACCGACCGAGCGCCGAGTTCAACGACGAACTCCCCCGGCACTGCGAACCGGCGCAACGTCGCGAAGAACTCGGGCGGCAACTCAAGATCGGCGTCCACCGCTGAGAACGAGTCGGGCTCCCCTATGTTCTGCGGTGGCCCGACCAACGGGACGACCAACAACAACTCGCTGCCGTCAACTTGCACATCAACGTCCAACCCCGGACCCCTTCACGATCACACCCCGATCCACTGAAACGACAAGGCCATTCTGGCTCGCTCTTGCGACCTCGAAGCGCCACACTTCCGAGATGGAAGTCGACCTCCACGAACTACGCGATCACCTCGGCCGGTATCTCGACGCGGTTCGCTCCGGACGCGAAGTGACCGTGACCGACCGCGGCACGGCAATCGCACGCCTCGTGCCTCCCAGCCAGCCGCGTCCGCTCGATCGTCTCATCGCCGACGGTCTCATCACCCCGGCCCGCGCACCGAAGCTTCCCCACCCACGTGCCGTCAGCGGGTACGGTGCCGACCATGCCCGAAGCACAACGCCCAGCGATGGCCGAATACGGCGTCCCCGACGACCTCGATGGCACGCTCCCGTGGGACTGGGCCCGGCAACGGCTGGTCCCCAATCGCAACTACTGGGTCGTCACCGTCGATGCCGACCACCGACCCCACTCCACGCCGGTGTGGGGCGTGTGGGTCGACGACGACACGTTCTGGTTCTCGTGCGCCCACACCGCGCTGAAGGCACGAAACCTGCGGGCCAACCCACACGTTGCGGTCACCACCGCCGACACGGTCGAGTTCGTGTCGCTCGAAGGGGTCGCAGTCGAACTCACGCCACCCGCCGAGGTCGCCCGGGCCTGGGCGCTCAAGTACCGCGACGCCAGCGACGACGCCAGCGACGAAGCTGACGAGCTGACCGAGATGGAGGCGTTCTTCTCCGGCAACGCGGCCTTCCAGGTGCGCCCGACGAAGGTGATCGGGATGATTGAACGGCCCGACGAGTTCGCCCAGCGGGCGACCCGATGGGTCTTTTAGCGCGGCGCGGCCGAAGCGGCCACAACCACCGCACGGGGTCCGTCGATGAGACGCCGGCAATGCAGGCAACATCAACGGGTGAACGCAGCGTCCTGGCCGCGAACGCCGGTATCTCAGTCGAGTCGACGGTCGCGTAGCGGCGAGGAACGGGGCAACATCGTCGCCTCGACTCCCGTTGCGAGCAGGAGCCGATCGCGGCAACTCGCCCGCTCATCCGCCCGCCAGCTCGCGTCGATGGCCGCGCCGATCATCACTCCCACGATCCCGACCACGACACCTTCTCGCGCCTTCATGGCCGGATCACCCGCCACGCTTCGATACTGAGTGCAAGCGCAACGCCCAGCGGCACCGCCGCCAAGATGTCGGTGATGTGGATGCCTCGGTGACTGTTTAGATTCACGAGAATCGGGCCCGACAGCGGGTGTGCACCGAGAGCGACCCACCCGACAGCACCCATCACAAGCGCCACGGCGGCGATGAGGAGCAGCGATCCGTGCGCCAGACGGGGTAAGCGGTGATCAAGAAAGACCGGTTGCATGGATCACATGATGGGGACCGCCCGGTTGTCGGCTGACTAGACCAAGGTGAGGGGACGGTAAAACCTCGCCCGATGGTGTCGGCACCAACGCCCCGCTCCGGCACACTGAGGGCGTGGAACAGGTCCTGGTGGTTGAAGATGACGAGGGAATTCGCTCGGGCCTCGTGCGTGCGTTGGGCAATGCCGGCTACGAGTGCATCGCCGCTCCCGACGCGGCCACCGCCCGTGCCATCGTCAACGCACCGAACCTGATCCTGTTGGATCTCGGGCTTCCCGACGCCGACGGACTCGACCTGGCACGCGAACTCGGTGGTCGATGGCCGAGCGTTCCGATCATGATCCTCACCGCGCGGGCCGAGGAGATGGACATCGTGATCGGCCTCGATGTCGGCGCGGTCGACTACGTGGTGAAACCCTTCCGACTCGCCGAGTTGATGGCCCGAATCAGGGCCCACCTGCGCCAGGTCGCCCTGGTTGACGACGACACCGACCAACACCTGTCGAGCGCCGGAATCGATGTCGATCTGGGTGCCCGCACAGTGCGCGTGGACGGTGCCGAGGTGGCGTTGCGCGTCAAAGAGTTCGACCTGCTGGTGGAGCTCATCGCCCATGAGGGGCGCGTGGTCACCCGCGAAGATCTGATGGCGAACGTGTGGGACGAGCATTGGTTCGGGTCGACCAAGACCCTCGACGTTCACGTTGCCTCATTGCGGCGACGACTCGGAGAGGCCCCGGGCTCACCCTCGCGGATCACCTCGATTCGAGGTGTCGGCTATCGCTGGGAGCGCGAACCGCGATGAAGCGCCGGATCTTGGCCGCGATCGTCGGGGTTGCGGTGGTGTGTCTTGGCCTGCTCAGCCTCCCACTCGGCTGGTACATCATCTCCAACGAGCGCGACGGGGTCGACCGCAACTTCTCGCTGATCGCCGAGCGGGCGGTGAACGCGCTCACCCTCGATGGCGACTTCGGCGCCAACGGCAACTACCCGCTGCCCGATTACCGCGAGCCGGTCGATGTGGCGGTGTACGACGTTGAGGGTCGACTCGTGGCCGGAGTCGGTCCGAAGTGGGCGGATCGAATCACCGATTCGGCTCATCTGCTCACGCTCACGGGAACCACGCGCACCGAACGGGTGCTGGCCCGCCCCGTGGTTGCGCATCAGGAGAAGATCGGCACGGTTCGCGTCGCTGAACCCCTTTCGGCCGCGGGTCGGCGGGTGGCGAAGGTGCTGGTGCTGCTCGGCGGCATGAACCTTGTGATCCTCGGGGGCGCGGTGGTGGTCGGGCGATGGTTGAGCGGCCGGTTGGTGCAGCCGTTGAGCGACATCCGCGACGATGCGGTGCGGCTGGGGCAAGGGGATTTCGCTCTTGCACCGCTTCGATCGGGAATCGCCGAACTCGACGCCACCTCTGAAGCACTCGCCGACACCGCGGCACGTCTCGATGCGGTGCTTCAGCGCGAACGCTCGTTCACCGCCGATGTTTCCCACCAACTTCGCACACCGCTGACCTCGCTTCGCTTGACCCTCGAGAACGAACTCGACCACCCGAGCGAGCCACCCGACGAGGCAATAGCCGGCGCCCTCGCCGACGCCGACCGGTTGGAATCCACGATCACCACACTGCTTCGAGTCGCCCGCGATCAACCGACGTCACGAGATGCCCTCGACCTCGACAGTTGGGCGGGTTCCATCCGCGATCGTTGGAACGAAACCTTCGACGCGGCCGGGCGCTCCATTGCGCTCACCGCAGAGGATGGTCGAGCGCATGTGAGCGGTGCGGTCCTCGATCAGATCGTCGACATCCTGGTTCAAAATGCGCTGGATCATGGATCCGGACGCGTCTCGGTGACCGTCGAAACGCGCGATGACCACCTCGACGTGGTCGTGGGCGATGACGGATCACTCACACGCGCCACCGAGGACCTTTTCGAACGACGCGACCCCGGAGCCCACGGTCACGGCTTGGGGCTTGCACTCGGACGCTCGCTCGCCGAGGCCGAAGGAGGCCGCTTGGTGGTCGCATCGAGCAGTCCGACCTCGTTTCGACTGGTCCTACCGGCGGGGCGCTTCGCCCAACCTCGCACCGCCCGCTAACGCGGCGGGGGCCAACGCCGGCGATCGACCCCTCCAGGACTCGCCCCCTCCAGGACTCGACCGCGGTGCAAGACTGCCGCCATGACCTGCGAGCCACAACCCGCCGCGACACCGACGTCCGAATCAACTGCGGTCGAGCGATCCCCGCACCACGTGGAACTGTCTCGGCGCACGGTGCTCCGCGGGGTGTTCGGAGGTGTGGTCGCCCTACCCGCCGCCGCAATGTTGAGTTCGTGCAGCGAGGATGACGGCGCCTCGGAGTCGCAAAGCACCACAACGGCCGGCGGTGCTGGCTCGACCACGACGACTGGGTCCTCGACCACGACACCCCCGCAAACCGCACCGACGCCAGCGTGGGCGTCTGGGGGAACCGACCTCATCACCGTGGACTATCCGTCGACGTCGATCTTCGCCACCGCCACGGCGTGCACCGTGACACTCACTTCCGCATTGATGGAAGGACCGTGCTACTTCCAATCCGACACCGGCGATGACATCTCCCTCGGCACCACCGGGCTGCCCATGCAGTTGTGCCTGCAACTCATCGACGAGAGCTGCGCGCCGCTCGACGGATACACGATCGAGGTGTGGCACTGCGACGCACGTGGCATCTATTCGGGAGACACCAGCGAAAGCCACGACGCCACACGATTCGCCGGAGCGTTCTGCACCGAGGACGCCCCACAGGCGCTCGAGAGCAGCTACTGCCGCGGTCAAGCGACGACCGATGCCGAGGGCAGAGTGAACTTCAAGACGATCTTTCCGGGCTGGTACTCCGGGCGGACCATCCACATTCACTTCGCGGTCAGCGACGCCGACGGCACGAGCCGCATCATCTCGCAATGGTGCTACGTCGATGAACTCGCCGAGGAGATCTACACGACCCACGATCGATACTCCGGCCGGGGAAGCCAAGACACGACCCTCGCGAGTGGCACCGACGGCGTGTTCCCGAACGACTACGAACCCTTCGTGCTCAACACCCGGGCGAACGCTGACGGTTCGATGCTCAGTTACGGCGTCATCCAGATCGCCTGACGGGCGCCGGCCGGGGGCGCGGCCGAGTGCTGCGGCCCGGGTGTTGTTGAATTTGGCGAGGGATGGCGATACCGCGCCCCTCATGTACAACACCCGACTCGATCACTGCCCGACCGGCGCCGCCGCGCTCACGCGCCGCAGCGCTCACGCGACGACACGGTCATGACCCTACCGGGCCGCAGACATTGAGACTACGTTGTCGTTGAGCGCGAATAGGCCGTGTTCCACGCAGTACAAAAGCACCGCCAACAGACGCTCCCGGTACGGCGCCGTCAGCCGCGAGGATCCGAGCATCATCGACGAAGCCTTCAACAAATCCTCGACCTCCACCGGCGGACCCTCGTTCAGCCGGGCGAAAAACGTATTGACGATCTCCTCTGGGGGAATCTGGTCTGCGGAGCGCCGCTCAAGCTCTCCCGATCCTCGCCACAGGCTCCACGTGTCAGGGTCAAGCCGGCGCGGCCACACGAAACTGCCGAAGTCAGAGGTCCGAACGAGATCGCTCGGCAGCAGCGTGGCCAGTTGGTCGATCCGAGCTGCCGTGACGCGGTTGAGTCCGTGCCTGCGTGCCAACGTTCGAAGACACTCGGATGCCTCGATCGGACCGAGTGATTCGATGATCTCCGACAATTCGTTGCGAAGGTCGGCTTCGACTTGTGGATCACCGAGTCGGTCGAGATCCGAACCGTGACCGCTCACCGACGTCGCCTCATCGTCGGTGACCGCCGTACGATCGGCCCCGACCGCCCCTCCGATGGCGCCAGAAGCCAGCTGCGGCGCGGCCATGGAAGGTGCCTCCATGGAAGGTGTCGCCGCAACGTGAATCCTCGCAGCATCCCGTGCGATCCGCTCAGCCTCGGCCACGTCGGCACGGCCCAGCGCAGCGGCGATGCTCGCCAGCACCTCATCTCGTTGGAACACCCACGCTGGCAGCCACAAACGGACGACCTCGGGCCAATCCATGAGCCCCTTGAGCACCGAACTCGGCATCACATCACGATCAAACACCGTCCTGCGACGGGCCCAACCGGGCCCGTCGAACAACACGGCCACCTTCCACGACCTATCCCCCGGCCGCCGCACAGCGAGATCGATCTTGAAGTCGCTCAACCCGACGTCGGCCTCGGTCTCGTACCCTTCGCAACGAAGTGCTTCTGCAACGGCGTCACGGTGTCGACTCGGCGAGCGGCGACCCGACCCGCGTGAGCGTCCCTCCGCGCCGTCTCGTGCCGCCGTGAGGTATTCGCACAACAGTTGAATCCCGACCGCGGACGAGTCGGTGACCGACATCTCTTCTGGGTCGAATGAACAAAAGACCACCACCTCTGCACGTGCACGGGTCACCGCTACGTTCAGGCGGCGCTCACCCCCACGTTGGTTGAGCGGCCCGAAGTTCAACGGAAGCCGGCCGCGAACCTCGGCTCCGTCGGGGCCCACACGGAACTGCGGAGCGAACCCGACCGACATCAAGATCACATCGCGCTCGTCTCCCTGGACGTTCTCCAAGTTCTGGACCAACAACGACGTGCTGTCATCGCGCTCGAGCAACTCCAGCACCTTCGGGTGCTTTGTCGCCTCCAACAACGAAATCACAAGGTCCTTTTGTGGTGCGTTCAACGTGACCACGCCGATGCTTTCGTCTGCGCTCACCGGGTTCTCGATGCGCCGAAGCACCTCCGCCACGACCGCTTCGGCCTCGACCCGGTTCGTCCGCAACGGCCAGTCCGTCTCGGAGCTGTCGACCCGCCCACGCCGAAAGCGCCCGTCGATCCGCCTCCACCCGATCGGAGGAATCGCTTCATCCGCAGGCGACGGAAAGGTCGTGAGCGCATCGTCGTAGAAGTGCCGATTGCTGAACGCGATCAGACCCTCGTGACGGCTTCGGTAGTGGCATTTCAACGTGAGCGCAGCAATGTTTGACTCCCGACACTCCTCAAGGATGCTTTCGAGATCGACCAGGAGCGGCTCCTCGGTTTCGTCCTCGGAACCTCCGGAACGGCCGCCGAATCGACTCGGTGGCATCTGTCGAGTGTCGCCGACCACCACCGCCGCCTTGGCGCGGCCCATAGCGCCGATCGCTCGTGGCACTTCGATCTGCGACGCCTCGTCGAACACGACCAGATCGAAATCGACCGCTCCCGGCGGGAGAAACCGGGCCACCGAATCGGGGCCCATCAAGAAGCACGGCGTGAGGTCGCTGATCTGGGCGCCGTAGCGTTCAAACAGTGCGCGCAGGCTCAATCGACGGGACTTGCGATTCAGTTCCTGTTCAAGCTCTCCCCACTTGCCCGTCCGCTTCCCTCCGGGGATCGGTCGGCGTTGGATCAGCTCCGCCGGAATCCGGTCGACCATGAGCTCTCGCCGTCGCTGCTGAAGCGCGGCGTAGTCCTCGGCAGCCCGGTCGTGCGCGCGGCCATCGATCGTCGCCAGGCCTCCGGCATCGAAACGCTCCGACACCGATGCACGGTTCAACCCTCGGCGAAACATCGACGTCGCCTCATCAAGGTGCAGCGCTCCGTCCAGAACCGAGCCGGCGACCTCATGCAACCCGACGTCGGTGAGCGGGGCGATCGCGGCGGCGATCTCAGACCAGCGTTGGAGCTCGATCAGGCGCTCGTCAGCCAACCACGACGACTCTGCACCCGCCCACGCCTCGAAGAACGATCGAACGCCGACCCATCGCTGAAACGACCCAGCATCGACAACCAGGACCCGGGCGATGTAGTCCCAGGCATTCGTGCAGTACCGCAGGCTCGCGGAGAACCCATCGGGCAGGGGGGTTGCTGAGAGGGTGGCCTCCGCCATCGCCTGACCGAACGGGTCTGCCAGCACCTGCGCCGTCGTCGCCTGCAGCTCGAGGTGGGCGCGCAACGCGTCGACGTGGCCTTGGCCGAGCGGATCCCAATCGGCCAACCCACGAAGCTGCACCGCCTGAGCGACCGCTGAGCGCAACGCGGCCCATTCGGCTTGGACCTGCTGGACACGACGAAGGACCGCAGACTGGTCCTCCACGCTGACCTCGACGTGTGGCTGCACCAGAAATGGCGCAACCCCGGCGCGGAACTCGCGGATGGATCGCGAACGACTCAACAGCCCGGCCGACATCGCGGCGTCGCCCAAAGCGATCAACGGTGCGATGTCGACGTTGTAGATCGTGGGCTGCACAACCACACTCAGCTCACGGTGCGAGGCCACAAAACGATCGATCCGCGCCAAGAACTGGCTCCACCCCGCCACCCACCCATCGGTGCCGACCGACGCGTCGATCGTGCCCACGGGAGACACGGCGTCAAAACGCTCCGCCAACGTTGCGAGGCGAGCGAGGTCGGTCGGCGACTCGACCGACTCGAGCAGCGAACGGACCGGCGCTGGAGCCGAGATGATCGAGCGGCGGCACTGGGCGAGCTGTCGGAGCACCTCCGAGAACTGGGCGCGATCCACCGAATCGAGGGTGGTGCATCGGGCCAGCGACCAGGGATGATCCGTCCGGACCCGATCCCCGACGATTCGACCGACATCACGAAAGGTCCGCGCGGCCGCAGCCAGACGTTCGGGCCCCGCCGCCAGCACCGCCGGCGGAATCGTCAGGAACGGGCCGTCTCCGAGTCGCAGATACTCGTCATATGCGCTCCACGCCGAGTCGCCCACCGCGTTCGTGCCATGGAGCGCGTCCCGGTAGCCCGTGAGCCTCCGATCCACCGCCTCGAGGTCATCGCCCGTCTCGCTCCACTCCGAGGAACAATCGACCGCGTCGAGGTCGAGCGAGTTGCGGATCTGCGATCGAATCGACTCCGGCTTGGCCTTCTTGTCGAAGAGGTCGAGATACGAGGCGGTCAACCCCACCTCGTCGAGGCGCCGTCGAACCACCTCGAGCGCCGGCTGCTTCTCCGCGACGAACAACACCTTGAGCCCCGCCGCCATCGACGCCGCGAGCAGGTTGGTGATCGTCTGGCTCTTGCCGGTCCCCGGCGGCCCCTCCAGCACAAAAGTCCGACGGGCCACCGCCCATTGGACCGCTTCGAGTTGCGACTCGTCGCACTGCACCGGACACAGCGGCTCGACGAGCTCGGCCCCGTCAACGTCGCCAAATTCTTGGACGAACGTCTCTCCCGGCGTCGACACGAGGTGGGACACGATCGGTGCCTTCACAAACTCCCGCCAATGGTCCCGCAGGTCACGCCACAGACGGAAGGACGCGAAATCGACAACGGCGAGATGGGCCACTTCGAGCACCCGGGCGTTGTTCGCCTTCGCTGCCGACAACACATCGCGAACCTCTGCAAACAGGGCGGCCACATCGATGCCGTGCTCGTCGGTGACCGGGGTCTCGAGCGTGTCGAGGGACAAACCGTGCGTCTGGCGGAGCTTTTCGATCAGGCAGTAGTTCGCAACCGGCTCGGCGGCATCGTCGATGACGATCGAATACCCCGTCGCCTCTCGCCCTTGAACCCGCACCGGAACCAGGATCAGCGGCGCCCTGCCCTCGACCGACGCGATCGTTCCGTTCACCAGGTCGCCCCACTCGAGCAGCCCGATGCACAAGAACAGGTTGTTCGAACCCGTCAGATTCTCGATCTCTCGAGCCTTGCGTCGAAGCGACCCAATGCTGCGATTGAGCGTCGCTGAATAGTCGTCGGTCAGCGTTGCCTGGACGACGCGCTCCACAGCGGCAGCGGTGGCGCCCGCAAGCTGCTCCTCCGCTACGGATCGCAAGGCTTCGGCCTGCGCGATCGCGTCGCCGACGCTCGGGAAATACGCTTGGCCGCTCGTCGCGATATGTGCCGCATACAGCTCGTCGTTGTCCGGGTCCCGACCGAGTGAGGACGGAGCCGAGGTGGCTGGCACCAGGTAGATCGGCTTCGATGCCATCAACCGGTCCTCGAGCGCTGACAACGCCCTGGTCGGCAGCGGCAACCGAAGCACGCCGCGATCACCCCTCGAACCTCCGAGGCGGAGCAGTTGGTTCGAATAGCTCAAATCGAGCAGTGAACGCATCCAATTGACGACGCGTTCGGGTGCCTCGAACCGCTCCATTCGATCCACCGGCGCAGCTGGTCGGCTAACGGCCGACGGATGCGGAGGCGGAGGCGGATGCGGATGCGGAGCAGAGCTGTGGGTCGGGGCCGGAGCGGGCCACGCAGCGCCGCCGGCGACTGCTGAGGACCCAACGATCTCGCCCTGGTCGAGACTCTCGCCTGCACGGCGTGCGATCACCGCCGCGGTCGGCAAGGGGGCGACACCGAACGCGATCGCCCGCCCAATGTTGACCACGGCATTCAACCCGTCGCTGCCATCACCGAAATGACTCGCAGCACGCCGAACTGCAGCGTCGTACCCACCGTCGACATGCTGAGTGAACGACGTCGTTTCGACGCCAATCAGCGAATCGTTCGCGGCCAAAGAGGACACCAGGTTTCGGTCGGTGACCACCGGCTCGTTCAGACCCGGGTCGAGCGCGGCCGCCTCGTCGGTCGTGAACGCCGCAAAGGCATGCCCGGCAACAAGTACCACCATCGCGTCGAGGCCCATCGCCCCGAGGACCGAGGCGTACAGACATGCAGAATCGAGACACGTTGCCGCCGATTCGGCCATGACCATCTCAGGTGTTCGCACCTTCTGGCCGTAGCCTTCGAAGGCTGCGGGAGGGTTTGAATACTCGATCCCCGCTTCAAACATCGCGTCGAATGCTGCGCGGGCGAGCTGCCTCACCCGGTCAGTACCCGACTGATATCCCTCCGTCGACGTGGCGCCCGTGCGCTCACCCAACAGCTCGCGCGTTCGCTGGAGTATCGGCCGCAACGCAGGGCTGTTCGGTTGCACGAACGCCGCGAGCGAGTCGTAGTGCGACGGCCGGAACAACCACTGATTGGCCGCAAGAAACGTCATCGGTTCGCGTTGGATGCCAACGACCTCCCCGTCGACGATCACCTCGACCACGACGTAGCCGTCGATCCGCTCCTCCAACATGGCGAGGGCGCGCAGGTTCGGACGCATGGCGATCCGCTCCCACACCTCATCGCCGCCGACCAGCGGCATGTCGATCCGCCGCGAGACCGGGTAGAGCAAATCGCTCGCAGACGCCGACTCCACCCGGCACGTCACCACCGCTTCGACGGCTTCGAGCGCCAGATTCGTGATCGCAACACGGCGGATCGGCGCCATATGGCTCGCCGCCAAGTAGTACGTCCCCGCTGCTTCGATTCTGATGTCGACCAACTCCGCCACAGCCGGAGTTTAGAGGCGTCGGCCCCCGATTTCCTCGACATCGGTCGCCTCCGGGTGCACAGCGCCCATGCGGAGTTCCGCCCACCGCCGATACCCTGACAGGCGAGCGGAAGGCAGGCAGATGAACGACGAAATCGAACTATTCCGGGACAACGACGGTCTTGCCGTCGTCGGCTCCGAGCGTGCTATCGAGCGGTTCATGAGTTCGACCGGGCTGGCGACCGTCGGGGCGTCCCAGAGCACCGCTTTGTTCAAGGCAGGCGCAACGTTCGCTGACGCGGGATCCCAGGTCATGGCGAACTCCAGCCGTTGGGTCAAACTCACCGAGGAGTCCGCGCAGAAGGTCAAAGAGATCGGGTGGACTCCCACGAAAACGCCAGGCGTCAGCCATGCGATGTTGGGCGAACGAGGTGACATCCAGAGCTGGGTTCAGATCGTCACGAAGCCAACGTCGATCATCACGAACCCCGCGGTCCTCACGGGTGTCGCCGGGCTCATGTCGCAGCGGGCCATGCAACAACAAATGGACCAGATCGTCGACTACCTCAAGGTGATCGATGCAAAGCTCGACCGGGTTCTCCGGTCCCAGACCAACGTGGTCCTCGCCCGCTTGGACGGGGTCGAGATGGCGGTTCGAGAGGCGATGAGCGTTCGAGGTTCGGTCGGTCGAGTCTCGGATGTGACGTGGTCAAAGGTGCAGTCATCGGCACAGGCCGTTCACGACACCGTGGGTGTCGCGCTGCGTGAACTCGGCGACCTCGCAGACAGAATCGAAGCGTCGTGGAGCATCTCCGACCTCGCCAGGAACACCGATGGAGCGAAGGCCGACGTCCAGAAATGGCTGGTGGTCCTCGCTCAGTGCTTCAAGTTGTACGACGCTGTCGATGTCCTCGAACTCGATCGTGTCTTGGACGGGGCTCCCGAGGAACTCGAGGCCCACCGCCTGGGTCTTCAGGCGGCGAGACAAGACCGGTTGGAACAGGTCTTGGAGCGCACCACCCGCCTCCTTGCTCAGATGGATGTTGCTGCGTCCAGGGCCAACTCGAAGGTGTTGTTCAACCCGCAGAAGTCACGCGGTGTCGTCGCCTCCGTCAACGCGGTTGCACACGACGTCGGCTCGTTCCACCACGTCCTCGGTATCGAGTCCGGACAGGACCCCGCTGAAGCCAAGCGATGGAAACAAGCCATGGCAGAGCGCTGGTCCGATGCCCTTGAAGCAGGGGCCGACGGTGTTGACGAACTCAAGCGGTTCGGTGACGAGGCCAAGAACCGGGCCGGAGCGACGAAGAACAAGCTCGCCGTCAGATTCGCCGAGCGACGTAAAGGTCGAAGCAGCGTCGACGCTCAACACGACGGCTGAAGTACCGCTCGTCCTCCCACACTCGAGTCCTCGGTGGCTCGGACCCGGCAACTTTCAAAGATTGTGCAGAAAGCGACACGTGATGTCGCTTTCTGCACAATCTTTGCCCTCGGCCGTGTGTTGCGGCCCGGGGGTTTTTGATGGAGGGGGGGCGAAACCCCCGCCCCTCATGTACAACACCCGACTCGATCACTGCCCGACCGGCGCCGCCGGCACCGCGGCCCGCTCAGAACGCGTCGGGCACCCAGTTGCCGTGAAAGCCGTGCGGCACCCGGTTGGGCAGCAGCACGCGAGCGACGGGACCCGCCGTCGGATCCGAGGCCGACAGCACCACCAATTCGCTGCGATCCGTCCGAGCGTCATAGACCAGGCTCATCAACCAGCCGTCGTCCTCGTCCGCGCTCTCGTGGCGCGGCACCATCACCCACTCGCCGGCCACACGGCCCGGCCCCATATCGATGATCTCGGCGTCGCCACCCCGGGCATCGAGTCGCACGAGCGCTCCGCCGAAGTCGTTGAGGTCGTCGCGACGTTGAACCCCCGAGGCATAGCCCCAGCGGTGTTGCCGGCCGACCAGTCGCTCGTCGACCCGAGGGAACTCGAGGGCGACATCGCTGAGTTGCTCCTCGCTCACCCGACCCGTCGCCGTGTCCAACGTCCAGCGCCACAACAACGGCACCGACTCCTCCGGACCGAGCGGACGCACGTCGAACATCCGCGAGTACCGAACCACATCGATCACGACCTTGTCGCCGTCGTCGAATGCGTTGAGCGGGTGAAAGACGTAGCAGGGCTCAACCTCGAACCACCGGACCTGATCGCCGCGACCGCCGAGCGGCAACACCCCCACACGCGCCCCGTAGTCATCGTTCCAGCGATACGGAAAGCTGGCGCCGTTGACGACGGCATCGAAATCGAACAGCACCGGAAAGTCGTAGGCGATCATCCGGGTGGCGGTGATCGAGCAGTCGTGTGCCATCGTCCCCCCGGCCACGTCGATGGTCTCGACGCTGCGCACCCGGGCATCGGGGCCCACCACGAGGTATTGAAGACCCGGAATCGCCCAGTGGTAGGCGATGGCGTGCAGATCGCCCGTCGCCGGATCGACCTTGGGATGTGCGGTGAAGCCGTTCGGCAGCGTGCCACCGAAACTGCTGTGTTCGATCGTGTCGAGTTCGTAGCTCAACTCGACCGGTCGAGCGCCCGCCTCGACGATCGCGAACGTCCGCCCGTCCAGCCCAATGACGTTGGTGTTCGCGGTGTCGAACGTGCCGTGACGCTCCCCCGGCGCGGGCGCCTCACCGAGCGCCTCACTGACCGCCGTCGAGCGCACATACCGGGCCCGGTACCAGTCGGCCCGACCCTCCCTGATGCGAATCCCGTGCACCATCGCGTCGCCCACGAACCAGTGATGGGTGGCCGGGTCGACCGGACCGATCGGGTTGGGGCCGTTTCGTAGATAGCGGCCCTCGAGTTCGGCCGGCAGCTCACCGATCACCTCGAGCTCGGTCGCCGTGACGTCACCGGGAATCGGCGCGTAGGGCCCCTCGATCCATTTATTCACTTCAATCGTCGACACGGCTGGCCCCCTCGCGTTTCGCCCTGACACCGCCATTCCTACCAGCGTCACCGATGCGCGCGACATCGCACCGAGCCAGGTCGAGCTCCGGCCGTCAGACCCGTCAGTCCGCGCTCAATCCGCGGTCAGTCCGCGGTCAACACCCGCGCCTCGCGAACCGACGAGGCGGCGACGTCGCCCTGCAGGACCGCCATCACCGAATCGACATCGGGAAACTCCCGCACGATCCCGTCGGCGTCGATATGCCAAAACGTCGACAGCGACCGCAGAAACGCCCGGTCGTGGGACACCGCGATGACCGTGCCGGTGAACGCTGTGAGCGCGTCCTGCAACACCTCGGAGGACTCGAGATCCAAGTTGTCGGTCGGCTCGTCCAACAGCAACAGGTTCGCACCGTCGAGTTCGAGGCACATGACATCGAGCCGGGCTCGTTGGCCACCCGACAGCGTGTCGACCAACCGGTCCGAAGCTCCCGCCAACCCGTAGCGCCCGAGCGCACCCATCGCCGCGGTGTCGTTGGTGACCCGACGACGGGCGATCTCGAACAACTCGCTGTCGTCGAACTCGACGCGCCGGTTCATCTGCGAGAAGTACCCCATGTTGATGCGGGCGCCGTAGGTGAACGCCCCGTCGCCAGCCGCGAGCTCGCCGGCGAAGGTCCGCATCAGATGCGACTTACCGGTTCCGTTCGGCCCGACCAGACCCACCCGGTCGCCGAAGTGGATCTCGCCGCTGAACGGCAACACCAATCCATCCACCCCGAGGCCGTCGCAGCGCAACACCACCCGCCCGCTGTCGGCCCCGACCAGCTTGGGGGTGATCTGATGGCGCGGCGCCGGGGGCGGCGGCGGGCCCGCTTCGACGTATTTCTTCCACCGCGTCTCCGCGGCGTCGGCCCGCGCCGCATTGCGGTGATTGCTCGCCGCACGCTGCTTCATCGTCTTATAGAACTGAAAGAGGCGACGCTCCTCTTCCTCCCACCGGGCGACATCGGCGGCGAGGCGTTCTTGGCGTTCGGCCCGCGCATCGTCATAGGTGCGATAACTGGCTCCGTGAACCCACGCACCCGAGGCCTCCAGGGTGACGATTCGATCCGCAGCGGTCGACAACAACTCACGGTCGTGGGAGATCAACAACACTGTGGCGTCACACTGTTGCAGGCACTCGCCGAGCCAGTTCTTCGCCGGGATGTCCAAGAAGTTGTCCGGCTCATCCAACAACACCACTTCGGGGTCGAGGGCGAACACGACGTCGAGCACCAGGCGCTTGCGCTCGCCACCCGACAGCGTGCTCACCATCCGGTCGCCGACCGCGCTCAGCCCGTCGCCGAGCACCCGCCGACACGCCTCATCCCAGGTGGCCTCGAGCTGGTACCCGCCGGCACCACCCCAGGCGTCGAGCGCGTCGCCGATCTCGAACGCGGCCTGGTCGTCGCCGGCGATCAGGCGCGACTCAACCTCGATCAACTGCTTGCCGGCGGCGGCCAGATGCTTCGGGGCGACCGCTGTCAACAACTCCTTGACCGTGACGTCGGTGTCGCCGATGCCGAGGTCCTGTGGCAGATAATGAACCTCGCCAGCGATCGCGATGTCGCCGTCGAGCGCGTCCAACTCGCCGGCGACGAGACGCATCAACGTCGTCTTGCCGACACCGTTACCGCCGACCAGCGCGCTCACCACACCCCGCGGGCACTTGAACGACACATCGTCGAACAAGATGTCCCCACCGGGATGGGCATAGGCGAGATGTTCGACGCTCAACGACACGTCGGCACACTAGCCAAGGCGGTTCGGCTGGCGGTTCGGCTGGCGGTTCGACCGGCGGTTCGGCTGGCGGTTCGACCCACAGTTCAACTGTGGGCAAATCAGGCGCACAGGTGGCCGGAATCGCCCACAGTTCAACTGTGGGCGCCGGACACGCCGCTGGCGCATGGCTCGGCTTCGGCTCGGCTTTGGCTCGGTTCAGGGCGTTCGGGAGTCGAGTGCGTCGCGCAGCGCTTCGAGTCGCTCGGAAACGATCGTGCAGTTGACCCAGCGGCCGACCTTCTCCTTGGTGATCAACCCGGCGTCGGCGAGCAATGACAGATGATGCGACACCGTCGGCTGCGACTTCCCGACCGGCTCTTCGAGGTCGCACGAACAGGCGGTCCCGCCGGGAGCGTTGGCGATGAGCGACAGCAGCCGCAAGCGCACCGGATCCGCCAACGCCTTGAATCCCGCGGCGAGCAGGTCGGCTTCGTCTGCGTCGAGCGGTGCGTTGAGGACCTGAGGACAGCACTCGTCGACCGTGGCGATCTTCTTCACGACACTCCTTGCATTCATCGACACCCATCGATACATTGATATTCGTCAATAGATTACCGCAACCCGAGGAGAATCCCGATGTCACGAATCCAACTCGCCCTCAACGTGTCCGATATCGACCAGGCCGTCGAGTTCTACTCCAAGCTGTTCGCCGCGGAGCCCGCCAAGCGCAAACCCGGATACGCCAACTTCGCCATCGCCGACCCGCCACTCAAGCTCGTCCTCATCGAAGGCGCCGTGGGTGGCACCCTCAACCACCTCGGCGTCGAAGTCGACACCGCACCCGAGGTTGAGGCGGCCGAATCCCGCTTGTCCGGCGACGGGCTCGACACCACCGGCGTCGACGACACGACCTGTTGCTACGCCCACAAGACCGAAACGTGGGTCACCGACCCCGACGGCGCCCCCTGGGAGGTCTACGTCAAGACCGGCGACGCCGAGCAGATGACCAACTCGCAGCGCGCCGACGCCGGCTCAGCCTCAGCCTCAGCCTCGGGCGCCGCCTCAGCCTCGGCCAACAGCTGCTGTTGAGACGCTCGCCCGACACGCTGCGGCCCACCCCGCTGCAGCCCGACACGCTGCGGCCCGGCGCGCTGTCCGGGGGCCGGGCCGCGGTCGCCGAGGCGCTCGGCACCGGGCTGCTCGTGGCCGTCGTCGTCGGATCCGGCATCGCCGCTCAGCGGCTCTCCCCCGACGACCTCGGCCTGCAACTCCTGCAGAACTCGCTCGCAACCGGTGCAGGCCTCGCCGCTCTCATCGCCGTGTTCGAACCGGTCTCGGGCGCCCACTTCAACCCGGTCGTCACCCTCATCGACTGGTTCGGCGGCGCCATCCGATCAGCGACCGCCACCGCCTACATCGCCGCCCAGATCCTCGGTGCCGGCCTCGGCTGCATGATCGCCAACCTCATGTTCGACCTCGACGCGGTCGCCGTCTCACACACGGAGCGGTCATCGTCGGGAGTATGGCTCGGCGAGGTGGTCGCCACGTTCGGGCTCATGATGGTCATCCTCGGACTCGGTCGCACCGGACGAGCGAGGTTCGCGCCGTTCGCAGTCGGCGGGTACATCACCGCCGCCTACTGGTTCACCTCCTCAACGAGCTTCGCCAACCCCGCAGTCACTCTCGGGCGGACCCTGACCGACACCTTCACTGGAATCGCACCGTCGAGCGCAGCGCCCTTCATCGCGTTCCAATTGATCGGCGGCACCCTCGCCTTCGCCCTATCCCGCTACCTCCACCCCAGCACCCACCCCTCCACCGAACGACCCACTAAACCAGGAGCAGCCCAGTGAGCGATTCCCCCCGCCCGACCGAAGACCGTCCGACCGAAGACCGTCCGACCGTACTGTTTCTGTGCATACACAACGCCGGTCGGTCACAGATGGCGCTCGGGTGGTTCCGTCACCTTGCCGCAGGTCGAGCGACGGCCTGGTCTGGAGGCAGCGAACCGGCCGAGCAGCTCAACCCCGTCGCCGTGGCCGCCATGGCCGAGGTCGGCATCGACATCGCCGCCGAACAGCCACGACGCTGGACCGACGCCAACCTGCGCAGCGCGGAGGTTGTCATCACCATGGGGTGCGGGGACACCTGCACCTATTACCCCGGCAAACGCTACGAGGACTGGGCCCTCGACGACCCCGCCGGCCAGGACCTCGACGCCGTCAGACGAATCCGCGACGACATCGAACGCCGCGTACGGGCGTTGCTCGACACGCTGGCGCCCGGACACCCGACCCACACGCTGGCGCCCGGACACCCGACCCACACGCTGGCGCCCGGACACCCGACCCACACGCTGGCGCCCGGACACCCGACCCACAGTTGAACTGTGGGCAAATCAGGCGCACAGGTGGCCGGAATCACCCACAGTTGAACTGTGGGCGGCGGTGACGAACTGTGGGTGACGCTCACGAACTGTGGGCGGCGGTGAACAGGGCCGCCCGCCCGCCCGCCCGCCGGGCGCCGCGCATCGAGCGTCGATCGGACCACTCGCCGCGCTACGGGAGTTCGAAGCGGACACGCTCCTCGTCGGTGAACGCCTCCGTCAAGAACGCGAGAAACTCCGGTCGCGCCCGAGCCAGGTGCCCTTCGATGACACGCAGCTCCTCGCCGATCACGACCGCTTCGAACCCCTGGTGGGTCGTCACTCGGCCGAGCGCACGGAACATGATCCCCTCGTCGCGAAACAGCGTCAGCGTGAGCGGATCGACAAACGACATCAGCCACCGTGCCCCTTGACGTCGCGCAAAGGTGTACATCGATCGGTACAACAGCTCGGTGAGCCCCTCGATTCGCCCCTCGGGAAGCACGGCGATGGACGGGCATTCGCAGATGAGTCCGGCCGGCACGTTCATCGGGTCGACGTACGGCGCGAGCGAGAGCTCGTCGATCTTGCCGAGAGTGGTGTTGGACACGGCAACCGGCCGCCCTATCGGATCTACCACGACGTGGAACGCCGATCGGTTGATCGGTCGAAAGCTCGGCGGAACCGCGGTCTGCCAATCCGGCTCCCCCGCCTCTGCGAGGGTTGAACGGTAGGCGTCGACCAAGCTCCCGACGATCGGATCTCCCGACACGACGAACACGTTCATGTCCTCGAGACTCGACTCGGGGCGGTCGCCGGCGTCGGAAAGCACGACCGGTCGATCAGAAGAAAGGGTGGAACCAGTGCTCGCCGACGACATCGAACCTCCAGAAGCTTCGCAAACCAATTCCCACCACACCCGGGTGCCCCAAGCTACCCGGCGCAGCGGAATCGGGGCGGATCTTTCGTCGGCCGACCCGCCCCGCCGGACGAAGCGTTACGTCGCAGAGCCGTCGTTCGCGTTCCGCCAGGCCTGCACGACGAGACGCTCCAGCACCTCCCTGTCGACCTCGGAGAGACGCTTCAGGTAGAGACAACCCTTCCCGGTCGTGTGCGGACCCAGTTGCTGGAGCAGCGGGTCGGCGGGTCCGTACCCGTCATGGATCCCGTACAGGGTGAGAGCGTTCGCACGGGGCGAAAAGCCCACGATGAACCACTCGTTCGTTCCGGTCGTGTTCGTGTAGGGCTTCGATCCGAACCCCACGATGGACGGACCCCACATGACCGCCGGCGCACCGGTCACGCGCGCGAACAATGCGCACACCTCGTGGCCTTCCGCTCGACGCCGCTCGTTCGGCACCGCATCCAAGAACGCTGTGACGTCGCTACCGGTCGGCTTGGTCTTGATCGTTGCCACGGTCTCGATCCCTCCCACGGTCTCGATTCGTTCCACAAGGGTGACACTACGGCGCCGGCGGGGCGATCGTCCCACCCACGGCCCCACCCTTCGGCATTTAATTGACTCGGTTACGTAGTCTTCGGCACCGATCTCGGCGTCAGTCGTCGACACGTTCGCTATCGGTGCGCTGCATGTCATCGATCAGGCGGCCCAGCAACTCCGCCAGTTGATGCTTCTCGTCGGCCGACCATGCGATGAGCGACGCTTGGAGATGTCGAAGGCCGACACTGCGGATTCGCTGAGCAACACGTCGGCCGCTTGGCGTGAGCCGGATGAGCACCACTCGGCCATCGTCTTTGGCCGCGCCGCGCGCGGTCAGTCCGGCCTCCTCCAGCGGCCCGAGCTGGCGACTCACCGCGGAGATGTCCATGTGTGCAGCGGCGGCGACGCCGGCGATGGGTAACTCACCGTGACGCAGCAACGAGCGGAGAATCTGCACACCCTGTTGGGAGATCTCAACACCTGCAGCATCGGTGATTCGACCCGCGACCTGACGGCTCCCAATCAGGCGACCCAGGCGCTGGATCACAACGAGAAGATCGTCCTCAGCCCCCGACTCCTCGAACTGTTGTTGCCTACGCTTGCCCACGGATGCTCCTCGCCCGGCCGAGTGCGATCGTACGGAACCTGTCCGGACCCGCTAACACCCGCGAGTCCGCGCAGCGGCGAGTCCGCGCAGCGGCGAGTCAACGCAGCGGCGATCATGGTTCGCAGCGCTTGGTCGGATGTCGTTCGTGGCCCTCGGGCACGAGTTCGAAGAGCCGAAACTCCCGGTCGGTGAACTGCGCGTATCGCACCCACCCCGGATACCACGTGATGGCCTCGTCCCAGGCGTCGGCACGTTCCTGACCCGTCAAGAGGACGGCCTCGACCGCGATGTCGCGTCCTCGAAAGTGCATCGTCGTCGAGGGGTGAGCCAGCAGGTTGGTCGTCCACGCCGGGTGGCTTTCTTGCGCGAAGTTGCTGCCGAGAGCCAGAAACGTTCCACAGGAACGTGGGACCACCGCCAGCGGTGTGCGGCGAACGGTCAGCGTCTTGGCTCCGGTGTGTTCGAGGATCATCAACGGCGAGGCTCGACTGTCGCCGATGATGCGACCGCCGCTGAGTCGGTCGATCGCCCGGTGAAGCGGGGGAAAGACCCTCGGCCCGAACTTGCGCAGCGGCCGAGAGCTCATCACCCTGCCCGGGACGCGAATGCCGCGCGGCGGGCGTGCCGGCCTGCCCATTGCCGGTTCGAACGCTCCGAGCTGACGAGACGTGACCAGGCCGGCCTCCGACCAGGCTGACAACGACGCAGCAAGAGTGTCGCTGAGCGGGCGGAGTTCGATGCCGAGGTCGGTCATCGAGGTGTCGTCGGTTCCGTTCCACCGGGTCACCAGCTCCATCGCTTCGTAGGTCGATTCGGTCTCGAAATTGAACCGCCCTCGCACCGCGTCGATCACCGACCCGGCCCACCGCAAGGCTGCGGGAGGCACCGGGGCGACCGGAAAGCGGCGGCCGGTGAGTCGTCGCAACTCGGTGGCGAGGGTGGCGAGACCGACGAAATGGCCTCCGCACATGATCCGGCGAACACCCCGGTCCGGTTCGAGAAGCCGAACGATGACCGCGGCGAGATCTCGGACGTCGATGATCGAAAGTGCGGCGTGACGGGTAGGCATCACGCCGCTGGCAACGAAGCGAGCTACCAAGCGAGCCATCTGGGTGGCGGGTTCGCCGAGCGCCGCACCGGCGCCGGGGCCGAGAATTCCGCTCGGGTACACGATCACGACCGGGGCACCGTCGGCTTGGAGGTCGCGAGCCACCTTTTCGCACGCCGCCGCCGATCGTGCGTGCGGCATCGATCGTGCGTGCGGCATCGACGACCGGCCGATGGGATGGTCGGGAGTCAACGCTGCGACCCCGGGCTCGAACAGGGCGCTGGTGCTCGAGATGTGAATGATGGGGTCGAGCCCGAGCTCATGGGCGAGGCCGAGCACGGTACGGGTGCCGTTGCGGTTCCGTTCGATCATCAACCCGTCGCTACGAGGATCCGTCGACACCTCGGCGTCGCAGTGGACATCGGCGCAGTGGACATCGGCGCAGTGAACAACGGCGTCGCAGGTGCTCAACGCGGAACGAACCGCTTCGCTGTCGTTCATGTCCCCGATCACCGTCTCGGGAACGGCGACACCGAGCGCCGCCATCGGCTCGATCAATCGGTCGACGCTGCGAACGAGCGCGACGACGCTATGGCCGGCGGCGACGAACGCCGCGGTGGTATGCGCCCCGACGTAACCGGTCGCCCCGGTCACCATCACTCGCATCGGCTCCCCCCGTTCTACGCAGCGTTCATCACCGGCCGTTCATCACGGGCCGTTGTCCCGACCGGCGATCATACCTGGTACAGTCCTCAAGGTACTTGACTTAGGCAACTAATGGCCCGACCGGTCGACCCGGAGGAAGCGCCAATGCACACCTCACGCCTTCGCTGCCGTGATCGCGTAGCGCTCGTAACGGGAGCATCCCAGGGTGGCACCGGCACCGCAATCGCCCGCCGACTCGCAGCCGAGGGCGCCACCGTCGCCATCGTGGCGCGCAGCGCGGACGGCCTCGCTACGACCAGACGCCTCATCGAGGACGACGGCGGGCGGGCCCTGCCCTTCGTTGTCGACCTCGCCGATCCCGACGGCGGCCGCAACCACCTCGTCGACACAGTCACCGAACAGATCGGCCCCGTCGACATCCTGGTCAACAACGCAGCGGCGAATGGCTATCGACCCTTCGACGAGTGGACCGACCGCCAGATCGACATCAACCACCAGGTCAACGTCTTGGCCCCGTGGCGCCTGATGGCCGACGTCGCGCCCACGATGCGCGCCCGTGGCGAGGGCTGGATCGTCAACGTGACGAGTTTCGCCGCCCAGCATCCCCCCGGCCCCCCGTTTCCGACCACCCGGGTGGCGTTGCAGGGAGCGGGCTACGGAACGACCAAGGCCGCACTCAACCGGTTGACGACCTCCGTCGCCGCCGAACTCGCCCCCTTTGGCATCGCCGTCAATGCCCTGGCACCCCAGGCGGCGATCGCCACCCCTCACCTCGTCGCGTCCGGCGCGGTCCCAGCGGACCGCTTCGAACCGCTCGAGACCATGGCCGAGGCGGCATTGGCACTCGCGACCGCCGACCCCGCCACGCTGAGCGGGCAGATCACACGAAGCATCGAGTTGCTGATCGCCCTCGGCCGAAACGTCCGCCAGCTCGACGGGACCGGAAGTGTGGACGGCTGGGGGCAGGTGGAGATGGCGTCGTTCGTCGACCATCAACGCTCGATCCTGGAGTCCAACGGGTGGAGCGATCCGTTCGGTACGACCTGAACGAGTGGTCGAGGTCCGGGTCGTCGAGGTCCGGGTTGCGGCAGCGTCGTTGCGGCAGCGTGGCCGCAACCCGGCCGCAACCCGGCGTCACCCGGCGTCAGCCGCGCAGGACCTGTGCGAGCGCCGCTTGGAATTCGTCGGGTCGTTCCACCATGGCGCTGTGGCCACAATCGAGTTCGACTTCGCGATAGGAACCGCCGGCCGCGGCGTAGTCGTCGAGCACCGCCCGGGTCTGGGTCACCATCGGCTGGGGTGGGCAGGCATCCTCGCCCGGCCAACCGGGTACGACGTCCATGCGGCCCAGCGTCGCCAGATCGAACATCGAGGCGTCCGACACGATGACGTCCTTGGACCCGTGCACCCACAGGATCGGCGGCTTCGGGGAGACCCCGACGATCCCGGACACGTCGTGGACGCCCGGCACCATCGTGTTCAGCACGCCTCGGGTTCCCGGTGCGAACCCCGGCCAATTCTCCGAACCGGTCGCGTCGCCCGGGTAGTTGTCGTCACCGACCTTGGTGGTGAGCATCGAGTCGAGGAACGTCTCTTCGAGCGGCGACCGGAACTCGTTGGCGAAATACGCACCGTTGAGCACGTTGCGCGGCGACGTCGGCGAATCGTCACCTCGGTCGCCTGCAGCGAGCGCCGCCACGAAGTCGGGGTTCGCACTGCCGCCGCCGGCTCCGGCGCCATCGGCGGTCACCGGTTCCCCCGATGCCCCCTTCGTGCCACCGAACCCGTAGGGGGAAACGGGGCTGACCAGGGTCAGGCTTGCGACCATTTCGGGTCGTTCGAGCAGGATGCGCATGACGATGCCGCCGCCCATGCTCCAACCGACGAAATGGGCTCGGTCGATGTCGAGGGTGTCGAGCAGCGAGTACAGGTCGTCGGCGAAGTCGCCGAGCCCACGCGTCGCATCCACCGGTGCGGTCTCGGATTCGCCAAACCCGCGAAGGTCCGGTGCGATGCCCCGGAATCCGTCGGGAAGGGCCAGGATCGATTCCTGCCAGAACAACGACGAACTCACGTTTCCGTGCACGAACACGACCGGTTCACCGTCGTGGCGTTCGTCGACCAGCACCGCCGTGCGCAGACGCGGGGTCGCCACGTGATCGATCTTCAGCCCGGCCAACAGCTCACTCATGACAATCTCCTCGTCGCCGACTCAACGAGTCGGTGCGACGGATCTTACGCGGTGTCCCTGGCAGCCGCCGGGCACCGGTTCGGTTCAACGGGTTCGGTTCACTGAGAAGACGGATCCCAGGTTGCCTCGCCCGTGCGCAGGAACCGGGCGATGACCTCATAGGTCGTGGCGACTTCGTCGGGAACGAGGTGTTCGAAGAAGAGGTACGCATGGATCATTCCGGGGGCGACGATCAGCTGGGCCCGTGCGCCGGCCTCGATCAAGCGGGCGACATATCGCTCGGCTTCGGAGAGCAGCGGGTCGTATTCGGCCGCGATCACGAGGGTGTCGGGATGATCGGCGCAAACGGGCCCGAACAGCGGCGACACCGCGGCGCGGTCGGTTCCGGGCGGCAGGTAGTTGTCGAAGTACCACTCGACCCGATCGGATTCGAGGAAGTAGCCCTCGGCGAATTGGCGAACCGACGCACCGCTCAGCGTGTAGTCGAGACTCGGATACAGCAACACTTGGCGTTCGATCGGCGAGGCCCACTCCCCTGCGGCGACGCGCATCGCAATCGATGCGACCTTGGCGGCGCCGCCCGAATCGGCCACCGCATGGACCCGGCCGGTGTGGGCCACGCCCGCCAGCACCTCCTCGAGCTGCGAAACCACGTGGTAGGTGTCGGTGAGGCCGCCGGGAAACGGGGTCTCGGGTGAGCGTCGATAGTCCACCGACACGACGACCATGCCGGTTGCCGCGGCGGTGCGTCGGGCCGAGAAGTCGTAGACGTCGAGGTCGCCGGCCATGTGTCCGCCGCCGTGCACGAACACGATGACGTCGGACGGCTCCTCCGGTCGGGGCACATACACCCGCACCGGCACCTCGACCGCACCCGAATCGGAGGAATAGCCGATCCGAGCCTCGAAGATTCGAGCAACCGGTGTGGAGGGTTCGGCGAATCGGTTCAGGCTCGCCAGCGCCTCACGGGCCGACGCCGCGGTTGGCTCGACGCCCTCGTCGCGGCTCTTGGCCACGAGCACATTCAACTCGTCAAGGTAGGCAGCAAAGGCCGGATGCAGCGTCAACGCAGACCTCCGAATCGGTGGGTAGGTGCTGGCCGGAGACTAGGGGTCGAGTGAGCGGGCCGGCGTGTGGAGCTCGACGAGTTGAACGAGTTGAACGAGCTGAACGTCTCGAAACCACCCCGCACCGGGTCCAGGCCCCGATGACATCGATGTTCGTCGCACGGGTGCTACACTCATCCCATGGCGACCCAAGAATCTGAGATACCGCGTTTGTCACAAAGGGAACTGCGCAACGAGTCTGGGCGTGTGCTCCGCGAGGTGGGCGAAGGCCAATCGTTCATACTCACCAACAACGGAGTGCCGGTCGGCAAGCTTTCTCCGCTTGATGCGCCAACACCAACGTTGAAGATTGTCCGCCCATCGAAGCGCAGCGGTGGCTGGGCCGACCTGCGCATCGTGCGAAAACAAGCAACGCAACCACTCAACGTAACCATCGACGAAATGCGGGAGGACCGGCTGTGAGCGACCCTGTCGTCGTCTACGTCGATACGTCTGCGCTTGGGGCCCTCCTCGTCGAAGAGCCGCACAGCAACGCGCTGACGACATGGCTGGATGAAACCTCAGCGACGCTGGTTTCAAGCGACCTCCTGGAGACCGAACTGCGGCGCCTTGCTGTACGAGAACATGTCGACCACGCCGATGTCACCCAACTGCTCGATGGCGTGTCGCTTGCCGCGCTCGACCGTGCCGTCTACCGCAACGCCGGATTTCTCCCAATGCCATACCTTCGGACCCTTGATGCGCTTCACCTCGAGGCGGCCAACCGGCTCGACGTCCACGCGGTGCTCACCTACGACCGCCGGTTGCAAGAATCTGCGAGAGAACTCGGCTTTGGCGTCATCGCTCCCGGGGCCGAGCCGGTGCGACCCCACTGACATTTGATGGAACGTCAGCCCGCCAGGCGCGCACCGTCAGATCCCAGGTGAGAGGCTCCGCGGTCCTATCGAGACTCGGGGCAGCGAACGAAACGCTGCATCACAGGACCGATGCGATATCGGTCTGCGTGAAATCGGATCCCTTGAACAACAGAGGAACTCCGGCGAGGGA
Source organism: Microthrixaceae bacterium (assembly GCA_023957975.1). NCBI lineage: Bacteria > Bacillati > Actinomycetota > Acidimicrobiia > Acidimicrobiales > Microthrixaceae > Microthrixaceae bacterium. Next base: position 151,402 of record JAMLGM010000010.1, on the reverse strand, counting down.
CGCCGTTGCGTAGGCAGAACCGCTCGCCCCACCACTCACCCCACAGCTCGTTCGCAGGTGACGTGACCACGCGTCCGCCTGTGTCCGCTGAAACGGCGACCGCCACGAAAGGGCCGATGCTTCGGGCTGTCCACCAGACCGCCCCGACACGAACGCTTCGAGCGCTTGAATCATGACTTTGGTTCCATCTCGACCTTGCGTCGAGCGACCACGACGAGCGCCGAGCCGATGATCAGCATCACCGCGGCGACGGCCAGCGGGGTGTTCGACGATCCGGTGAAGGCGAGAACCGAGGTTCCGCCACGACGAGTGGCGTTTCCGAGGTAATCGACAGGAGCGTCTGAGGCTCCACGGACTCCGGTGGGAGCCGTTGTAGGGGCGGTCAGACCGTCGGCAGTGGTCGTGGTCTCCGGCACCGTCGTCGATGTCGTGGTGGTCGTGGTCTCCGGCACCGTCGTCGAGGTCGTGGTGGTCGTGTTACCTGAACCAGCGCCGGCCGAACCAGAGCCATTATTGCCAGCGTCGCCGTCGCCCGAACCAGCGTCGCCCGAACCATCGCCGCTGGCGTTCTGGTTGCGGACGCGAGCGTCGTCGACCTCGGCCTCGAGTGCGTTGATCTGAACCGACGCCTCGTTGGTGAAGAACTCTCCGGCGTAGCCAGCGATCGGCGCGCCGAGGACCCAGACTTCCACCATCTGGTCTGCCGCAATGTTGGTGACTTCGAGGTGGAGTTCGGTAGGCGTGCAGTAACTGCCAGCGGGGAAGTTGCCCGTCGAGTTGCGCCAGGTGGTCTGGTTGTAGGGGGACTGCAGGAAGCCCGAACCGCCGCCAACGGTGGTGCCGCGTCGAACGATGACCTCCTCGCAGTTGAACGTGAAGCCATTCGCTGCGGTTGCTTTGTCGTGGATGGTGACGACGTTGCCACCCTGATCCACGCCGAGGTCGCGAGGGGCGGGCGTGGCGATGACCCACCGGACCTGGCCGTTGCCTGCATCCCACCCGTGCTTGGTAGCGATGGTGTGGTCGATGTAGCAGTTGACCGTACAGGTCGGCACGACGCCGACTTCGAGCGGCACCTGAACGCCCCCTGCGTCGAAGTACACGGTCTTGGTTTCGGTCGCGGTTGTCGCTTCGGTCCACTGGGTGAAGAACCGGCAGGTTCCGTTGACGTTGTTTCGTCCGTTCACATAGGCGGTGAGCGTGAACTCGACGGTCCTGCCATCGGGTGCAACAACCGCCGTGGCGACAGGCTCGGTGCCGGTCGGGTCCATCAGCGAGAAGGTGAGAGCGCCCCGCCAATCGAGCTGGGCTGGAAGCGTCAGGCTGAAGGTGTCGCCGGAGACAGCATCGTCGGGGACGGCCCAGGTGCAGTTCACCTCGACCGATGATGTCTTCTGAACGTTGGTCGTTGAGGTGGTCAGCGTCCAGGAGGAGTCGATGGCGGCTGCACTTGCCGGAATTGCCGAGAGTCCAAGACCGACGACAGCGGTGAGCAGGACCACGGGAACCATCGCCAAGATGGCGCAGAGGCGGTTGAGATGGGATCGGATAACCATGGCAAACCAGTCGGCTCCACACCGATCCTCGGTGAGTGGGTGATTGTTCACGCGAAGGTGGCGTATTCACTCATCAATGCGTGGGGATATCACCCTGGCCGGTTCGCTGGCTCGCCGGTTCGAGTGTTGTACATCAGGGGCGCGATATCGCGCCCCTGATGTACAACACTCGCCCGAATCAGGTCGGAATCAGCCCCAGAACCGGGACTGAATCACAACGCAGGTATCACAGGACCGATGCGATATCGGTCTGTGTGAAATCGGACCCCTTGAACAGCAGCGGGACTCCGGCGAGGGACGCCGTTGCGTAGGCGAAGCAGTCGCCCAGATTCAGTCCGGCACGATGGCGTCCTTTGCCGAACCGTTGCCAGGCCTCGAAGGCCACCCGGGTGTGATCGAGGTCAAACGGGGTGATCTCGATTGCCGCATCGACGAGGAGTTGCAGATCCCGTGTCGCATCAGGCCCCTGACGCGCCTCGACGACGATCGAGGCCTCCAGCAGGGTGGCCGCTGACATGATCGATGGGTTCTGTTGGATCTGAGCCAACATCGACTCCGCCTCGTCCTCGCCGAGCACGACAGCCACCACCGCTGAGGTATCGACGGCGATCAACGAGGTAGCCCTTCGCTGTCGTAACCGAGGATCTCCTCGATCGGCCGGGGATCGAGGATCGCTCGTGAGCGCCCACGTTCGATGATGTCGGTGAGATCCGGTGATGTCCGGGCTCGCCGGCGCACCGTGTCGAGCCGCTCGGTGACCGCTCGGCGGGTTGCCTCGGTGATCGACTCGCCGGTGAGCGCGGCGAGCTCTCGCACGAGTCGGTCTGTCTCCGGGTCTTTGATGTTGAGCGCCATACGGAGAATTTTAGACGCGGTCCTCCCGTTCAGGAAGATATCCACCCTGGTATCTTCCTATGGACGTGCCAAATGCCGTGGCGATTGAGTTTCGATCGGCAAAGCCACTTGAACTATACCGTGTGTCACACGGTATAGTGCGTTGGCATGGCAAGCCGTGCCGACAGCGACGCACGAGGGCCGCACCTCCAAGAACTCCGCCGCGGCACCGTGGTACTGGCCTGCCTGGCGGCACTGCGATCGCCCCGCTACGGCTACCGGCTGATCGAGGACCTGGCCGCCGTCGGGATCGTCGTTGGAGGCGACACCCTGTATCCCCTGCTGCGCCGGCTCGAAAGCCAAGGCCTGTTGACAAGCGAGTGGAACACCGACGAGGCCCGGCCCCGCAAGTTCTACGTGACGACGCCCGAGGGCATCGCCATGTTCGAGGTCCTGCTGGCCGAGTGGCGCAACCTCGACCGCTCGATCGATGCCGTCGTGGCGAACACCAGCACCCACGACGATCCCCATGACGACGGTCCCCATGACGACGGTCCCGACCGCAACCCGGAGGCGAGCGACCTGTGAGCACCCTGACCGACAGATACGTATGGGCCGTCGTGCGGCTCCTACCCGAGGAGCAACGGCCAGAGATCGACCGCGAGCTCCACGAGCTCATCGCCGAGATGGCCGACGCCCGCCAGGACGCGGCCCCGACGCTCGACCCCGATGAGGTCGAACACGCCGTGCTGACCGAGTTGGGGGATCCGAGCCGAATCGCGTCCCGCTACGTCGAACAGCCCCGCGCCCTGGTCAGCCACGAGGTGTTCCCCGAGTACCTTCGCGTCCTCAAGTTGGTCGCCTTCATTGCGGTGCCGATCGTGACCACAATCGCCGTGATCGGCGAGGCGTTCGCCGACGACCCCAGCGCCTTCGGCTTCATCGGCGCTGTGCTGGGCGCGGTATTCAGCACCGGCATCCAGGTCGCCTTCTGGGTCACGCTCGTCTACGCCTTCGCCGACCGATGGAAGAGCTCGTGGACCACCGACGACCTCCCCGACCTACCCTCACCCACGCAAGCCAAGGGGTTCGACGTCAGCGACGCCGTGTTCGGCATCGTCATGACCGTCCTGGTTGGGGTGGCACTGGTGTGGCAGCACGCACGACCCCTCCTGCGCGACGGAGGCGAGGGCGTGCCGCTGCTGCATCCCGACATCTGGAACGGGCCGGGTCAGGTGCTGCTCGCGATCCTCGCCGCATCGGCCATCGTGCAGGCGATCGCACTGGCTAGGCGCCGCTGGACCTTCCCGCTCGCCTGGGTGAACCTGACGGTCAACCTCACGTCGTTGGCAGTGATCGCGTGGCTGGCGCTCGACGAGCGCCTCTTCAACACCCGATTCTTCGAGCTCGTCGCCGAACGGGCCGAATGGGACTGGACCCCGACGATCAACCAATGGGTCCTGATCGCGGTCGCCGCAGCCATCGAAGCCTGGGACAGCTTCGAGGCGTTTCGCAACGCCCGCCGCAACGCCCACAGCAACGCCGCGGTCGCTCCGCCGCCATAGGTTCGACGCTCCGCACTCTTGGTGTCAGTTCAACGCTTCGGAATCGGCTAGCGCTCAGCCTAATTCAGGCGCTCCTGACCCGGATGTGGGTGGGGGGACTTGAACGCCGCCATCAGCGGTGACTAGCCGTACCAGTGCGTCCCCATCCGTGCAGGTCAGAGCCGGTTTTCGTCTGGGCCTTGTGGCAGCCCGTATCGCTGAGAACCGCCGTTTGTCATCACGTTTGATGACAAGTCTGATGACAGCCGTCGAGGCGTGTCGGAGTTGGGAGCCGGGCATCACGGTCGACACGGCCACCGCCCAACCGGATCGCTTTGGGACCAGGGTTCCAGCCTCGCCTTTGATGGCGGATGTCGGAGTGGAGACTCCAGCGCTCACCAACGACACGGCCCGGTCCACCCGAAAACCCTTCTGAGGAGCAGTTCTCCAACGGGAGGCCGGCCGACCTCGGCGCGATGTCATCACGATGTCATCACTCGCCAGGTCGTCCGTAGGCAACGTAAAGCCGTCCCGTCTAAGCGCTGCCATAAGACTTCCTATAAGTGTTCCTTGCCTTGGTCGGAGAAGGCTTATACCCTGGTGTCATGCCGCAGACGGTCGTGTCGAAGAACGTGGTGCGCCGCTGGGGTGCGGGCACCGCTGCGGTGGTCCGGCTCATGGTGGCGTCCTACCCCCCGATGACGGGGGTCGCCATCGCTGCTGCTGCGGGGGTGACCCAACCGCGGGCCTCACAGATCCTGAAGCAGCTCGCGGAGCTGGACGCTGTGTCCGCCACTCCCGATGGCTACGTCGGCGACCCGGCGAAGCTGCTCGATCTCTACCGAGCGAGGACTCGGCCTCACCTCGTCGAGCCGGAGTCGTACTGGTACAGCACCCGCCCGCTCGCCGAGCAGGCCAGCCGTGTACAGGCGCTCGCGGCCAAACGAGAGGCAGCGATCGCGTTTTCCGCCGACCTCGCCCCGGACCTGCTCGCCCCGTGGCGTCACCCCACGATCACGATCGCCTACGTCGCTGACCAACTGCCCGCCACCGAGGCCGGGTTCGTCCCCGCTGAGGGTCGCGCTGATGCCAGCCTCATCTTGCGATGGGCCGACGACCATCGGCTCCTCTCCCCTGCCCCACCCTGGGTGGACGAGGTCGACGGCTACTCCATGACCGACCCGTGCCAGCAATGGTGGGACCTGCTCGACCTCGGCGGCGAAGACCGAGCCGAAGCCGCCGACCGACTACGCACGGCCATCGTCGCCCGAACCCTGCCGAGGCCCCGATGACCGGCCGACGAGTCGTCCTCGCCAGCCTCTCGGCCGCAATGGACGGCGGGTTCACCGCCGTCGCCGACGTGTCGTCGGCCATGGCGGCCACCGGGATGGCCGAACACCATCGCCTCATCGGCGGTGTAGCGGTCATGCTCCACGTACAGCGGCTCGGACTCGACCTGCCGCTCCGAGCCACCGGTGACGCGGACTTCGGTGTCCCGCCTCACCTTCTCCGAGGCCCGGAGCTCGTCGCAGCGATTGAAGCCCTGGGCTACCGGAAGGTGGCCGGCAACCGGTGGGAGCGTCCCGTCGACGACCGCCGTGTCGCCTCTGTTGATCTGCTCATCCCGACGTACCGATCCCGCTCCCGTGGCACCGTCAGGGTCGGGTCGATCGTGACCAGCGAGGTCCCCGGCCTCGCCGAAGCGTTCCAACGGCCCGCTGTGAACGTGGGAATCGACCTGCGCCTGACCGATGGTGAGACGTTGTCGACCACCGTTTCCCTTCCCGACGCTGTCGGGATGCTGGCGCTCAAGGCGCTGGTCCGCACGGTCCGCACCGAGGACCGAGACGTCGAGGACCTCTGGCGATGCCTGGAGGTCGCGGCGGCCGAGGGAGTCGAGCCGGCGACGTTCGAGTCGAGCAAGCCGCTCGAAGAAGTCCGGGCCGCTCTCTGGAGGGAGCTCGGTCCGAACGGGACCGCGCTCAACGCACTGACCACCGGGCTCCAAGCCGACCCAGCAGCGCGACTCCGGACTAGGCTGCGCGCCCTCCTCACCGAGACGGTCGGACCTACTCCGGCCTGAGCATCAAGCGGGTCTCGTGGAGCGCGGTTCACGTTCGGTGCGTGGCTCATCACCCTCTTCCATCGGCGGAACCCGGCTCCAGGAGCTGACGCCGATGGACCTCAACACCCTCTACCGCAAGCTCCTCGACCCCTAACGACGGGCACCGGGCACGCCGGCCCGCCAGCACGACCAGGCCGTGCTCGACCTCATCGTGGAGCTCGAGGGCGACGGCCACACGTGGCAGCAGGTCGCCGATGCAGTCGGCGAGGCGTTCCTCGCCGCGGCCGACATCACTCGCGACGCCGTGGCTGCCACTCCCCCGCCCATCGCCTCGACCCGGCGAGGGCGGCCAACCACTTGGACTTGCGAGCAACTCGGCAGGTTCCTCGACTTCGTCGCCGACAGCCCCTACCTGCCGGCCTGGCTCCACCTCGCCGCCTCTGGTTCACGCCGCGGCGAGGTGTTCGGGCTCAAGTGGACCGAGGTCGACCTCGACAACGCCTGGATCTTCTGCCGGGCCGACGGCACGCGGTTCCACCCCGAACGGTTCAGCCGCGAGTTCCTCCGCAAGCAGTACGCCCACAACAAGGCCCACCCTGGTCAGCCCCTACCGAGGCTCAAGCTCCACGGCCTCCGCCACACCTGGGCCACCCTCGCCCTGGAGGAAGGTATCGACATCCACGTCGTCAGCGACCGCCTCGGCCACAGCAGCACCCACATCACCAGCGAGATCTACACCCAGGTCCGCCGTCCCCTGCAGTCCGACGCCGCCGATCGCGTCGCGGCGCGGATCTTCAATCGTCGAGCCGGATGATGGAGCAAGGACGCGACCTCCCAGCTGAGCTACCGACGACTCCCTCTCCTCATCCGACGGCCTCCTCAGGCTGGGACGCGCTGCCGTCGTGGTTCCCCGATGCTTTCGGGCCCGCCTTCGCCTTGCGACTGGCCTTCTCGGGGGTCGTCGAAACGTCGTCCTCATGGGCGGCTGGCTCGTCGGCGTCCACGCCAGCGCGCTCGTCGTCCGCTTCGGTCTCCTCCTCGGAGGCGACCACCCCGGCGTACTTCATGGCCGCGAGCTTCCGCGCAACGTCTTCGAAGGCCTCGACTGGAGACGTGAGGTCCCGATGAAGCTGGTGGTGATTCTGCATGATCCGGACCTGGGTGCGTACAGCTTCAGCCTCATCGGAACTGTCAAGCAAGACGTCGACGCTTCGCAGCAAGACCCGCAGTTCGCCTCGGGTGGCGCCGTGGAGGTGGTCCTTGAGGAAGGTCTTGATCTCGCGGTCGACCCGCCGCCCGACGCCCGTCCGAGAGCGTTCGAGGACCGCGGCAGACGTGAGCTCGCTCAGGTGCAGAAAGAGCTGACGGAAGTTCTCTCGCACCATCTCGGAGTCATGTAGATCGTCTTCGACTACGTCGACGACATGCCGGGCCATGCCGACCTTGTCCAAGTGCAGCGCCGAGCCGGCGGCGGAAACGGCCAGCTGAGCAGCATCCAGGATGCTGATGTCTTCAGTGGTGAGGTACGACTTGAGATCGTCCACCGCCGGCACGGCCACCCCGGGAAGCCCGATCTCCTCGGCGAACCGCGCGGCCGCTTCCAGCATCACGGCTGGCGTCACCAGATCCTCGATGTCCTTGGGTCCACCAAAGCGGTCACAGCTGACCGCCGGGAGCTTGGCAGCTGAGATCGTGGTCACGTACTTCTCGTCAACGATCGGCTTCCCGTAGGCCTCCTGCAGAGCGGTGGCGGCTTCGAGGCCAGCCCGATCGCCGTCTAGGAGGACGACGATGGCGGGCTGCTCCTTCTTGCTTCGGCCCCGGACCAGGAACACGGTGTATGGGACCTGGCTCGCGCACCCTGCGTCCATGAGCGTGACCTGGTTCAGGTCGATCGCTTCGTCGCCAGTTGCCCCCCGACGGATCGCATCGCTGGACATCCCGGCCAAGTACACCTGGTCCGATGGCCCCTCCACGGTGAGGTTGCAGTTCCCGATGAACGCCGTCTCAGCGCGGAAGCCACCGAACGCGGACCGGAGCGGTTCGAAATGGTTCCGGGAGACGTCGCGAACGACGCGGGTGCCTTCGTCGCCGACGCCCTTGTCGAGAACACGGACCCGGTAGGCGCGGTTCTTGTCGATGAGGAAGGGCGAGTGAGTGACGAAGACGACCTGCCGACTCGAGCCGGGGTCGCGGTCGATGAAGTGCTGGAACAGTCGAAGCAGGTCTTGTTGGCCCTGATTCGATAGGAAGGCGTCGGGCTCGTCCATCAGCAGGAGCGTCGCTGGGTCGTCGATGCCCACGTGGCGCAGGTACTGGACGAGGTAGGACAGGAAGTAGCGAAGGCCGTCGCTGCGCTCGCTGAACTCATATTCGCTGGCAGTGCGGTCCTTGATCGTGAAGACGAGGTCGAAGTCCTTGGACTGGACAAGGAACTCGAACTCCTCGTCCTGGCTCCACCAGCGGCGCAAGTTCAGTGCAGCGGAGAGCTGTCGGTTGATCGACGCGACGAGGCCAGATACGAAGCCTTCCCGCTGCTCGGTGACGGCCCGCTGCAGCTGCGTGAAGGTTGACGGGTCGACCCCACCGACAGTGACCAGCAAGTCGTAGGCAAGCTCCCACTGTGCGAGTTCCTCAGCCGTGGCGGCCGCAGCGGTTCCGTTCGGAAGGTGGGGTTCAATGTCGGAGCCCTTGAGCTGGGCGGTTCCGACGAGGCCGCGAAGCCCGCCAAGCTTCGCGAAGAACTCGGGGACGACGGTGACTCGGGCCCTGCGGTTGACGACATCACCTTCGGTCCCGGTCTCGTCGGCGTGCCGCACAAGGAAGTCGAGAGGGACGGTGTTGGGCAGCGAGTTCTTCGGGTGGATGCGGAACGACTTCGGGAGGAGCGTGGTGATCGCCGGGTCATCACTGGCTCGGTCGATCGGGGCGGAATCGGGACCGAGATAGATGCGGACTTGGCCGGGCTGCTCGCGAAACACGAACACCCGCCGCGGTACCAGCGCGTCGAACGCGGCAGAGAGCGAGGATTGTTCGGATTCATCGAGCACGAGCTCCAACCCGAAGTGGGGGCTCTTGAGCTTGTCATCGACCGTGAAGAACTGGGAGTACCGGCAGAACGCGTCGGGACCTGCAACTTCGGCACCCAGGGCGCACTCGATCGCATAGAGCAGCTGGGACTTCCCGGACTCGTTCGCGCCCACGACGGAGGTCACCTCAGGGTCGAGGGGGATCTTGACGTAGGGGAAGAACATCCCCTCGTAGTCGTCCCAGGGGTTCGGGTCCGCGTTGTCCTTGTTCTTCCGGAGGAAGTTGAAATTGAAGGCCCGGTAGAACCGGACGTATACAGCGGCGACCTTCATCGGAGCTTCACACCTTCCTCGGACACGCAGCGCGCCCGCGCTGCCGAGTCAGTGCAAGCGTACCGAGGTGGTGTGACAAATCACATAGATGTAGTTCGCCGCTGATGACGAATCAATGACAAGGGACCGATTCGACCCGACTGACCGCCGCTGAAAACTGCGCCGACCAGGGCGTTTGCCCTGGTCAACTGGTGTCGGAGGGGGGACTTGAACCCCCACACCCTTACGGGCACCAGATCCTTAGTCTGGCGCGTCTGCCAATTCCGCCACTCCGACGTGGTGGGGCCTCGATGAGGCGACCGACATCATAGCGCGGCCCGCTCGACGAGCGAAACCACCGGAACCAGTCCCCCGATGCGTTTACCGCTCAACGCGAATCGCCGCGAGATCGAACGGCGTGGCAGCCAACCGTTCGTCGGCTCCACCGACCCCGAATGACAACCGAGACGACACCGTCCACACGTCACCGATCGTTCCCAACGGCACGAGCGCACCCGCGTCGACCGCCGCCCGAAGCGCTGCCGAGTACGACTGACGGCGCTGTGAGGTCTCGGCCGATGACCGAGCGGCAGCCAACAACTCGTCCACGACAGCAGCGCTGAATCCGGCGACGTTCTCCGCTCCCCCGGTTCCGACCAGCGCCGTCAACGCCAGCCCACCTGACGCCTGGAGCCCGGGCACGGCGAACACGATCACGTCGGCCCCACCGGCGAGCGACTCCCCCATCGACGACACCGTGTGGTCCACCCGACGAACCGCAACTCCGGCCTCGGACAACACCGACACCACCCGATCGCCGACCGCACGCGTCGCCGACCCCGGCCCGATGTGCACTTCCAACGGCACCCCAGCCAGCGCCCCCATCACCGCAGTGTCGCCCGCCGGCGTCAACGACGACACGTCGATCCCCACCAGCAACGACTCCCAAAGTGACCCCGCCGCCCCGCCGGCCGACAATGCCGCTGCCACTCCAGCACGGACCGCGGGATCGGCGAACGCCCCGTTCGATCCGAGCGCGGCAACGACGGTCGCTCCAACCGCCTCGACTTCAGCACGGTCGCCCCCGACGGACCCGTCAGCATCAGCTTCGTCAGCATCAGCTTCACCAGCATCGGCTTCGACGAGGTCGACGTCGCCGGCCTCGTACGCGGTCCACGCCTCCTCGGCACTGCCGAACTCGACGAATTCCACCTGCCGCACGGCATCCGAGTCGCCATCACGAGCCTCCAGACGGACCACCGGCGACTCTCCGACGACTCTCGTTCCGGCGAACGGACCCGAGTTCGCAACGCCGCCATCGAGCAGGTCCAACCCATCAGCCGGCTCACCCGAAATCACCGCGGCGGGCACGATGCCGTAGGCCACTCCAGCCAGCGCGGCCGGCAGCTCGTAGTTCGGCGATGCCAATGTCACCACCACCGTGTCATCGTCCTCAACCGAGATCGCGGCCTCCCCCGAGACGTCCCCCACGAGATCGGCCACCCGAGCCCCCGCCAGACGTTCCGAGCGCAACCCCAGCGCCCGCTCGAGGGTCGCACGGGCATCCTGTGCGGAGATCGGTGTCCCGTCTGACCACGTCCGCGTCGGGTCGATCGTGAAGCGCCACGTCGCCCCATCGGCCGAATCCCACGAACTCGCGACCGCCGGCACCACCGACCCGTCGTCGTCCACCGAGGTCAGGCCGTCGGTCAGCGCGTCGACCAGCATCACCGAGGCCGAATCGGTCGCCGCCACCGCAAGCGGATCGCTCACCAACTCCCCGACGTGGCCGATCCGAACGACCCCATGTCCCGCGGTCGTCCCGGGCGAGGCACCGTCACCGAAACCAACCTCATCGGCACCCGCCTGCTGCCCGGCCGAGCACCCCGACGCCACGATCGCCACCACTGCAGCGAACGCCGAGAGCCATGCGGTAGCGGTTGCCCTCGTGGTGTTCCCCATGACGGGAAGTGTCGGCACCGATGCTCATCAGCTGTAGAACCGGCGAAACCCCCGCACCCGCACGCGAAGATTCTGCTGAAAGCGACACCACGTGTCGCTTTCAGCAGAAAGTTTGACGCTAGCCGCCGAACGGCAGCCGCGAGCCAACGGCGAGACGCCGGCCGCGGCGGACTACTTGTCCATCAACAACGCGAGGATGACCGTGTTGAACGAGAACAGCAGCGCCACGACAACCGTGATGCGCGTGAGCTGACGTTCCATCGCCGTCGAACCCGAGGCCGCGGCGCTCAGGCCACCGCCGAACATGTCGGACAGACCGCCACCCTTACCGCTGTGGATCAACACGAGCACGATGACCGCGATCGACAACACGAACTGGAGGACCAACGACACGAGGTACATAGCGTCCTACACCTTACTCGCACTGGCCCCCGTAGCGGCTACTCCCCCGCTACTCCCCCGCTACTCCCCCGGCTACTTCCCGGCTTCGAGTTGCGCAGCGAGCACCTTCGGGGCGACCTTGCGGTACGCGTCGAGCAGGATCTCGCGGACCTCGTCCCAGTCGCAGTCCTCCGCGAGATGCACCCCGATCCACCCGCGATGGCCGAAGTAGGGCGGACGGTAGAACCGGTCCGGTTCCGCCTCGATCAGTTCGGCCTGCACGCCATCGGGAGCGGGACACATGAAACCCAGATACCCGTCGTCGTGATGATCGGCAACGAAGTACGCCACAACCCGCTTCTCGCGCACGAACCACGTGGGCATCTCGTGACTCAGCCGCTCGCTGACCTCGGGAAACGACATGCAGATCCCCCGAACGCCGTTGAGCAACTCGTCGTGTCGTGCGTCGTCCCAAGCCCTTGCCATCCCCCCGACGCTACCCGAAGCAACCCGCCGCGATTGCTCGACACGCCGCTACCCGCAGCAACCCGCCCTCAAGAACCCGAAACGCCCGGTGTCGCGGCTGCGGTCACAGCCGAAACACCGGGCGTCCCAGAAAATACAAACGATCAGCGGAACTGCACGATGCGGGCGAAGTCGTCCGCATCGAGTGCGGCGCCGCCGACGAGCGCACCGTCGATGTCGGGCTGCGCCATCAGCTCCGACGCATTACCGCCCTTCACCGAGCCGCCGTACTGGATCCGTACCGCGTCGGCCGCTGCCTGCCCGGCCACCTCGGCCACCACCGTGCGGACGTGCTTGCACATGGCCTGCGCATCGTCGGGGGTGGCGGTCAAACCGGTGCCGATCGCCCAGATCGGCTCGTAGGCGATGACCATCGAGGCCACCTGTTCGGTGCTCAGCTTCGCGAGACCGGCACGGATCTGGCCGCCGACCTTCGCCTCAGCCTCGCCGCCTTCGCGTTCGGCCTGGGTCTCGCCGCAGCACAGGATCGGCGTCATCCCCGCCTTGAACACGGCGTGCACCTTCTTGTTCACCATCTCGTCGGTCTCGCCGAAGATCTCGCGACGTTCCGAGTGGCCGAGGATCACATAGCTGACGTTCAGCTTCGCCAACATCGACGGTGCGACCTCACCGGTGAAGGCGCCCTTTTCCTCGAAGTAGCAGTTCTGCGCACCCAGCACGATCGACATGCGATCCGACTCGATGGCGGTCTGCACGGTCCGGATGTCGACAAACGGCGGGTGAACCGTCACCTCGACGGCGTCGTAGTTGTGACCCGCAAGGTTGTAGCTGAGCTTCTGGACGAGCGTGAGGGCCTCAAGGTGATTGAGGTTCATCTTCCAGTTGCCGCTGATGATCGGGATGCGCTTAGGCATTGCTTGCTCCTCTGAGGGCCGCGAGGCCGGGAAGGTCGCCCTTTTCGATGAGTTCCAGCGAGGCGCCGCCGCCGGTCGACACGTGGTCGACGTCGGCCGCAAGTCCGAACTGGGCGATGGCCGCGGCACTGTCGCCGCCGCCGATCACGCTGAATCCCCTGGTTTCGGCCACCGCCTCGGCGACCGCCTTGGTGCCGGCCTCGAAACGCGGGTCCTCGAACACCCCCATCGGGCCGTTCCACAACACGGTGCGCGCACCGAGGATGATCTCGGCGAAGTTGCCGGCCGATTCGGGGCCGATGTCGACGCCCATGTAGCCATCGGGAACGTTGCGCCCGACGTGGCGAACGTCGCCGCCCGCCTCCGGGTCGAACAATTTGCCGTTGGTGACCACGATGTCGGTCGGCAGATGCAGCCGATCGGCGTGGGCGTCGAGCAGGCGCTTGCAGTTGTCGACCTGTTCGGCCTCGAACAGCGAATTGCCGATCGAATGGCCGAGCGCAGCCAGGAACGTGAAACACATGCCCCCGCCGACGATCAGACCATCCGCGATGTCGAGCATCGCCTCGATCACACCCAACTTGTCCGACACCTTCGACCCGCCGGTGATGGCGATGAAGGGGCGCGCCGGGTCGTTGCGCAACCCGCCGAGCACCTCGACCTCCTTGGCCAACAGGCGACCCGCGGCGGAGGGAAGGAACTGCGGCGGACCGACGATGGACGCGTGCGCACGGTGCGAGGCACCGAACGCGTCGTTGACGTACAGGTCGTGACCGGCGATGAGTTCCTGCACGAAGGCAGGGTCGTTCGCGGTCTCGCCGGCGTTGAAGCGGACGTTTTCCAACAGCTCCACGCCGGGGGCGAGTTCCGCGAGGCGGGCCCGAACCGGCTCAACGCTGAACGCCGGATCGGGCGCGCCCTTGGGGCGTCCCAGGTGGGTGACACAGGTGACCTTCGCACCGCGCTCGGTCAACCACGCGAGGGTGGGCAACGCGGCGCGGATGCGCAGGTCATCGGTGATGGTCTTCGAGCCGTCATCGTCCTTGATGGGCACGTTGAAATCAACGCGCACCAGGACCGACTTACCCGAAACGTCGGGCAGGTCCTCGAGTTCTGGAACGCCGAACTTCATCTCAGCCCTGGTTGGCCGCGCCGACCTTGAGCGCCAAGTCGACGAGACGGTTCGAGTAGCCCGACTCGTTGTCGTACCACGACAGCACCTTGACCATGTTGCCCATCGCCATGGTGAGGCCCGAGTCGAAGATCGAGCTGTAGGTGGAACCCACGATGTCGGAGCTGACGATCGGCTCGTCGGTGTACTGCAAGATGCCCACGAGCGGGCCCGACTCGGCGGCGGCCTTGAATGCGGCGTTCACTTCGTCGACGGTGACCTCGGTGTTGAGCAGGCCGGTGAAGTCGGTGATCGAACCGGTGGGGATCGGCACACGCAACGAGGTGCCATCGAGGCGGCCCTTCATCGACTCCAACACGAGCGACGTGGCGCGGGCGGCACCGGTGGAGGTCGGCACGATGTTGATCGCGGCGGCGCGGGCACGACGAAGGTCGGAGTGCGGGCCATCGACGAGGCTCTGGTCGCCGGTGTAGGCGTGGATCGTGTTCATGAGGCCCTTGTCGACGCCGAACGCATCGTCGAGGACCTTGATCAGCGGCACGAAACAGTTGGTGGTGCACGACGCGTTCGACACGACGATGTGGTTCGCCGGATCGAAGGTGTCGTCGTTGACGCCGACCACGAAGGTGGCATCGGCGTTGGTCGCCGGGGCCGACACGATGACGCGGGGAGCGCCACCTTCGATGTGGGCAGCGGCCTTTTCGCGGTCGGTGAAGAATCCGGTCGACTCGATGACGACGTCGACGCCGAGGTCACCCCAGGGCAGGTCGGCGGGGTTGCGCTCGGAGAGCACCTTCAACACGTCGCCGTCGACATCGATGCCGCCGTCGACCGCCTTGATGACGCCCGGGTAGGTGCCACCGACCGAGTCGCGCTTGAGAAGGTGCGCCATCGTGGTCAGCGAACCCAGATCGTTGACGGCCACAAAGTCGATGTCGACGCCGCGTGCCTTTGCCGCGCGGAAGAAGTTACGACCGATACGACCGAAGCCGTTGATACCTACACGAACGCTCATTTCGCTCCTCATTAGCGTTGGATGACCCCTCCATTGTTGCCCAAAGTGGCGACAGAAAGGGAACCGGCCGGTGGTTTGTCGGCGTCGCGGCGCCGATTCAGAGGTCCGCGAGCCACGTGCGCACGGCGTCGGCGAGCTTCACGGTGTCATGTGCACGCCCACTGGCGTTGGCCAGCGGCGCCGCGATCGCCCCGCCGACCGGATCTCCCATCGGCAAGGTCGACGGGTCATACAGCACCGCGTCGGGGACGAGGCCGTGGCGGCCGAGCGCCTCGACGTGATCCGACAGCGTGTACCCCTCCGCTTCGCCGGGCTGCGAGTGCAGATTGGCGACATAGAGCACCGGGGCGTCGGCCGCATTGATCGCCTCGACCAGCCCCGGAGCAGCCAGCGCCGCGAGCACCGAGGTATATAACGAACCCGGCCCCACGAGTACGGCGTCGGCCTCGCCGATCGCATCGAGCGCGCTGTACGGCGGGCGCGCGTCGCCCGGTTCGAGGCGAACGCGACGCACTCCGACCGTACGCATCACCGCGACCTGCCCGCGGACCTCGTCCCCCGACCCGGTCGTGGCCACCAACTCCACCGGGGTCATCGTCGCCGGCAGGACGCGCCCGGCGATGTGCAGCATCTCGCCGGCCGCGTCGACGGCATCGGGAAGGTCCTCGAACACCGCAGCGAGGGCACTGAGCATCAGGTTGCCGAACGCGTGACCCTCGAGGTCGCCGTCGGAGAACCGGTACCCGAAGGCACGAGCCAGCGGGGTCGACGGATCGGCGAGCGCCAACAGACACTTGCGCAGGTCCCCCGGTGCCGCCTGATCCACCGCCTCGCGAAGCCGCCCGCTCGAACCGCCATCATCGGCCACCGACACGATCGCGGTGAGCTGGGAGGTGATGGTCCGAAGTGCGCGCAACGAGGCTGCCAGACCGTGGCCACCTCCGAGCGCGGCGAGCCTCGGTTCAGCGACGAGCCGCGGGTCAGCTGCGAGCCTGGGTTCAGCTGCGAGCCTGGGTTCAGCTGCGAGCCGCGGGTCAGCGTGCGATGTCACGGTGATACACCCGCGGTTCGACACCGAACGCCTCGATGCGGCGGGCGATCGCCTCAGCCATGGCCACCGAACGGTGACGTCCACCGGTGCAGCCCAGCGCGATCGACAGATACGACTTGCCCTCGGCGCGATAGGCCGGCAGCAGCAACTCCAGCAGGTCGACGAAGCGGTCGAGGAACTCCGCGGTGTTCTCCTGAGCTTCGAGGTACTCGACGATTTCCGGGTCCTGGCCGGTCAGCGGGCGCAGATGATCGATCCAGAACGGGTTGGCCAGGAACCGGCAGTCCATGACGATGTCGACGTCGGCCGGCACCCCGTGCTTGTAGCCGAAGCTCATCACCGTCGTCGCCATCGGGTCGAGCGCGTCGTCGCCACCGAACAACTCGTTGACCCGCTCCTTCAGCGCATACGGCGTCAGGCTGCTGGTGTCGATGTGCAGGTCGGCGGCCGCCCGCACCGGGGCGAGGGTCCTACGCTCGCGCTCGATCGCCTCGCTCAGGCTCTCCCCCACCAGATGGGGGTGACGGCGCTTGGTGCTCTCATAGCGGCGGACCAGCACCTCGGTGGTCGCATCGAGAAACACCATCCGCACGCTCGACCCGTTCGCGCGCAGATGGGCGATCCCCGCCTCCAGTTCCTCCGCGGCACCGGCCCCCATGGCGATCGCCAAACGCACGTCCTGACGTTTGCCGATCGCGAGCTCATGAACCTGTTCGATGAGCGCAGGTGGCAGGTTGTCGATGACGAACCACCCGAGATCCTCGAGGTGATTGCCGAACTGGGACCGACCGGCCCCGGACATACCGGTGATGATGAGGATTTCGCTCACGTTCTCACCGTATCGGTGTTCCACTCAGCATCCGCGCTCTGGCCGATACGACGCGCCCCTCGCTCCGACCTGTTCGGGCCGAAACGCAGCCCTACCTACCGCCGGCCAGGGTGTGGACGGTGAGCAACAGCCGCGGGATGGTGTCGGCGTCGCTGTACTCGGGGGTTTCGGCCAGGAACCCGGAGGGCGGAGCGGGCTCGATGAAGGCCGTGAGGTTCAGCCCGAGGTCGGCGGCCGCGTTCAGGTACCGACCGAGCGGACGATGATGGAAGGTCAACGACACGTCGCGGCCCACCTCCTCACTCGTCGTCGTTTCCACCAGGTACGGGCCGATGCGCCAGTACTGCTCCTCAAGGATGTGATCGTCGATCCACCCCGAATTCGGGGTCTGCAGGATCGGGTGATTCATCAGCACCAGCATCCGTCCGCCGGGCCGCAGCACGCGGGCGACCTCGGCGAACGCCGCTTCGAAGTCCTCGATGTGTTCGATCACCAGACACAGCACCGCGGCATCGACCGAGTCGTCGGCGAGGGGAAGGCGGACCGCGTCGCCACGCACCCAACGAACGGCTGCGACCCCGGCGTTCGCGGCGTCGCGCTCGCAGCCGACCGCGATCTGCGACTCGCTGCGCTCCACGGCGATGGAGACATGCCCGTTCGCCGCCGCCATGCGCGCGATCTGGCCGTCGCCGGCCCCGATGTCGAGCACCGTTGCCGCCGCCGGCAACCACTGCGCCACCAGGGGGATGATCTGTTCGACGTACTCCGAGTCGGCCCCGTCGGTGAATCCGTCCTGCCACCAGGCCGCATGGCGTTCCCATTCGGCGGCGGTATTGGCCTCGTGCACGCTCGGGCCCCGGTCGGCCGCACCGCTGACGCTCGCACCGCTGCCGGCCTCGCTGCGGTCGGACGCGCTGTCGGACGCGCTATCGGACGGGCTGTGATCGGTTCGTTCGCCTGACACGGGGGTCGAGCCTATGTGTCGCCGGCCTCGGGGTGTGTCTTGGCGTACACCGCCTCCGCCACCGCATCGGGCAGCCAACTCAACGCCTTCAAGGTGTCGAGCGACGCGGCCTTCACCGCGTTTACCCCACCCAACTCCGACACCAGCCGTTTGCGGCGGGTCGGCCCCAACCCGGCGATGTCGTCGAGCACCGACCGGGTCATGCGCTTGCCGCGCCGCTCGCGGTGGAACGTGATGGCAAAGCGGTGGCTCTCGTCGCGAATCCGCTGCAACAAGAACAGTGCCTCGGATTGGCGGGGCACCCGGACCGGAGCCGAGCGCCCGGGCACGAACACCTCCTCGAACTGCTTCGCCAACGAACACACCGGAATCTCCTCGTCGAGGCCGAGCGACTCGAGCACGCGAACCGCCACGCCGAGTTGCCCCTTGCCGCCATCGACCACCAGGAGCTGCGGCGGGTACTGGAACCTTCCACGCTCCTCGACGGGCTTGGCGCGGTCTTCCAGATAGTTCGTGAAGCGCCGCGTCAGCACCTCCTCCATGGCGGCGAAGTCGTCGGAGTCGCCGATGCGCTGGCCGCCGACGGTGTTGACCTTGAACCGGCGGTACTCGCGTTTGTCGGGCAGCCCGTCGCTCATCACGACCATCGACCCGACGTAATCGGTGCCCTGGAGGTGACTCATGTCGAAGCACTCGATCCGAAGCGGTGCCTCTGGCAGATCGAGGTAGTCCTGCAGTTCCTGGAGGGCCTTGGCGCGACTGTTGTGATCGGAGGCCCGACGCAGACGATGACGGCGAAACTCCTCATCCGCGTTCTGTGTCACCGTCTCGGCCAACGACCGCTTGTCGCCTCGCTGCGGCACCCGAATCTCGACGTTCGATCCCCGCTGGGTGCTCAGCCACTCGCGATAGACCTCCGAGTCGTCGGGTTCGGTCGGCACCAGCACCTGTTTCGGCACTCCCAGTGGCGGCTCTTCGAAATACAGCTCCTCGAGCACCCGCTCGACGACCTCGCTGTCGCTCAACGCCAGAACCTTGTCGAGCACAAACCCCTTGCGACCAACGACGCGACCTCGCCGCACGTAGAACACCTGAACGGCCGCCTCGAGGTCGTCCTGGGCGATGCCGATCACGTCGAGGTCCTCGTCGCGGGCGGCCACCATCTCCTGTTTCTCGATGGCCCGCTTCACCGCGGCGAGGCGATCGCGCAGCCGGGCGGCCAGTTCGAACTCCAGATCGGAAGCGGCGTCGTGCATCTGCTGTTCGATGCGCTTGACGATGTGGTCGGTGTCGCCGTCGAGGAACTCGATCAGTTCGCGAACCAACAGGTCGTAGAACGGCTTGTCGATCTCACCGACGCAGGGACCCGAGCACTTCTCGATGTGGAACAACAGACACGGCCGGCCCTGGCGCTCGTGGGTCCGGAACTTCGAGTCGCTACACGTGCGGATCGGAAAGGTCCGCAACAACAGATCGAGGGTCTCGCGGATCGCATACGCGTGGCCATAGGGGCCGAAGTAGCGAACACCCTTGCGTTTCGAACCGCGCATGACCATCGCCCGCGGCCACTCGTCCTCGACCGTGACGGCAAGAAACGGATAGCTCTTGTCGTCGACGAGCCGCACGTTGAACCGGGGCCGATGCCGTTTGATGAGGGAGTACTCCAACATCAACGCGTCGACCTCGGTCTTGACCTGCATCCACTCGACGCTGTCCGCGGTGGCCACCATCTGCGCGGTGCGCGGGTGCATCAGGCGCGGGTCGCCGAAGTAGTTGTTCAGCCGCTGGCGCAAGGATTTGGCCTTGCCGACGTAGATGACCCGACCCTCGGCGTCTTTGAACTGATAACTCCCGGGGGCGTCGGGAATGGAGCCGGCGGGAGGACGGGTGACCACGGGCCCAACGCTACCGGCACGGTTCGGCCCCCTCGGCACGGTTCGGCACGGTTCGGACGTCGCCTGGGCAAAATTGCTTTCGTCCCGATTCGGGAATGCGAAACGATGGGATCCGGTTGTCCCGCGGCTGAGCACTACCGTGGTCGGCACCTACCGTCAGGAGGCATCATGACGACAGCAACCCCGATCTCGCTTCGCATCCAGCGTTCACTCGACGAGTCCTACACCGAGGCCTCCGACGCCGAACTCGCCGCACGTATCGAAAAAGCGAAGGCGACCCTCGGCGATCGCCTCTTCATCCTGGGCCACCACTACCAACGCGACGAGGTCATCCGCTGGGCCGATGCCCGGGGCGACTCGTTCAAGCTCGCCTCCCTCGCGAAGGCCCGCCCCGAGGCCGACTACATCGTGTTCTGCGGCGTGCATTTCATGGCCGAGGCCGCCGACATCCTCACCGGCGACCACCAACAGGTCGTGCTGCCCGACCTCAACGCCGGATGTTCGATGGCCGACATGGCCGACATCGACGCCGTCGAGGAGGCCTGGGAAGACCTGGCCGAACACGTCGATATCAGCCGCGTGATCCCCATCACCTACATGAACTCCGCCGCCGACCTCAAGGCCTTCGTCGGGCGCAACCACGGCGCGGTGTGCACGAGTTCCAACGCCAGGGCGGTGCTCGAGTGGGCCTTC
This sequence comes from Microthrixaceae bacterium, assembly GCA_023957975.1. Taxonomy (NCBI): domain Bacteria; kingdom Bacillati; phylum Actinomycetota; class Acidimicrobiia; order Acidimicrobiales; family Microthrixaceae; species Microthrixaceae bacterium. The sequence continues at coordinate 130,740 of JAMLGM010000010.1, read as the reverse complement.
GAGCGCGGCGACCAGGTGCTGTTCTTCCCCGATCAGCACCTCGGACGCAACACCGGCTATCAGATGGGCTACGACGAGTCCCACATGCGGGTGTGGAACCCCCGCTTCGACCTCGGTGGGCTCACCCCCGACGACGTCACCGCCAAGTTCCTGCTCTGGAAGGGCCACTGCTCGGTGCACCAGCGCTTCTCGGTGAAACACATCGAGGACTTCCGGGCCGCGAACCCGGGGGCGCTCATCGTCGTACACCCCGAGTGCAGCCACGAGGTGTGCGACGCCGCCGACATGGTCGGATCCACCGAGTACATCCTGCGAGCCGTGGCCGATGCCCCCGAGGGGTCGGTCATCGGGGTCGGCACCGAGATTCACATGGTGAATCGCATGGCGAACGAGACCCCGAACAAGACGGTCGCCTCGATCGACCCGCTCGTGTGCCCGTGCTCGACCATGTTCCGCATCGACGGCCCGCACCTGGCGTGGGTGTTGGAGGAACTCGTCGAGGGCCGGGTCCCGAACCGGATCGTCGTCGACCCCGAAGACGCCGCGTGGGCCCGGGTCGCGCTCCAGCGGATGCTCGACATCACCTGAGCTGTTCCCGCCACCGCCCGCCCGATTCCCCCGCCGCGCGCCCGCCCGATTCCCGTTCTGTAGGTAATCGCGGTTGCTATGACAACCGCGATTACCTACAGAACGCCCAACGAGGGCGGGGCGCCGGGGGCGGGTCAGACGCCGCCGCGGTGTCTCCACAGGTGGCGGGCGACGGCCACTCCGTGCTGGGCGCCGCGCACGGTCAGCAGGTTCTTGTGTCGGCGTCGCGGCGGGTGGACGCACTCGGCGCCGGCCACCTGCACGAGACGGCGGCCGCTCTTCTTGAGGCGGAGGCAGAAGTCGACATCTTCAGGACCGTAGAAGTAGGTCTCGTCGATGCCGCCGATCGACTCCCACGCCGAGCGTTCAAACAGTTGACACGCACCGATGGCGAAGTCGATCTCCCACGTCGGCTCCCCGTCGACCGCCACGGGTTGGTAGTCCCCCCGAAGGTTCAGCGCTCGGGCCATCTTCAACCTCAACGTCGGGGCCATGCCTGCGGACTCTTCGGGGCGCTGGCCCGCATAGACGGGCGCGCTGAACGACACATCGCCCGGCACGGGGGTCCGCACGGCGTCGAGCAGGCGTCGCGCACAGTCGGGGCGCAACTCGGCATCGCTGTCGAGCAGCAACACGTAGGGGTTGTGGCCCGACGCAATGCCGAGGTTGCGGCCGCGAGCCACCCCGAGGTTGCGTTCGGACCGGATCAGGCGCACCCGGGGGTCGGTTTGCAGGTCCTCGGCGAGGAGCGGTGCGGGTTCGCTGCCGTTGTCGACGACGTGGACCGACACCTCGACCCCGACGCTGCCCAGCGCGGAGCGAATCGCCGTGTCGAGCATCGACGGCTCATCGTTCCAGGTGAGGATCACGACATCGACGGAGTTCAGATCCATACCGGTAGCGTAAAGGTGTGAGTGGCAAAACCGGTCGGGCTTCCTCGTTCCGCCAGGTTCGCGGTGTCGGGCTTCGCGTCGCCGGCAATGTGGCCGAGTTCGGTGGGTACGTTCTGCTGGCGCGCTCGCTCGGACCCAGTTCGTTCGGACGAATCTCGGTCCTGTTGGTCATCGTTCGATTCGTAGCGCTCGCGTGTGACCGGGGCGTCGCCTACGCCGGAACCCGCGAGGTCGCTGGCCGAGGAGCCGACAGCCCGGCCATCTGGGCGTGGCAGCGTCGGCGGGAGTCGTGGTCGCTGGCCGGAACCGCCCTCGTCGCCCTCGCCACCGTGGCGATCGGTTGGCCCGAACTCGCACCGATGGCGCTCGGCGTGTTCGCCCGTGGAGCGAGCCGAGAATGGATCGCCACCGGCCAGAACCGCCTCGAAATCGCGGCGGTGCCCTCCCTCGTTCACGGCGCCGGCATCGTGGCGGGAGTACTCGCCGTCGACCGCATCGTCGCGGGAGGCACGACGGACTCGAGCGCGTCGCTCATCATCGGAGCGGCAGCGCTGCTCTGGTACGCAACCTCGGTGGCGATCAACCCGGCGCCGCGCGGGCACCGGTCGACCGCCGGCGCTCCGGCGGGAGGACACGGACAGGTGGCGATCTTCGCCGAGAACCTCATCATCTCCCTCGACGTCGTGTTGTTGGCGTGGCTCGTGAACGACCACGAGACCGGCATCTACGCGGCCATGTTGCGATTCCCCAACGCGTTGTCGCTCGTGTTGTGGTTGTCGATCACCGCCGCCGTCCCGAGGGTCGTCGCGCTCGCCCGCCACGGCGGTGCCCACGACGCCGAACTACGACGTCGTTGCATGCGACTCTCCGCGCTCCTCGGCATCGGAACCGCCGCCGGCGGCGCGGCGATCGCAACGCTGGCCGTCACGGTGTTCGGCGAGGAGTACCGCGACGGCCGCAGCGCGCTGGCGCTGTTGTTGATCGGATCCGTGGCCCTCGCACTCTCGGCGCCGTTTCGCACCCTGCAGCTCGTCGCCGGCGACGACTCCGGGGTCGCCCGGGTTTCGGTGATCATCGCCGCCTTCACCCTCACCGGGTTCGTCGTGACGATTCCGATCTGGGGGATGAACGGCGCCGCGGCCTGCAGTGCCGCCAGCCAGGTCGCCTTCCTCGCATTCTTCTGGGCGAATACCCGGCGCGGCGCGGCGACCGCTCAGACCGTGACCGCGCAGACCGCGCAGACCACACCGGCGAGTCCAACCGGCACGGGCGAACGAAGGACCGTTACAGACCCAGCAACGGCTTGAGGAACTGCCCCGTGTGGCTGGCGTCGACCTTGGCCACGGCCTCGGGCGCCCCCTCGGCCAACACCGTTCCGCCGCCGGCACCGCCCTCGGGGCCGAGGTCGACGATCCAGTCCGCGGTCTTGATGACGTCGAGGTTGTGTTCGATCGTCAACACCGAGTGTCCGCTGTCGACGAGGCGTTGCAACACCCCGAGAAGCTTGCGGATGTCTTCGAAATGCAGCCCGGTTGTGGGCTCGTCGAGCACGTACAGCGTGTGGCCCTTCGAGCGGCGCGCCAACTCGGTGGCCAGCTTCACCCGCTGCGCCTCGCCCCCCGACAGGGTGGTGGCGGGCTGGCCGAGGCGGACATAGCCGAGGCCGACGTCGACGAGGGTCTCCATGTAGCGGGCGATGTTCGGCTGGTTAGCGAAGAACTCGCTCGCCTCCTCGACGGGCATGTTCAACACGTCCGCGATCGACTTGCCCTTGAAGAGGATCTCGAGGGTGTCGCGGTTGTAACGGGCGCCCTTGCACGCCTCGCAGGGCACATAGACGTCGGGCAGGAAATGCATCTCGATCTTGATGGTGCCGTCGCCCGAACAGGCCTCGCAGCGGCCGCCCTTCACGTTGAACGAGAAACGACCGGGCAGATAGCCGCGCACCTTCGCCTCGGTCGTGGCGGCGAACAGCTTGCGGATGTGGTCGAACACGCCGGTGTAGGTGGCCGGATTCGACCTGGGCGTGCGCCCGATCGGCGACTGGTCGATGCTGATGACCTTGTCGATCTGGTCGATGCCCTCGATGGTCTTGTGGAGCCCCGGCGGGGTCTTGGCCCCGTGCAACTGCTGGCTGAGCGAGCGCAACAAGATGTCGTTCACCAGCGTCGACTTGCCCGACCCCGACACCCCGGTGATCGCCACGAACACGCCGAGGGGAATCTCCACGTCGATGTTGCGCAGGTTGTTCTCACGTGCTCCACGGATGATGAGCCGGCGCTCACCGGGCTCGCGGCGGGTCTCGGGCACCTCGATCTTGAGCCGACCCGACAGGTACTTGCCCGTCATCGACTTGCGGTTCTTCAACAGCCCGGCGACCGAACCCGAATACACGACCTCACCGCCGTGCTCCCCCGCGCCCGGCCCGATATCGACCACGTGATCGGCCACGGCAATCGTGTCCTCGTCGTGTTCGACCACGATCACCGTGTTGCCCAGGTCGCGCAGATACTTGAGGGTCTCGATGAGGCGGTGGTTGTCGCGCTGATGCAACCCGATGGAGGGTTCGTCGAGCACGTACAGCACCCCGGCGAGCCCAGAGCCGATCTGGCTCGCCAAACGGATGCGCTGGGCCTCGCCGCCAGAAAGCGTCGCCGCGCTTCGATGCAGGTTCAGGTACCCCAGACCGACGTCGACCAGGAACCTGAGCCGGGCGGTGATCTCCTTCAGGACTCGCTCGGCGATCTGTTTTTCACGGTCGCTCAACTCGAGGCCGGCGATGATGTCGAGCGCGGTGGTGATCGGCTGACTCGACAGCTCGAAGATGTTGTGGCCGGCGACGGTGACCGCGAGGGAGTACTCGTTGAGGCGTGCGCCGCCGCAGCTGTGGCACGGCACCTCGCGCATGTAGCCCTCGGCGTTCTCGCGGGCCCAGTCGCTCTCGGCTTCCGAATGGCGCCGCGACAGCCACGGGATGACCCCCTCGTAGGTGGCCGAGTAGGTACGGGTGCGGCCGTAACGATTGCGGAACTTCACCAGCACCTTGTCGCCGGCCTCGACCCCGTACAGCATCAGCCGCCGCTCATCAGAATCGAGGCTGGCCCACGGGGCGTCGATGTCGATGCCGAACTGCTCGGTGGTGGATTCGAGGAGGCGGTGGAAGTACTTGGCGTGCCCGCTCGCCCACGGGTGGATGGCGCCCTCGCCGATCGACAGGTCGGGGTTGGGCACGACGAGTTCGGGGTCGACCTCGAATTTCACACCGAGGCCCTGACAGGTCGGGCAGTAACCGTAGGGCGTGTTGAACGAGAAGTTGCGCGGTGCGAGTTCGTCGAAGCTCTTGCCGTCGGAGGGCCGCGACAACTTCTCCGAGAACGTCAACAGTTCGGGCTCGCCGTCTTTGGGCAGCAGCTCGATGTGGGCGACCCCCTCGCCGAGGCGCAGCGCGGTCTCCATCGACTCGGTGAGGCGCCGTTCGAGATCGTCGCGCAACACCAGACGGTCGACCACGACGTCGATGTCGTGCATCTCGTAGCGAGCCAGCTTGAGCGGCGAGTCGCCCGTGATCTCGGCCAGGTCGTGCACCTCACCGTCGACCTTCACGCGGGCGAACCCATCCTTGGCGAGATCGGCGAACAGCTTCTCGTAGGTGCCCTTGCGCCCGCGCACCACCGGGCCGAGCACCTGGAACCGGGTTCCGGGCTCGAGGGCCAGGACCTTGTCGACGATCTGCTGGGGCGTCTGCTTGATGAGCTCCTCGCCGGTCTCGGGGTCGTGCGGAACTCCGACGCGGGCATACAGCAGGCGCAGATAGTCGTAGACCTCGGTGACCGTGCCGACCGTCGAGCGCGGGTTTCTCGACGCGGTCTTCTGGTCGATGGAGATGGCCGGCGACAGCCCCTCGATCACCTCGACGTCGGGTTTGTCCATCTGGCCGAGGAACTGGCGGGCATAGGAGGACAACGATTCGACGTATCGCCGCTGCCCCTCGGCATAGATCGTGTCGAACGCAAGGGAACTCTTGCCGGACCCCGACAGCCCGCAGAACACGATGAGGCGATCGCGAGGAAGGTCGAGGGAGATGTTCTTGAGGTTGTGCTCTTTGGCGCCGCGAATGGAGAGGGTATCGGCCATCGGACGTTACGCTATCACATCGCTTCCGAACACTCGTTCGTCGGCCGGATGCGGCCTGATCAGATCGGCCGATCAGACCGGCCGATCAGTCGGCGGTCAGTCGGCGGTCATCACCAGGAAGTGATAGTTCGTGCCCATTGCGCTGCGCTGCGGATCCCAGCGATACCCGGGAACCTGCTCGCGACGCTGTTGCGGATCGCTCGCGGTGATGTAGAGAAACTCGCGCACCCCAGCGGCCGACATCCGTTCGCCGAGTCGCGTGAGTTCGCCGGGGTCGCTCCAATCGATCAGCAGGTACCGGCCGTGCACCGCCTCCGCCCACATCGCGCGCCCCAACGCCGGGTGGTCGACCACCACGATCGCCCCGCGTCCGGGCTCGCCCCCGGCCTCACCTCCGACTTCACCGCCAGCATCACCGCCGATTCCGTCGTGCAGTCCGGCGGAGATCTCGGCGATGCGTTCCGCCAGATCCGCAGGCCCCTGCCGCGAGGCCACCTGCACGTCGAGTTGCTGGGCCGCGGTCACCGCGGCGAAGGCCAACACCACCGTCGACACCGCCCGTCTGGTACCGAGCGACACCGCGGACCCACCCCGCACGCGGGCCCACCCGTCGGCGACCACGACCATCGAGATCGCGGTCAAGGTCGGCAGGACGAGGTGGAAATAACGGCCACCCCATTCGAAACCACCGCCCTGCGGGTACTGCGTCAGAATGATCGCCGCCACGAACACGCCGCTGGCACCCAGCGACAACCCCATGCCGGGCAACGCTGCGACGTCGCGGCGCATGGCGGCGAGACCGAGGAAGACAAAGGGGCTCGCGAACACCACCCCGGCGATCACGACCGACGCCGAACCGGCGATGAGCGCGATCGCCGCACCGGCGACGGCCGCCGATCCGACGACCGCCGCCAACTTCAGGCGACCCTCGTCCGGCTCGTCGCGACGCAACGCCGTGGCCCCGATCACCGCCGCAGCGACCGCGGCGAGTGCGGACAGCGACGCGATGGCGTTGTGGTTCATGTCGAGTTGCACCACCGAGGTGGCGATGCCCTTCCAGCGGCCCTCGAGCCAACCGATGTCTTCGGTGACGATGCGAAACGCCTCGAGGTCGCCCTGCGCGAGCGCGCTGAACCAGCGCCCGTCGAGCCACCAGACCGCCATCGCAGCCCCACCCGCGAGTGCGCTCGTCGCCACCGCGAACGGGTCGAGACGGCGAACCCACCGGAGAACCGACGCCCTCGGCGACGTACCGGGGGCCTCCGCACGAGCCCGGCGCCACGCGTCCAACGACCCCCACAGCGCCACCGCCACGCCGAGCGCGAGACCCCACAGCACCCCCTCGCTCCGGAACAACGCCGCTCCCGCCACGCCGAACACGGTGGTGACGAGGTGGATCCGGCGACGATCGACGACCACGGCGATCGCGCCGAGTAGCGACACCGTGGCAAAGGCGGCGCCGATGGTGTGGGCCATCGCCCAGAAGGAATCGAAGAAGATCGGCGTCGCCACCCCGACCACCCACAGCGTCGCCACCGCAGCGCTCGGGCGCCAACGCCGGGCCAACGCGGCGGCCGCCCACGCCGTCGCCACGGTGCCGAGCACCGAGGCGCTCAACAGGCCGTGATAGCCGAACGCGGCGTAGAACGGCGCCATCGCCGTCGGGTACATGGGGTGTTTGCCGTAGGTGAGGAACCCGGTGGCGCCGAGGTCCGAGTTCTCGATGCCGAACCAGGAACCGTCGGGGTCGATCGATGGAAGAGGATTGGGCATCATCCAGCTTCCGTAGGTGTCGATGATCTCGAGCTGGGACAGCACCGCCCCCTCATCGGCGTTGGAGATCCTGCCGTTCGACACGAGAAACGAACAGGCCATCAACAGGGCGAACAAGGCCAACGCGTGGGGCCACACTCGCGAGACCTGTCGATCGAACATGCGCGTGCGAAGCGCGGCCATCGTCGGCAGGGCGGAACTCATCATGAACCAATCGGCGTCCACGCCATACTTGTGAGCATGTCTTCGCAGAGCGGCCGGCTGTTTCGGGTGTCCACCTACGGCGAATCCCATGGGGTGGCGGTCGGGGTCGTCGTCGACGGCTGCCCTCCCCGGCTCGAACTGTGCGAGGCCGACATTCAGGCCGACCTCGACCGTCGTCGACCCGGGCAGAGCCGACTGGTCACCCAACGCAACGAGGCAGACGTCGTCGAGATTCTCTCGGGCATGTGGGAGGGCCGCACCACCGGCACCCCCATCGCGCTCGAGGTCCGCAACGCCGATCACCGTTCGAGCGCCTATGACCACATGGCCGACCTGTACCGGCCGAGCCACGCCGACTACACCTACGACGCCAAGTACGGCATCCGCGCGATCGCCGGCGGCGGACGGGCCTCGGCGCGCGAGACCATCGGCCGGGTCGCCGCCGGAGCCGTCGCCCGAAAGCTGCTGAAGGTCGCCGCCGGCATCGAGGTGCTCGCGTGGGTGAGTTCGGTGCATTCGATCGACGCCGACGAGGCGATCGACGCGACGAGTGTGACCCTCGAACAGGTCGAGGCCGACCCGACGCGATGCCCGTCGCCGCTGCACGCGGCGAGGATCACCGAGGCGATCGAAGCGGCGCGCCGGGACGGAGACTCGCTCGGCGGCGTGGTCACCTGCGTCGCCCGTAACGTGCCCGCCGGCCTCGGCGAGCCGGTTTTCGACAAGCTGACCGCCGATCTCGCCAAGGCGGCGATGTCGCTTCCCGCAACCCGCGGGGTCGAGTTCGGCGACGGGTTCGCCGCGACCCGCCTCACGGGCCGTGAACACAACGACGCCTTCGTGCCCGGCCCCGACGGCCGGCCCCGCACCGCCACCAACCATTCGGGCGGCATCCAGGGTGGCATCTCCAACGGCGAGGACATCGTGTTTCGTGTCGCCTTCAAGCCCACCGCCACGATCTCGTCACCCCAGATGACGGTGAACCGGGACAACGAGCCCGTCGAACTGGCGGCGAAGGGACGCCACGATCCGTGCGTGTTGCCCCGCGCCGTCCCCCTCGTCGAGGCGGCCGCCCTGTTGACCCTCGCCGACCACTGGCTGCGCCAGCGCGCCGTCGACGTGCTGTAGCCGCCGGTGCCGGCGCCGGCACTTCACCGATCTCGCCGATCTCGCCACTCTCGCCAAACGCGCCACCATCGACCAAGCCGCCGCCCGTAGTCTCGTCCCACGACCGACCATGCCCTGGAGCCCCGTTGAGTTCGATTCCCCCACCGGTACCACCCCCGATTTCCCCGCAGATGCCCCAAATGTCACCTGCATCGGCCCCGCCAGCTTCGGCCCCACCTGCGTCGGTACCGGCGGCGTCGATCCATGACGGCTCCAAGGTCTACACCACCGGCGACGGACCGCTCGCGGCGCTCGACAACGTCACCCTCGCCTTCGAATCCGGCAGGTTCACCGCCGTCATGGGTCCCTCCGGGTCCGGCAAGTCGACCCTCATGCAGTGCATGGCGGGCCTCGACTCCCTCACGGCGGGCCGAACGTTCATCGGCGGCGTCGAAACCACCCACATGTCACCCACCGAACTCACCCTCGTGCGTCGAGAGCAACTCGGGTTCATCTTCCAGTCGTTCAACCTCGTGCCGGCGCTCACCGCCGAGGAGAACATCCTCATGCCGCTCAAGTTGGCCAAGCGCCCCGTCGACCGGGAGTACTTCGACTATCTCGTCGGCGTCGTCGGGCTGAGCGACCGCCTGCGCCACAAGCCGGCCCAACTGTCCGGAGGCCAACAGCAACGCGTCGCGGTCGCCAGGGCGCTCATGACCCGGCCCACGATCGTGTTCGGCGACGAACCCACCGGCAACCTCGACTCGCGTTCGAGCGCCGAGGTGTTGCAGTTCATGCGCACGACCGTCGATCAGGCCGCCCAGACCGTGGTGATCGTCACCCACGATCCGGTCGCCGCCAGCTACACCGATCGCGTCGTGTTCATGGCCGACGGCCGCATCGTCGACAGCATCGAATCTCCCACCACCGAATCCGTCATCGACCACATGTTGCAGTTCGGGAGCTGAGCGCCGTGTTCTCCATCGCCATGAAGACCCTCCGCGCCAACCTGTCGCGGTTCATCGCCACCCTCGTCGCCATCGCCATCGGGGTGGCGTTCCTCGTCGCCGGCAACATGTTGACGACCTCGATCCGCAACTCCCTCGGCGGAGAAATCGACCGGCAGTACGAACACGTCGACGCCGCGGTGACCCTGCGCAACGAGGAACTCGCCGGGTCGGGACTCATGTCGGGTGCGGGCATCGACAAGGTCCTCGTCGAGACCATCTCCGCGCTCCCCCACGTCGAGGCGGCGATCGGCGACATCAGCGGGATGTCGCGCTTCGCCGACGACGCGTTCGCCGACGACCTGTCGATCATGGACATGCAGGGGCTCACCGTTCGCCCGTGGTACGACAACGACCTCAACGCGGTGACCATCGTCGAGGGGCGCCCACCGAAGGCGGAAGGCGAGGTCACCTTCGACCGCGGGACGATGAAGGATCGCGAACTGTCCCTTGGCGACTCCGCGTCGCTCACGTCCCTCAGCGGAGCGGTCGACGTGACCGTCGTCGGGGTCACCAGCTTCGGCACGACCGACTCGGTCGACTCCACCGGCACGGTGATGGCCGCCCCCGACTGGGCATTCACCCTCGGCGCCAACGCCGAACAAACCTTCACCCGCGTGCTCGTGCAGAGCGACGGCACCGTGTCTCAGGGCGAATTCGCCGAGTCGATCCGTGTCACCCTCCCCGACGGATTCACCGCCGTCACCGGCGACACGTTCCGCGAAAGCATGCGAAGCGTCCTTAACGAGGTGCTCAATGTGCTCGGGCCCGTACTCACCGGGTTCTCGCTGTTGGCGCTGTTCGTCTGCGGATTCGTGATCTTCAACACCTTCTCGGTCGTCGTTCAGCAACGCACCCGCGAACTCGCGTTGATGCGCGCCGTCGCGGCCACCCCACGCCAGATTCGACGTTCCCTGCGACTCGAAGGATTCGGCATCGGCCTGATCGGATCGGTCATCGGACTACTCCTCGGCACGTTGCTCACGGTGGGGCTCACCGCCGTGCTCAACGCGTTCGACCTCGACCTTCCACCGGCGTCGATCGTCATCACCCCCGGGATCGTCATCACCGCGTTCGCCGCCGGGATCATCGTCACCATGGTGTCGGTGCTGATCCCCGCCTGGCGGGCCGGACGAACCGCCCCGGTCGAAGCCATGCGCGAGGCCGCCATCGAGCGCAACCGGCTCGGTCGAATTCGCCTCGGCGCCGCCGTCGTGTTGTTCCTCGCCGGCGTCGGCCTGTGCCTCACCCGCTCCGGGTGGTTCGTCGGCATCGGTGCGTTCCTTCTGGTGATCGGCGTGTTCCTCTCCGGCCCCGCCCTGACCGTGCTCGTGGCGTGGGCAACCCGCCCGCTCGTCTCGCTCACCGGAACGCCGGGTCGACTGAGCTCGGAGAACCTGTCGCGAAACCCCAAACGCACCGCCACCACGATGAACGCGCTCGTGATCGGGGTCATGCTCGTCACGCTGGTGTCGATCGCCGGCAACTCGCTCAAATCGACCGTGCTGTCCTACGTCGAGGACCAGCAGAGCACCGACGTCTACGTCGGGGCGATGACCGGGGCGATCAACCCGGAGATGGTCGAGGAAATCGAGGCGGTCGACGGCGTCGAAATTTCGGTTCGAATCCGGCAGTACAACGTCACGATCGACGGGGCGGTCGGCGTCGTGAGTACCACCGACGACCTCAGCGCCCTCTCGCGGCTCGGCATCACGCCGGTGTCGATGAGCTGGGACGAGCTCGGCGACCGAGCCGTGTCGTTGCCGATGGACGCGAACTCGATGACGCTCGGCCCCAAGACGATCACGAACGCGCTCGGCACCTCCATCACCGTGGAGCTTGCCGACTATCTGGAAAGTACCTTCGACGCCGGGTCGCTCGGCTACGTGTTGTCACCCGAACTGTTCGATGAGATCGCTCCCGCCGACAACGGCGTGAACTACATGATGATCGCCTTCGAACCGACCCGGAAGTCCGAGGCGACCCGCGAGATCAAGGAGATCACCCAAGGGCTCGGCAACATCTTCGTGTTCGAGGGCAACATCTTCGGGCGGATCATCGAGTCGGTCTTCAATTTCCTGATCAACGCCGTGAACGGCCTGCTCGGGATGAGCGTAGTGATCGCCCTGATCGGCCTGGTCAACACGCTGTCGTTGTCGATCTTCGAACGCCGCCGCGAACTCGGGCTGCTGCGCGCAGTGGGAATGACCCGACGCGAGGTGCGTCGGATGGTGCGTTTCGAGGCCGTGCAGATGTCGCTGCTCGGCACGATCATCGGCCTCGCAAGTGGCGCGCTTGTCGCCTGGCTGTTGTTGCGAGCCACCGAGTTGGCCGACATCGCATTCGGGTGGAAACAGCTTGCGGGCATCTTCGTGCTCGGGATCGTCCTGGGTGTCGTCGCTGCGATCGCCCCCACCCGCCGGGCCTCGCGTCTCGACATCCTCGACGCGGTCAAGGTCGAATAGCCGACAGACGTGACCGCCTGGCGGCGCGTCCGCCTGGCGGTCGGTCTTCCTGGCGGTCAGTCCTCGGCCGGGTGATCGTCCTCGGCCGTGTCGGTCGACGCGTCGTCCGACACGTCGGCCTCTCCGAGTTCGAACTCCGGGAACTCGTCGTCCAGGAGCTCGTCGTCGTCGAAGCCCTCGTCGTCGAACTCCTCGGCTGGGAACTCCTCGGCTGCGAACTCATCCGCAGGGACCTGGGGCGCAGGCTCCAGAACGGTGATTGCGTCGGCCGGTGAGACGGACCCGAACGCAACGCTCATCACCACGGCGAAGTAGCGATCCATCGTGGCGAGCGCCGGCATCATCGCGTTGTGCACCAGGCTCGGCGTCAACTCGTTGTGTTCGAAGTCGAGGCTCGACTTGTACCGGACCTCGCCGTCGCGCATGTCGAGTTCGAAATTGCCAATACGCATGCCGTAGTTCGCCCGAGCGATCAGTTCGGCCACCGCCCCCCGACGCGGTTCGGGTACTCGAACGTCGGTGAGCACGTAGACGTAGAGCTGTTCGAGTTCCACGTTGCAGTGCGCGACCACTCGGAACTGTCCGTTGGTTCCGGAAACCCCGAATCGGTACGCCGTCGTTCCGCTGAGTTGTTCGGGATGGAACTCCTCTTCCTCAAGCAGCGTGCCCAGCATCTCGAACGCGAGCCAGCCGTTGCTGTGTTCGAGATCGATGGCGTCGTTTTCGTTGTCGCCCATGACGGCAGGTTATGCCCCGACGCTGCGTTTCGTCGTTCGGATATTCAGCGCTCTCACAGCACCTCGCTGCGCTTCGGATTCTGACCCACCAACTCGCCGCCCAACCCTGGATGCTCAGGCCGCCCCGGCATCGCGCAACTCCTTTTTGAGTTCCTTGATCTCGTCTCGCAGCCGTGCCGCGTACTCGAAGCGCAGGTCGGCCGAGGCCTCGTTCATCTCCATCTCGAGGGTTTCGATGAGCGTGCCGAGGTCCTGTGGGGCCAGCGACCCGAACTCCTCGCGCAGCGTCGAGGTTGCGGCGCGTTGGCGACGGCGGTCCTTGCCCGGCACCGGCGTGTCGCCCCTGCCGCGAAGATCGGCCACGATATCGCGCACCTGTTTGCGAATGGTCTGGGGCACGATGCCGTGTTCGGCGTTGTAGGCGAGTTGCAACTCGCGGCGACGGTTCGTTTCGCCGATCGCCCGGTCCATCGACTTGGTCATCGAATCCGCATACATGACCACGACGCCCTCGGAGTTTCTCGCCGCGCGACCGATCATCTGGATGAGCGAGGACTCCGATCGAAGGAAGCCCTCCTTGTCGGCGTCGAGGATGGCCATCAGCGACACCTCGGGAATGTCGAGTCCCTCGCGCAGCAGGTTGATGCCGACCAGCACGTCGAACTCGCCGAGGCGCAGGTCGCGGATGAGTTCGATTCGGGCGATCGTGTCGACCTCGGAGTGCAGGTAGCGCACCCGCACCCCCATCTCCAACAGATAGTCGGTGAGGTCCTCGGCCATCTTCTTGGTCAGCGTCGTGACCAGGGTCCGCTCGCCCAGGTCGGCCCGCTTGTTGATTTCGGCGAGCAGGTCGTCGATCTGCCCCTTCGTCCCGCGCACCTCGACGACCGGATCGATCAGGCCCGTCGGGCGCACGACCTGTTCCACGATCGCGCCGGAGTGCTCGCGCTCCCACGGCCCCGGAGTGGCCGACAGAAAGATGGTCTGGCCGGCCCGCTCAACCCACTCCTCGAACCTGAGCGGACGGTTGTCGGCCGCGGAGGGAAGGCGGAAACCGTGCTCGATCAGCGTCTGCTTGCGGCTTCGATCTCCCTCGAACTGGCCGTGGAGTTGAGGAATGGTGACGTGACTCTCGTCGATGATCGTCAGGTAGTCGTCGGGGAAGAAATCGAGCAGCGTGAACGGCGGCTCGCCGGGGGCGCGTCCGTCGATCGGGGCCGAGTAGTTCTCGATCCCGTTACAGAACCCCATCTCCGCCATGTTCTCGAGGTCGAACTGGGTGCGCATCCGCAGGCGCTGGGCCTCGAGCAGCTTTCCTTCCCGCTCGAAATACGCCAGCCGCTGCTGCAACTCGTCTTCGATCCGGCCGATGGCCGCGGTCATCCGGTCGTCGGAGGTCGTGTAGTGGGTGGCTGGAAAGAGGATGAACTCGTCGAGCTGGCGCAGCCGTTCTCCGGTGAGCGGGTCGAACACCGAGATCGCCTCGATCTCGTCGCCGAAGAACTCGATACGGACCGCCGTTTCGTCATACGCGGGGTGAACCTCGAGGGTGTCGCCCTTCACCCGGAACTTGCCGCGGGTCAGGTTCATCTCGTTGCGCTCATAACGCATGGCCACGAGCCGGCGCAGCAGGTTCCGCTGCTCGTGCTCCTCGCCGACGCGCATGACCACCATTCTCGCGGCATATTCGGCGGGTGAGCCGAGGCCGTAGATGCACGAAACGGACGCGACGACGATCACGTCGCGCCGCGTCAGCAGTGCCGAGGTGGCGGCGTGGCGCAACCGGTCGATTTCGTCGTTCACCGAAGAGTCTTTTTCGATGTAGGTGTCCGACGAGGGCATGTACGCCTCGGGCTGGTAGTAGTCGTAGTACGAGACGAAGTACTCGACCGCGTTGTTGGGGAAGAACTCGCGGAACTCGTTCGCCAACTGGGCCGCGAGCGACTTGTTCGGTGCCAGCACCAAGGTGGGCCGCTGCAGCTTCTCGATCGCCCAGGCGACCGTCGCCGATTTCCCCGAACCGGTGATGCCGAGCAGGGTCTGGAAGCGGTGCCCGGTCCACACCCCGTCAGCCAACGCTTCGATGGCCTTGGGCTGATCGCCCGCGGGCGTGAACTCGGACACGACCTGGAACTTCTTGTCGGAGCGGGTGATGCCCCATTGGTCGAGATCGGTCACGAGCCACAGGCTAGTGACGACCCCTGACAGTCAATGCTCGCGGACTCGCGAGTCAGCGGGTCTCGCCGGTGGTTTCAGCGCCACGATCGGCGGCGCGCCCCAGCGTCACCGTCCCATGAAATCCGGCGGCGAGCACCTCGTCGCGCTTGGCCAGGATCTGTTCCCAGGCATCGTCGATCAGGCGCTCAAGATCGTCGAAATCGCCCGAGTTGTCGATGACGATCCACGCTCCGGCCCGACGCTCCTCGCGGGTCGCCTGTCGGGCGATCCGGGCCCGGGCATCGGCCTCGGGAAACGACCGGTGCGCCATCAGCCGCTGCACCGCCAACTCGGTGTCGAGATCGACGACGATCGTGCCCACCATGCCCTCCCAGCCGGATTCGGTGAGTAACGGGATGTCGAGCACGACGATGTTGTCGGTGTGGTCCTGTTCGGCGACGCGGCGAAAGATCTCCTCCGACACCCTCGGATGCACGATCTTGCCGAGGTCGGCCAACGCCTCCTCGTCGCCGAACACGCGGTCGGCCACCGCCTGGCGATTCAATGTGCCGTCGGGATGCAGGATTTCTTCGCCGAAGCGCTCGACCATCTCCGCGAGCACCTGTTGGCCCGGCGATTGCAGTTCATGAACGATCCGGTCGGCATCGATGACCACGGCACCCCGTGCGGCGAGCCCCGCGGACACCGTCGTCTTTCCCGATCCGATGCCTCCGGTGAGCCCCACGAGAATCATGCGGGGAGATTATCGAACCCCCCGGTGAGTCACACGACTCATGTTCTGCCCGAAGCTGCCGATAGAACCAGCGATGAAGCGGGCAATTTCCCCCAGGTTCTCCGACGTCGCATCGGCGACGGCCGTGCTGAGCCCGAGCGCCGTCGGGCCCACGGCGGGGCAGCGTGATCCGTCGCCCTCGGGGACTCCGGCCGATGACGCACTCGAACACACGGCGCTCGAACACACGGCACTCGGACACACGGCACTCGGACACACCACGAACACCGACGCCGGAGCGGTTCCTGACGGTCCGTTCTCCGCCCCGCCGGCGCCACCCGGAGACCCCGGCCCCGACGTCACCGCCACCACCAGCAGCCATGACCGGTTGAGCGTCTTCAACCCGATGATCGCCGCGGTACGCCTCTCGACCGTCGCAATCGGGCTGCTGTTGGCCGCCACGACGCTCATCGACGGCGACCTGGCCACCGTCGTCGGCACCGTGGTCGTCGCTGGCTATTCGACCTACCGGGCGATCCGTCCCGTTCGAGATGGTTCCCCGTCGGCGATCGATCGCCAACTGCTCCTCGAGTCCCTGGTGTTGACCAGCGTCGTGGCGGCGACCGGATTCTGGACGAGTCCGTTCGTGTTCAGCCTCCTGCCGATCATCGTGATCAGTGGCTTCGCGGGCGGATTCGGCTACGCGCTTCGCGCCGCGGCCGGACTGGCCATCATCGTCGGAGTCCCCACGATCCTGGTCGAGGAAAACCACACCGAAGCGCTCACGCTGTCCGGCACGTGGACCACCCTGGTGCTCCTGATCGCCCTCGTCGCGGGCTTCGGACGAAAACTCTCCGGACAGGCGGACCGCGAACGCGACCTGGCCTTCGACCGCCTCAGTCGCCTGGCCGATGCGAACACGCTGCTCTACTCGCTCCACAAGGTCACCCAGACGCTTCCGTCATCGCTCGACATGCACGACGTCGTGGTGTCCACCGTGACGCAGTTGCGCGAGTTGTTCGAGTTCGACTCGGTGGCCATCGTCTTGTTCGACGAGACCGCCGGCGACTGGAACGTCATCCGCCAGGAGGGATGCCACCTCCCCGATCGGCTCGGTTCCGACGAGTTGCCCCCCGGGCTTCGACAGGCGATCACCACCGCCGGCGTCGTGCGCCTCGCCCGTCTCGGAGCGATCGACGGAGACGGGCTGGTCGAACGGTCCGCATCGGGCCTCTACTCGGCGCTCGTCGCCCGCGGCACGACCATCGGACTGATCGCCGTCGAACACCGTCGGCCCGACGCGTTCGACCTGCGCTGCGCCAACGTCTTGTCCGGCGTGGTGCCGGCGTTGGCGATGGCCCTCGACAACGCCCAGTGGTTCGCGCGAATTCGAACGGTCGGAGCGGACGAGGAACGAACCCGCATCGCACGCGACCTGCACGACCGCATCGGCCAGTCCCTCGCGTATCTGGCCTTCGAACTCGACCGGGTCATCAACCGCAGCTCGCAGGGCGATGACGTGGGCGGCGAACTCGTTCGCCTGCGCGAGGACCTGCGCGGCGTCGTGCGCGAGGTGCGCGACACCCTCTATGACCTACGCACCGACGTCACCGAGACCGTGCCGATCGAAGACACACTCGAGCAATACGCCCGCCGAGTCGAGGAACGCAGCGACCTGATCATCGAAGTCGATGTCGACTCCACCAGCCGTCTTCCACTGCTTCAGGAACGCGAGATGTGGCGCATCGCGCAAGAGGCGCTGACCAACGTCGAACGACACGCAAACGCCACAAGGGTGGTCATCACGTGGCGAAATCTGGCCGGACGAGCGGTACTTCGCGTCGCAGATGACGGAATTGGCTTTCAAATCGGGCGTTCCGGCCGACTGGATAGTTACGGAATGCTCGGAATGAGAGAACGCGCCTCGTCGATCGGCGCCGCACTCGAAATCCAGAGCACCCCCGGCCACGGCACATCCATCACCTGTGTCCTCGATCCGATCACCAACCCGTCCGCCGTCCCAACCCGATCCTTCGATCGTTCAACCCCAGGAGTTCAAACATGAACCCGATCCGTCTGATGCTCGCCGACGACCACAAGATGCTGCGCGAAGGGCTACGTCGGTCGATGATCGACGAGGGTTTCGACGTCGTCGGCGAGGCCAAGGACGGCGTGGAGGCCGTCGCCCTCGCCGAGCAGCTGGTCCCCGACGTCATCTTGATGGACGTCTCGATGCCTAACTGCGACGGGGTCGAGGCGTGCCGCCAGATGAAAACCCACGGCAGCGACGCCCGGGTCGTCATGTTGACCATGCATGCCGATAAGGAAGTGCTGACCAACGCCATCCGAGCCGGAGCTAGCGGCTATCTCATCAAGGACTGCTCGACCAGCGAAATCGCCGAGGCGGTGCGCATGGCCGCTGGCGGCGAGACCGTGCTGTCACCCCAGTTGGCCAAGACGATGCTGGACGAGGTGCGCCGCCTCGACGACAAGGCCCGCACCGAGGAGGAACGCACCGTCACCAAGCGTGAGGAAGAGGTGCTGCAACTCATCGCCGATGGTTGCTCGACCCCCGAGGTCGCCGAGCGGCTCTACATCAGCCAAAAGACGGTGAAGAACCACCTGGCGTCGATCTATCAGAAGCTCGACGCCCGCGACCGCACCCAGGCGGTCCTGCAGGCGGTGCGGATGGGCATCGTCGAGCTGCACTGACCCGGCGGTTCTCCCCCAGCTGCACTGACCCAGCTGCCCCCGCCTGTTCTCCGATAACCAGTGGTCGTGATCACGACCACTGGTTATCGGAGAACGGCGTTTTGGGGCGAACGAAGCGGTTTGCGACGGCCGAGGTGGGCCGGGCGGCGTTTCGCGGTAAGACGTTCGACCCTGCTTGCCTCATCGGGCTTCAGCGCTGACGGCCACGCTCCGATACCCAGGTCATGGAACCCCAGGAGCTCATCGACAACACGACCGAAGCGCTGGACTCGACCGATGGTTCCTCCCACGGCCTGGCAGCGTCTCGATCCGAACGCGGCGCCAACCTCGTCGAATACGCACTGCTGCTGGCGTTGATCGCCATCGTGTGCGTCGCCGGGGTTGCCGCACTCGGAGAAACCCTCCCCGCTGGATTCAGCAGCGTCTCCGGCCACCTCTGAACCCGGTCGAGCACCGTCCCGCCCGCAGCCGAGCACCGGTCACCCCGCCCGCCGGCCCGCCAGCTCGCCCGCCGCTACTCCACGACCCGAAGACCCGCGGGGCCCAACCCGCTGGCGACCGCGGCGGGCAACTCCACCACGAACTCGGTGCGGTGCGCGGCGAACTCGTGACGGCTGATCAGCACCGCCGCGCCGTCGGCGGAACGCGTCACCCGGTCCGCGACGAGCAACGGCGACCCGACCGGGATGTCGAGCAGCTTGGCCGTCTCCTCGGTTGCGGCGCGGGCGCCGATCGTCTGGCTCGCCCCACCGATCTCGACGGGGAGCTGTTCCAGGAAGCTCGACCGTTCGACATCGGAGCGTGACAGCTGCGCTCCGAGGCGGGCCGGGCACCACACCGTGACCACGGCGAACGGTTGGCCGTCCGCCAGGTTGAGTCGGCGCACCTCGAGCACCTCGTCATCCCGCAGGGTCTGAGCGACCGCCGGCGGCGCGGTGACGAAGGAGAACGACAGGATCCGACGTTCACTCGACATGCCAACGGCACGGAGCTGCGATTCCATCGTGCCCAACTCGCGCAACTCCTGGCGGAGCGGGTCGGTCGCCACGAACCATCCGAACCCCTGGCGCGAATCGATGAGGCCATCGCCCCGCAGCGCCTCGAGCGCCCGACGAACCGTCACCCGACTCACCGAATATCGACCCGAGAGCTCCGATTCGGAGGGCAACAACACTCCCGGCTGCAATTCGCCATCGACGATTCGACGTCGCACGTCCTCGGCGATCGATTGATAGCGGATCCGACGTTTCGGGCTGCTGGCCGTGACGTCCACCTCGTTCGGCAGGTCCATGCGCTCCGACCCCACTTGTCTGGTACTTGTATACTTGCGGTCGACACTTGTACTCTACTTGTATCTAGTGGAGACACGGTACCGGCGCCGAGCCGATTCCGAAACCCGGTCGACCCGCCCAACGGGTACCGTCCAGATCACGAACACACCCCAACACCTAGGAGCGCACATGGCTGTCTCAGCGACCACCCCCATTGAGCTCGTCAACAGCGTCTATGCAACACTCGAGCAGCGCCTGAGCGCCGCCCGCGAGCGTCTCGGACGCGACCTGACCCTCGCCGAAAAGATTCTCTTCAACCACCTCGACCCCAGCGACACCGCCGAACCCGAACGCGGCGTCTCCTACAACGATCTACGCCCCGACCGCGTGGCGATGCAGGACGCCACCGCCCAGATGGCGCTGCTGCAGTTCATGACCGCCGGCCTCCCGCAGGTCGCCGTGCCCTCCACGGTGCACTGCGACCACCTCATCCAGGCCAAGGAGGGAGCCAAGGTCGACCTGCTCGCCGCCGAAACCGGCAACCGCGAGGTCTACGACTTCCTCGAGTCGGTGTCCGCCAAGTATGGAATCGGCTTCTGGGGACCCGGTTCGGGCATCATCCACCAGGTCGTGCTCGAACAGTACGCCTTCCCCGGCGCCATGATGGTCGGCACCGACTCCCACACCCCCAACGCCGGCGGCCTCGGCATGATCGCCATCGGTGTGGGCGGGGCCGACGCCGTCGATGTCATGACCGGGTTCCCGTTCAACATCCGCTGGCCCAAGCTGATCGGCGTCCACCTCACCGGCAGCCTCAACGGCTGGTCGGCGCCGAAGGACATCATCTTGAAGGTCGCCGAGATCCTCACCGTGAAGGGGGGCACCGGCGCCATCGTCGAGTACTTCGGCGAAGGGGCGAACAGCATCAGCTGCACCGGCAAGGCCACCATTTGCAACATGGGCGCGGAGATCGGCGCCACCACCTCGCTGTTCGGCTACGACGCAGCGATGGGCCGCTACCTCGCCTCGACCGGCCGGGGGGCGATCGCCACCGCCGCCGATGCGGTCGCCGAACACCTCCGGGCCGACGACTCCGTATTGGCCAACCCGGCCGAGTACTACGACCAGGTCATCGAGATCGACCTGTCGACCCTGCAGCCCCACATCAACGGCCCGCACACCCCGGACCTTGCCCGGGAGGTCAAAGACCTCGGCAGCGAGGCGAAGCTGAACGGCTGGCCACTCGAGATCAGCTCGGCACTCGTCGGGTCGTGCACGAACTCGTCCTATGAGGACATCACCCGTGCCGCTTCCATCCTCAGGGAGGCCGCGGCGAACGGCCTGAAGGTCAAGACGCCGCTGCTCATCACCCCCGGCTCGGAACAGGTGCGCGCCACGATCGAACGCGACGGCCTGCTCGGCACCTTCGAGGCAGCCGGGGCGACGGTGCTGGCCAACGCCTGCGGTCCGTGCATCGGCCAGTGGAGCCGTCCCGAGTCGGTGACCAGCGAGCCGAACACGATCGTCACCTCCTACAACCGCAACTTCCCGAAGCGCAACGACGGCTCGGCCAACACGCTCGCATTCGTGACGTCTCCCGAAACCGTGGTCGCCCTCGCGCTCGCCGGATCGGTCGACTTCGACCCCATCAACGACACGCTCACCAACGACGCCGGCGAACAGGTGAAGCTGTCGGTGCCGGTCGGCCAGGAGCTCCCCGAAGCCGGCTTCACCCCGGGTGAGAACACCTTCATCGCCCCGCCCGAGGATGCGAGCGGCCTGGAGGTCAAGGTGTCGCCGACCTCGGATCGCCTGCAACTCCTCGAGCCCTTCGCTGCCTGGGACGGCAAGGACTTCGACGACCTGCCGATCCTGCTGAAGGCCAAGGGTAAGTGCACCACCGACCACATCTCGATGGCCGGTCCGTGGCTCAAGTACCGCGGCCACCTCGAAAACATCTCGGGCAACCTGTTCCTCGGAGCGGTCAACGCCTTCACCGGTGCGGTCGGCGAGGGCAAGGATCAGCTCGACGGCTCGACCCGGTCGTTCCCCGACATCGCCAAGCACTACCACGAGGCCGGCCAGCCGTGGATCGCGGTGGGCGACGAGAACTGGGGTGAGGGCTCGTCGCGCGAACACGCCGCGATGGAGCCGCGATTCCGCGGCGCCAAGGCGATCCTGGTGCGCAGCTTCGCTCGCATCCACGAGGCCAACCTCAAGAAGCAGGGCGTGTTGCCGCTGACCTTCGCGGATCCGACCGTCTATGACCAGATCGGCGAGGACGACCGCATCTCCATCGTCGGTCTGGCCGACCTCGCTCCCGGCAGGCCGGTCGACCTCGTGCTCACGAAGCCCGACGGCACCACGCTGAGCTTCCAGGCGAACCAGACGATGAGCCCCGAACACATCGAGTGGTTCAAGGCCGGCTCGGCACTCAACATCATCCGGGCGAACGCCGCGAAGTAGCCGCCTGGGCCTGGGCCTGGGCGCGTACGGCCGTCAGCGATCCCCTACAGGGAATCGACGAACGCGTCGATGGCGGCGTTGGTGGCCGCGATCGCCTCCTGGTGCACCCAATGCCCAGCGCCCGGAATGAGGGTGGTGCCCCGAAACTCGGAGCAATCGGCCCCGGCCTCGGAATACAGGTCGACGCCGGGCACCATGTTGCGCACGGGATCGAGCGCACCGGCGATGAAACAGCTCGGCTGTTTCACCCGGGCGCCGACGATGTCGAGATCGGCCGCAGCGTCGAGCGCCGAGGCGCGGTAGCGGTTGAACGCTCCGGTCATGCCAGTGCGCTCGAAGGCCGAGACA
Organism: Microthrixaceae bacterium; assembly: GCA_023957975.1. Classification (NCBI taxonomy): domain Bacteria; kingdom Bacillati; phylum Actinomycetota; class Acidimicrobiia; order Acidimicrobiales; family Microthrixaceae; species Microthrixaceae bacterium. The sequence goes on along the minus strand of JAMLGM010000010.1, from coordinate 108,145 downwards.
AGCGCGTCGAGTTCATCGTCGGGCAGGAACGAGAGCGGCCCGTCCGGGCACGGCGGCAACAGGTCGAGCAGCGACGCGTCACGTGGCGCATCGGGGGTCCACGCACCAGCCGGGGCCTCGCCCGACAGCGCCCAGTAACACCGCTTGAGCGAGCCTCGCAGGTCGCGTCCGAAGTCGGCCTCGGCCACCCCCGGACGAGCGAAGTAGAGCATGTAGAAGAACCGATCGGCGTACAACAGATCGAGCATCTCGATCGGCGACGAGCCGTTCGGCGCCATGTGCGGCACGCTCAGCCCGGTGACTGCGGCGACGCTATCCGGATGACGAATGGCGGTGTGGTAGCCGATCGGTGCACCCCAGTCGTGACACAGCACGACGACAGGATCGTCCGAGACCGCCTCGGCGACCGCAGCGATGTCCCCCGACAGCTCGCGCAGGGTGTACCGCTCCACCTCGGGCGGCGCAGAGCTGGCGCCGTACCCCCGCACGTCGACCGTCGCGACCCGGTACCCCCGTTCGACGAGATGACGCTGCTGATGACGCCACGAACGGCCGAGTTCCGGCCACCCGGCGACACACACGACCGTGCCACGACTCGCGATCTCGCCGCTCGTCGCAAGGTCGACGGCGATGTCGATGTCGCCGTTCGACACGATGAGGTGCTGGTGCTCAACCACGGGGATCCTCCCGACCTTTCGGAGTCAAACTTCGAGCGAGTTCAACGCACCCACGAGGTCGGGGTAGCGCATCGTGTTGGCTCCCCCGTCGATGAGATGCAGAGCGCCCGACACGAATGAGGCCTCGTCCGAGGCAAGATATCCGATGAGCCCGGCGATCTCGCGGGGGTCTGCGTAGCGGCCGACCGGTGTGTTCTCGACGTATCCGTCGCGCACGGCGTCGATGCTCATCAGCGGAGCGGTGAGGCCGGTGCTCACCAGACCCGGTGCGATCGCGTTCACGCGGATTCGCCGCGGGCCAAGCTCCATCGCCGCCACCCGGGCCAGCATCGCCACGCCCGCCTTCGAGGCGCAGTACGGCGACATGCCGGCGGCTGGCTGCACCGCGTTGAGGCTGGCGGTGATGACGATCGCTCCACCGTCGTTCATCGCCCGCGCTGCGTGTTTGATCGTGAGGAACGGTCCGGTGAGGTTGACGTCGACCACCCGGTTCCACTCGTCGAGGTCCATGTCGGTGATCAGCCCGAATCCGCCGGTTCCGGCATTCGCGCACACGACGTCGAGCCCGCCGAACTCGGTCCGGGCCAGCGCGACGAGCGCGGCGACGTCGTCCTCGTTCGTGACGTCGCACCGCTGCGTTCGAACGGCCTCGCCGAACTCGTCGCTCACCGCCGCGAGCGCATCGTCGGCGAGGTCGCCGACGACCACGCGGGCGCCCTCGGCGACGAATCGCTGAACCGTGGCTCGTCCAATTCCGGACGCGCCTCCGGTGACGAGCGCGACCTTTCCGGCGAAGCGGTCGGGGAAGGTCATGGGGACAGATGCAGGTGTGGCGGATTCGGACATGGGGTTCCTCGCAGGTTCCGGGTTTCGGGTTCCGGGTTTCGGGTTCAGGTTCTGGTTCCGGGTTCAGGCGCTCGGGTTGATGAGAATCTTCACCTGTTCGGGTTCGTTCTCCAGGAGCGCAAAGGCGTGTTCGGTCTCCGCCAACGGGAGCTGTGCGGTGATCATCGACGAGAAAACCTCCGGGTGGGTTCCCAGCAGCTGCGCCGAGGCGACGAAGTCGGCGGGGCGGTAGGCGAAGCTCGTCTCGACCGCGACCTCGGCCAGGGTGAGCTGCAACACGGGCATCTCGAGTGAGTGAATGCAGGCCCCGGCGAGGACCACTCGGCTGTGGGCCGGGGCTTGGGCCAGCAGCGTCTCGATGACCTCCGGCCTGCCGACGCATTCCACGATCGTGGCCGGCTCGGGATCCTCGCGCAGCAACGGCGACATGGTGCTCGGCCGATATCCGACGGTGTCCAGCAACTCGACCAGCGACGCTCCGGGAGCATGAGCCGAGTGGGCCCCGACGCGGCGGGCGACGTCGCGACGTTGTTCGGACGGGTCGACGGCGATCACCGGACCGCGCCCTTGCAGGACCGCCGCCGCGATCACCATCAATCCGATCGGCCCGGTGCCGACGACGACGATCGGACCTTGCGGCGCCGCCTTCGACAGCGCCCGAAGTCCGACGGCCAGGGGTTCGGCCAGCGCCCCGACGGCGCCCGCCCGATCGGGGTGAATCGACTCCGGGAGCACGAAGGTGGATGTGGCGTCGGCGAGGACGAACTCGGCCAGCCCGCCGCCGAAACGCGGCGACAGGCCGATCCCCTCCGGGCCATCGGGACCGTGGGTGAAGGGAATGGCGGTGACGAAGTCGCCGACCCGCAGTGCCTGGTCGCCGGTTCCGGTTCCGGTTCCGGTTCCGCCTCCAGGAGCGTCGACGTCGGATCCGAGGGCGACGATGCGCCCGGCGAACTCGTGGCCGGGGATGATCGGCTCGACCTCGAGGCCCGCCTGGGCGAAGGAGGCATAGGCCTCGCGCAGGTGCAGGTCGCTACCACAGATTCCGGTCGCTTCGGGGGCGATGACCACCTGGCCCGGACCTGGAGTCGGGTCGTCCACGGCCTCGACTGAGATCCGTTGCCCGTTCATGACCGCTGCGCGCACATGGACTCCCCTCGGCGAACCGATCGATCGCCACCCCCTGCGGCGATTCTCTTCGGCGGTCCACTCAGCCCCGACCGTAGCCCAAGCGCTCTCCGCGCGATGACTTGCAATCGGTTGATTTTCGTATACCCTGGGGGGTATGTGCCAACGAGTTCAATGCCCCACCTGCCATAAGCCCACCTTCGCCGGATGCGGACGTCACGTCGAACAGGTCCTCGGCGATGTCGCCCCGGCCGACCGATGCCAATGCGCGTCCAACGCCTCAAGCGCCGCGACAACGTCGCGGTCCTGGTTCGGCCGCCGCAAGGGCTGACACCCCACACCCCCCCGCCTGTTCTCCGATAACCAGTGGTCGTGATCACGACCACTGGTTATCGGAGAACAGGCGGGGTGAGCGGCGTAACCTCGGCAGATGGCCAACATCATCGAGACCCGAGGGCTGCTCAAGCGCTACGGCGACGTCACCGCGGTCAACGACATCACCCTCGACATTGAGGAGGGCTCGTTTTTCGGCGTGATCGGCCCCAACGGCGCCGGCAAGACGACCCTGTTGGAGATCATCGAGGGCATTCGAGAGCCCGATGCTGGCACCGCCAAGGTGCTTGGGCTCGACACGTGGCCGCGCAATCGGCAGCTCCTGCCCCAGATCGGCGTGCAGTTTCAGTCCTCGGCATTCTTCGAACGGCTCAGCGTCACCGAACAATTGACGATCTTCGCCGATCTCTATGGAACCCCGCATCGACGGGTCGCCGAGATGCTTGAACTGGTGGGTCTCACCGACAAGGCCGACACGCGCACCGAAGACCTCTCGGGCGGGCAGGCGCGGCGGCTGTCCATCGCCTGCGCGCTCGTCCATGACCCACAGGTCGTCTTCCTCGACGAGCCCACCACCGGCCTCGATCCGCAGTCGCGGCGCAATCTCTGGGACCTTCTGTCAAAGATCAACGACGACGGGCGCACGGTTGTACTCACGACCCACTACATGGACGAGGCCGAGCGGCTCTGCGACACCATCGCCGTCATCGACCGAGGCAGCGTTCTCGCCAACGACTCCCCCAGTTCGCTGATCGCCGCGCTCGACGCCCCGTACCGAATTCACATCGAGCGCGACGCCATCGAGCCGGGCACCGTCGCGTCGATGGACGGGGTCGAGTCGACCGCGATCGACGACGACACGTTGATCATCACGACCAAGGATCCGGCGCCGGTGCTCACCGCACTCGCCGGGCTCGATGCGCTCGCCGGGCTCCGGATTCGCGGGGCCACCCTCGAGGACGTGTTCTTGACCCTCACCGGAAGGGAGTACCGGCCATGACGGCGTTCATCGCGCTGACTCGGGCACAGTGGCACGGCTACTGGCGCGACAAGCAGAACTGGTTCTGGATGCTCGCATTCCCGCTGATGTTTCTCGTGCTGTTCGGCTCGATCTTCCGGGACGCATCGAGTTCCAAGAGCACCCTGGCGCAGATCGGCGACGTCGCGCTCTTTGGTCATCTTCCCACCGACGCCAAAGAGGCCTTCGATCAGCTCTTCGAGGTCACCAGGTTCGACGACGAGGAGGATGCGATCGAACAGGTCCGCAACGGTGACTTCGACGCTGCGGTACGTCAGGACGCAACGACGATTCACCTCTTCTACTCCCAGGCCGATCAGACCAGTGCGGCGCAGGTTCGCGGCGCCATGTCGGCGTTCATCGACGGCACCAATCTCGCCGTGGCCGGCGTCGAACCCGCCTACACGTTGAGCATCGAAACCGTGGAGGACGCCGCGCTCAGCGCCATCCAGGTCATGACCCCCGGACTGCTGGGCTGGGCGGTCGCGATGGGTGCGACCTTCGGCGCTGCGATGCCGTTTGTCACCTGGCGCACCTCCAAGTTGTTGCGCCGCATTCGCCTCGCTCCGGTATCGACCGAGGCCATCATCGCGTCCCGCCTGTTGGTGTCGATCGTCGCGGCGATGCTGCAGATGGTGGTGTTCGTCGGGGTCGGCATGGCGATGTTCGACCTCTCGCTCACTGGAAGCTGGTACATGACCATCCCGCTCATCTTGTGTGCAACTCTCGCATTCTCGGCCATCGGCATGATCGCCGGAGCGATCGCATCGACGGCGGAGGCAGCGTCGGGATTGGCCAACGTGATCGTGTTGCCGATGGCCTTCTTGTCCGGCTCATTTCTCCCCCTCGACGGGGCGCCGTCTTGGATGGTGACGATCTCGAAGTTCCTGCCCCTCGGCCAACTCAACCGCGGCATGCTCGACGTGATGGTGCGGGGACAGGGCCCCTCGGCCGCGTTGGGACCGATGGTTGCGCTGCTCGGGTTCGCCGCGGTCTTCGGACTCATCGCCGCGCGCATGTTCCGCTGGGGCGACTGACTACCCGCAACCGCCCGCAACCGCCGGTTCTCCGATAACCAGTGGTCGTGATCACGACCACTGGTTATCGGAGAACCGGCTGGGCCGGGCGCGAGGCTGGGCCGGGCAGGGGCTCAGGCGTCGTGGGTCACGTCAAGGTCGTGGGCCGGGCCCTCAACATTGAGCCGCGGCAGGATCCGATCGAGCCAGCGGGGGAACCACCAGTTCTTGTCACCGAGCAGTTCCATCGTCGCCGGAACCAGCAACATCCGCACCAGGGTCGCGTCGAGAAACACCGCAACGGCCAGCCCCACACCGAAGCTCTTGACGACCCGCTCATCCTCGAACAGAAACGAACCGAACACCACCACCATGATCGCCGCCGCGGCGGTGATCACCCGGGCCGTCGCCGCCAGACCGTCGGCCACCGAGTTACGTGAGTCGCCGGAGCGGTCGTATTCCTCTTTGATTCGCGACAGGAGGAATACCTCGTAGTCCATCGACAACCCGAAAACGATGGCGAACATCATCACCGGAATGAACGGTTCGATAGGCGCTGGCGAGACACCGAACAGGCTAGAACCCCATCCCCACTGGAACACCGCCACCACGACGCCGTAGGCAGCGCCGATCGACAACAGGTTCATGATGACCGCCTTGATCGGCACGAGAATCGAGCGGAAGACCATCATCAACAGCAGGAATGACAGCGCCAACACGATGCTGAAGAACATCACCATGCGCTCGGACAGGTAGGTCGTGAAATCGACGTTGATCGCAGTGTTGCCGGTGACGTGCAGCTCCGCACCGTCGACCACGCCACCGACCTCTCCAACGACCTCATCGCGGATGCGCTCGATCAACGCGACCGTCGCTTCATCCTGTGGCGAGGTCGTGGGAAACACCTGGAACATCAACGCCGACGGGCTCAGCAACTCCTCGACATTGTCGGGAAGCAGCGGGGCGAACTCTGATGACGTCAGCGTTGAGAGGTCGAAGGCCAACAGTTCTTCGGGGTCGCTCGGCAATAGGCCGCCCGACGTCGGATCGCCGCCCGCCGCACCGCCTGACATGAACTCCATCAACCCCGAGGCCTGGAGGTCCTGCAGATTCGACGGGATCGGACCAACCACCTGGGCGACGCCGTCGGTGCCCTCGAGCAGCCCCCCGATTCCGCCGGCGGCGATCATGTTGACCCCGCGGACCGTCACGATCAGCGGACCGTTGAACCCCGGCCCGAAACCCTCCGACAGCAGGTCATAGGCCCGCCGGGCGTCGGTGTCCTCGGGAGCGTTGCCCGCATCCGCGGATCCGAGGCGCAACGACAGCACTGGCGATGCGACCACCAGCAACACCGCCACCCCGGCGAGCATCGCACTCCACGGATGACGCTGGATGAGGTGACTCCACTTGTACGCAAGGGTCTGTTCAGCGGGCTTGGGGCGACGCTGGCGAACCTCCGCACGCAGCGGCGCAACAAAGAACCCGGCGACCAGGATGGCGACCGCGACGCCGAATGCCGCCACCATCGGAGTGAAGTTCAGGCCGACGCCGAGCAGGCCGAGCGCCACGAACCCTGCGGCGATCAGCCCGCGCCACCGCGTCAGCTCTACCCGATGACCGGCGAATCCCAGCAGCGCCGGCAACAGGGTCACCGAGGCGACCATCGTCACCGCCACCGTGAGCGCCGCAGCGATCCCCATCCCACCGATGAACGACAGCCCGATCGCCAACATGCCCAGCAGTGAGATCACCACAGTGATGCCGGCGAAGATCACCGCACGGCCCGAGGTGTCGATCGCGATCGAACAGGCCTCTTCACCCTCGTGACCGGCGTGGAGTTGCTCTCGATACCTGGTGACGATGAACAGCGCGTAGTCGATGCCCACGCCAAGCCCGATCATCGCACCGATGGTGGTGGCGAGATCGGGGACGTCGATGAGTCGTGACGCCAACATCACGACTACCGCTCCGACACCGACGCCGGCGACCGCAATGGCGATCGGCAGTCCCATCGCCAGCACCGATCCGAAGGCGAAGATCAACACCACGATGGCGAACGCAAGGCCGATCAACTCGGATTTCGGCGGTTCGAACTCGGCGAACATCTCGCCCGCCAGGTAGATCTGTGTGCCCTTGATCTTCGGGAACTCGTCGCGGATCTGGGTGCCGAGGGTCGCCAGGGCGGTGAAATCAAAATCGCCATTCACCGTCAACCGAGCAAACGCGGTGCGGCCGTCCTCGGAGATCTGGAAGTCCTGGTTGCCCGGTTCGAACGGGGAGGACACGGCGACGCCGTCCAGCTTCGCGACGCGCTCGAAGAGCTTCTCAAGCGGGACCTGCACGACTGAACTCGTCACCGGGCTGTTGCTTCGCACGACGATCGAGGACTCGAAGCCCCCCATCAGTTCGCCGAACTCCGACCCGAGCACATCGATGCCGCGGCTCGAGTCCGAGTCTGGGAGTTCGAAGGACTCGAGATACCGCGCCCCGCCCAACGCGGAGACGATCGCGCCGAGCGCGACGAGCGCTCCGACCCAGGCGAACACGGTCTGCCACCGGTTGCGAAAGCACCAGGAACCAAGACGAGCCAACATGAAGTACTCCGGTGGTGAGGGAATCGTTCGGCGATGAGCGGCCGGTGCTGGGGATTCGCCACGCGGCCGCGTTCACCTCAGTTGAACGGCTGTTTACTCTAGCAAGCGTGCCCTTCGATGAAGCGAGGCCGCCGGCGGCTACGGGCCAGCGCCACGGGCCAGCGCCAGCGGCTTCAGCGCTGAGCCTCGCCGTCGAGCACCACCGGCTCGCCCTCGAGGATCGTGTGGCGGACGCGACCCCGGACCCGACGTCCGACATAGGGCACGTTGCGCGAACGACTGGCGCCGCCGCTGTCGTCGATCGTCCAGTCTTCCTCGGGGTTGAACACGAACAGGTTGGCCGGCCGCCCGGAGGCGATCGGTCCGCCGTGGCGATCCGCGATCCCGGCGATGCGGGCGGGCTGCCACGACAACCTGGCCAAGACCTCGCGCAGGTCCATCCCCAACTCGGTGATCGCCAGCGCGAGCGCGTACTCGAGGCCCAACATGCCGGGAGGGGCCTCGTCGAAGGGCCGTTCCTTCTCGTGGGGGGAATGAGGAGCGTGATCGGTGGCGATGGCGTCGATCGTTCCGTCCGCGAGCCCCACCTTCACCGCGGCGACGTCGTGGTCGGTTCGCAGCGGCGGGTGGACCTTGTAGAGCGCGTCGTAGGTCGCGCAGCACTCGTCGGTGAGCGTGAAATGGTGCGGTGCGGCCTCGGCGGTGATCGGCAGGCCCGAGGCCTTGGCGGCCTGCACCATCGCCACCGAACCGGCGGTCGACAGGTGCAGGAAATGCACCCGTGCGCCGGTGAGGCGGGCGAGCGCGATGTCGCGCATCACCATGAGTTCCTCGGCTTCAGCCGGCTGGCCCGGCAGGCCGAGGCGTGACGACCAGGCCCCCTCATGCATCACCGTCCCGGCGGAAAGCTCCGAAACCTCGCAATGCTGGGCGAGCGTGACGTCGAGGGCCTTCGCGTACTCGAGCGCGCGGCGCATCAGCGCGATGTCCTGCACCCCCGTGCCGTCGTCGGTGAAGATCTTCACCCCGAGATCCGCCATCTCCCCCATCGGCGCAAGCGTCTCCCCCGCTCGCCCGACCGTAATCGCGCCCGAGACCTCGACCCGGACGAGCGCCCGGCGCGCCAGTTCCTGAACGTCGCGCACCACCGAGGCGCAGTCGATCGCGGGGGTCGTGTTCGGCATTGCCAGCACCGCGCTGTAACCGCCGAGCGCCGCGGCGCGCGACCCCGACTCGACGGTCTCGGCCTCCTCCTTGCCCGGCTCACGCAGGTGGGTGTGAAGATCGACGAGGCCGGGGGCGACCACACAGCCGGCGGCGTCGATCGTGCGCGAAGCCGTCAGGTCGGGGCCGACCCCCACGATCTCGCCGTCGCGCACCACGACGTCGGCGAAGTACTCGCCGGTCTCGTCCACGATGCGGCCGCCTTTGATGACGTAGTCGGTGGTCATGGTTTGGGGGTTCCTTCCGAGGCTCCGAGGGCATCGAGTTGCGTGCTCGTTCCCAACAGCTTGAACAAGGCCGCCTGCCGCACTGCGACGCCGTTGGCCACCTGTTCGGTGATGACGGCGTTCGGGCGGTCGGCGGCCTCCGGCGAAATCTCGACCCCGCGATTCATCGGGCCCGGGTGCATGATGATCGCCTGATCGCCGAGCCGGTCCGCACGCTCGGGAGTCAGCCCCCAACGTTGGGAGTATTCGCGCAGCGACGGGACCAGCGCCTGGTCCATCCGCTCGCGTTGCATGCGCAACAGGTAACACACATCGAGGGTGGGCAACACCGCGTCGAGGTCGTGGGTCACCGTCACCGGCCAACCTTCCAGCGAGGGCGGCAACAGCGTCGGTGGGGCCACCAGCACCACCTCGGCGCCCAGCTTGGTGAACGCGTCGACATCGGAGCGGGCGACACGCGAATGCTGGATGTCGCCGATGATGCCGATGCGAAGACCGTCGAGCGAACCGAAACGCTGCCGGATCGTGTAGCTGTCGAGCAGCGCCTGGGTCGGGTGCTGGTGCCATCCGTCGCCGGCGTTGAGCACCTGCGCGTCGGTCCATCGGGTGATCTGCAGCGGCGCGCCCGAGCTGCGGTGGCGGATGATGATGGCATCGACGCCAAACGCGGTGATCGTCTCCACCGTGTCGCGCAGCGACTCCCCCTTCTTCACCGACGAGGTCGACACCGAGAAACTCATGACGTCGGCCGAGAGGCGTTTGGCCGCCGTCTCGAAGCTCAACCGGGTTCGGGTGGAGTCCTCGAAGAACAGCGACACGACCGTGCGCCCGCGAAGGGCCGGGACCTTGGGGACCGCGCGGTGGGCCACTTCGACGAACCGGTCGGTGAGGTCGAGCAGCCCCTCGATGTCGCCGCGGGTCAGGTCATCGATACTCAGCAGGTGCCTCATTTGCGCACCATTTCGCCGAGTTCGACCCCCAAGGCCGACACGTTGACCATCTCGTCACGCCTCGTCGGCAGGTTCTTGCCCACATAGTCGGGGCGAATCGGCAGTTCGCGGTGGCCGCGGTCGACCATCACGGCGAGTTGCACCGACCTCGGGCGGCCATAGGAACTCAATGCGTCGAGCGCGGCGCGAATGGTGCGGCCGGTGAACAACACGTCGTCGACGAGCACGATCACGCGGTTGTCGACGTCGAAGGCGATGTCGGTGACCTCCTCGGTCAACACCGGCCGCAGCCCGATGTCGTCTCGATAGAACGCGACGTCGAGCCGGCCGACCTCGACGGTGACCGATTCGATCTCGCTGAGGTCGGCGGCGATCGCCTCCGCGAGCGGCACTCCCCCGGTCTGGAGGCCGACGAGGGCCACGGCGTCGAGGCCGTGGTTCCGTTCGACGATCTCATGTGCCATGCGACGAATCGCACGACCGATGTCGTCGGAATCCATCACAACGGTTCTCGCCTGGAACTCAGCGCCGTATGGCGGGGCTCCGCGACGCTCGCGGTCGGCCATTCGCACACTCCTCGCCCGAAGGCACTCCGTGGAGGCCTCTCCGGACCCCCGTTAACGGTGTCGACGCCGAGGTTACGGGACGTTCAGGAGCCCGTCGAACGCAACGCGTTCGCGGCGCTGTCGAGCACGCCGTTGACGAATCGGCTCGAATCGTCGGTGCCGTAGCGCTTCGCCAGTTCGACCGCCTCGTCGATCACCACCGGGGTCGGGATGTCTTCACGGTGGGCGAGTTCGAAAATCGCGACCCGCAGCACCGCACGGTCCATGGCCGCCATGCGCTCGAGGGTCCAACCTCGGGCGAAGCGTTCGATCGTGGTGTCGATCTCTTCGAGGTGTTCGCCGACCCCCGCCACCAGTGCGACGGTGTAGGGGTCGGGGTCGAGGATCTGATCGTCGAGGATGCCGGCCGCATCGAGGTCGCGTTGTTCGGCTTCGTAGCCGAGCGCCACCGCTCGCTCGCGTGCCTCGTGGCGACCCGGCTCTGATGGGACGAATCCCGGTGAATACGAATTGGCCACGGTCAGCCGTTGGCTCGGGTGATGTACTCGCCCGTTCGGGTGTCGACACGGATGACGTCGTCGGGGCCGATGAAGAGCGGAACCTGCACCACGAGTCCGGTCACGAGCGTCGCCGGTTTGCGGCCCGCCGAGCTGCGGTCGCCCTGCAGGCCCGGCTCGGTCTCGGAGATGGGCAGGTCGACCGAGGCCGGCAACTCGACACCAATGATCTCGTCGCCGAACATCTGGATCTGCGCCGTCATGTTCTCGAGCAGGTAGTTCTTCGCGTCACCGAGAGCCGCCGGAGCCACCGACAGCTGCTCATAGGTGTTCGAATCCATGAACACGAAGTCGCTGCCGTCGTTGTAGAGGTACTGCATCTCCTTCTTTTCGATGAACGCCCGTTCCATCTTCTCGCCGGCGCGGAAGGTGCGGTCGATCACCGCTCCGGTACGCACGTTCTTGAGGGTTGTGCGCACGAAGGCGCCGCCCTTGCCGGGCTTGACGTGTTGGAACTCGACGAGTTGCACAAGCCCTTCGGGCAATTCGAGGGTGATGCCGTTCTTGAAGTCGGCGGTGGAGATCTGAGCCATGGTGGTTCCTCGTCGGAGGGTCGTTTCTGGATTGAAATAGCGGTCGATCGGGTGATCGGGTGATCGGGTGATCGGGTGATCGGCCCGAGACGGTCAGGCCACGAAGAGCGTTTTCGGCGACGACGTCAACGGCCGGCATCCGTCCTCGGTCACCACGACGGTGTCCTCGATCCGGACGCCACCGTGTGGGGACAGGTACACCCCGGGCTCGACGGTGACGACAAAACCGGGCGCGAGCGTAGCAGTCGACGGCTTGGAGACCCGCGGAGCCTCGTGGATGTCGAGCCCGACGCCGTGGCCGGTGGAGTGGGTGAAGTACTCGAGAAGTTCGTGGCGTTCCAACACCTCTCGACAGGTTGCATCGACCCTCTTCGACTCGACCCCCGGGCCGACGGCGGCGACCCCGGCCGCTTGGGACTCGAGGACCGCGTTCCACATCGCCACCAGACGGTCGCTGAGGTCGCCCGGTGCGCCGATGCCCAAGGTGCGGGTCATGTCGGAGCAGTAGCCGTCGACCACAGCACCGAAATCCAACACCAAGAGATCGCCGCGGCGGATGACCCGATCGGTCGGACGGGCGTGCGGCAGCGCACCGTTCGGGCCCGAGGCGACGATCGTTTCGAAGCTGTTGGCGGAGGCCCCGAGGCGACGAATCTCGGTGTCGAGGGCCAGGCCGAAGGCCGCCTCGGTCAGCTCCCCGGCCACTGAGCCCTGGACCTGTGCCTGTGCCGTGCCGTTCTGTGCCGTGCCGTTCTGTGCCGTGCCGTTCTGTGCCGTGCCGTTCTGTGCCGTGCCGGCAAGTAGGCCGATCACGTTGGCGAGGGCCTGGTCTGCGATGGCCGCTGCTCGCAACATGCGGTCGAGCTCCCCGAGATCCTTCGTGATACGGAGTTCCTCGACGACCCCCGTCGTGGCGACCGCATCGAGGCCCGAACCCTCGGGAGCGTGACCTGTTTCGGCGAAGATCTCGACGATCGACCGCTGTGTCGACCAGCTCACCGCATCGGCCTCGAGGCCGACCCTGGACGCCCCGGCAGCGACCAGCACGTCGCGCACCGCCGAAAGCTGCTTGTCGGCGACGATGTGCACCCTCACCGAAGCCCCCGATGCCTCGACCTGGGCACTCGCCTGGTCGCGGTAGCGACCGTCGGTGATCAGCACCGCGGCGGGTGCTGTACCGGTTGGGTCAGCCGACGTCACGACGAGCATCGCGGCGGACCCCGTGAATCCGGTGAGATACCGGACATTGGTGAGGTTCGTCACGACGAGCGCGTCGATCGGACCCCCGTCGGCGGCGGCTGTGGGGAACCGTTCGCGAAGGCGACCCAGCCGACCCGCAACGTCCATGGGATGCAGTGGAGCGTCCAGCACCGCTCCCTGCAACGCATCGACATCGGCATTGGTGATCGAGACCGTCACCGCGACGACCCGATCAATCCGACGAGCGCTTGAACCGCCAGCCGATACCCGCCGGCGCCGAATCCGGCAATCGTGCCGTTCACCACCGCAGCGACCACGCTGAGCTTGCGGAACTCGTCGCGAGCTGACGGATTCGACAGATGCAACTCCACCTTCGGCCCGTCATAGGCGGCGAGCGCGTCGTGAAGGGCGTAGCTGTAGTGCGTAAAGGCGCCGGGGTTGATGATGATGCCCGACGTCGAGGTGCGCGCCGCGTGAACCGCCTCGACGATCGAACCCTCATGGTTGTGTTGCGACGCCTCCAGAGCGAACCCCAGGGCGGCAGCCTCATCAGTGGCCAGCGCCACCAGGTCATCAAGGGTGGTCGTGCCGTAGATCTCGGGCTGGCGGGCTCCCAACAGGTTGAGGTTCGGCCCCGACAACAGCAGGATCGGCAGTTGGGCGCCACCGGGGGTTGGGCGCGACGGCTCGGTCGTCAGGTGCATGCACTCAGCGTAGGGCGAAGACCTCCCGACGGTGCGCCGATGCCGTCGGGGCCGCCGGTTCATTGGCGTATCGGTGGTTGGGGTGGTTTGGTCGGGGTGAGTGAGAGTTGCCCGGCTGTGGGGCGCCTGGCCCTCGTCGCTCCGCCGGTTCGGCTGCTCCTGCCCGAGCCTCGGCTGGAGGCTGACCTGCGGGCGTCGTGGGGTCGGTACATGCGGGTGTCGGGGTTGGCGGTCATGCGGTCGTAACGGCGCCGGATCGTGGCGATAGCGTCGCCCAAATCGACGGTCCCGCCGCGGACTTTCACTTTGGGCCGGGCCGGGGGTTCGGGTTCTGCCGCGAGTTCTTCGGGGAGGGGGCCTTGGCGTTGTACCCCGTGTTGTTGCCCCCAGATCGTGATCCCGCAAGGGTGGGTGTAGAGGGTCCATCCGTCGGTGGTGATGTGCATGGCCCATCCGATGCGGTGCACCAGGCCGTGGTGGTGTCGGCACAGGCACGCCAGGTTGTTCACCGCGGTGGCACCGCCGTTGCGGTGATGGCGAACATGGTGGGCTTCGGTTTGTTGGACCGGTGCATCGCAGCCGGGGAAACAACACCCCCCATCACGCGCGGCGAGTGCGGCGCGTTGAGCGTCGGTCGCCAACCGCACGGAGTGGCCAACATCGAGCGGCTGGCCCAACGAGTCCAACAGGACAGCGCGCAGTTCTGGGTCACACATCATGCGTTCGATCACATCGGCGGTGAGTGGATCACCTGTAGGCGAATACGCGCGTGGTTGGCCGTGTTCGTCGGCCTGCAAGATGATGGTGACTTCTGCGGTTCCTGGCCGGTAGTTACCCGACAGGGTGAACTGGGTGCCGAAACGGCACAGGTCCATCAACGCTTTAGCCCGCAACTGGGATTCTGATGTTGTCGGTGACCCGCCGAACTGTTCGGCGTCGTTGCGGACAGCTTTGCGGTGACGGTTGGTGGCGTCGTTGATGGCCTGGCGTACGACCTCGGCGTAGTCGCCGAAGAACTCTCCGACGACCTCCACACCGATGACACCGTCGGGGCCGTGGATGTCGCGTAGGTCGAGCCAGGATTCTTCTGCTGGTGGGGCGGGTTCGGTGCCGTCGGTGTCGACGAGTCGTGCCAACGCGGCGATGACTTTTTCCCATTTCGCGAACGTCAAATGCTCCGCCAAATCCAGCATTGGTCCGGCGTTGTCGGACCAGGTGGGTTCGATCCGCGGGTTCGACCACCGTCCGATCACCACCAGATGATCGAACCCCGCAACACCGGAACGGAGCCGGTCCAACACGTCGGGCTGATACCGGCGCCGTACCGCCCGAGCGACCGAAACCCGACGCGCCGCGGTCACCCCCGAACAACGAGCCATCTTCGACACCCACGCTTTGGTGGACAGGCCCTCGACGATGTCGGTCATCCCAACAGCATCCAACTCGCCCACCACGTCGATCATGTGCAGATCCAAACGGCGTTGCAGCTCGAACAACACCGCCACATCGTCGATCCCGGAACCCAGGTTATTCAGTTCGCTGTCGAAGCCCTCGAACATGCGTTTGATACTAAACGCGACCCCTGACAACGAAGTTGGTGACTCCCCGGACGCGCCAAACTGGTGGTCATGTCCGTCGAGTTCACCGATCTCCAAGCGCTGGTGCGCACCCGTCGCACGACCAAACAGACCGATTCCGATCGCGAGGTGCCCCGCGCGGTCGTCGAGGACCTGTGCGAACTGGCGACCTGGGCCCCCAATCACCGGCGAACCAACCCGTGGCGCTTTGCCGTGTTCACCGGAGCTGCACGCCAACGTCTCGGCGACACGATTGGCGACGTGTTGGTCAAACTCGAGGCGCACGAGGCCGCCATCAAGAAGACCCGCACCAAGTACTTCCGGGCTTCAACCATCATCGTCGTCGGTTCGATCGAAGGACCCGACGAGGTCACCACCGGCGAAAACCGCGACTCGGTATCGGCCGGGATCAACAACATGCTGCTCGGAGCGCATGCGCTCGGGCTCGCGACGCTGTGGTCGACGATCGCCACCCCGACCGCTCCCGAACTGCTCGCGCTTTGCGGGTTCCCGCCCGGCACGTTCTGCGCCGGGGCGATCTACCTGGGTTACCCGACCGGTTCCGAGGGCGCCGGCGTGCGCGAGGCCCCGACCATCACCTGGCACGAATGACCCACCGAGCGCTCAGCGCTTCTGGAGCATCGTCACCCCGTCGCCGATGGTCAACATCGCGACGGTGAACCGCTCACCGTCGACCAACGCATCGTTGAGCGCAGCGAGCGCTTGGGCGGACGCATCGTCGCTGGGTGGGTCGAGCACCGCCCCCGACCACAAGGTGTTGTCGATGAGCACAATCGCCCCGGCGGGCAGATGGGGATCGAGCGCGTCGAGGTACGCGGCGTAGTTCTCCTTGTCGGCGTCGATGAACGCCAGGTCGAAGCGCACCTCCGCACCGAACGACGCGATCGTCTCGAGCGCGGGCGCGATGCGTAGATCGATCCGGTCCTCCACCCCCGCTCGCCGCCAGAATTCGCGGGCCGTCGAGGTCCACTCCTCGCTTACGTCACAACAGGTCAGGTGACCCTCCGGACCGAGACCGCGGGCGATGGCGAGGGACGAGTACCCAGTGAAGGTGCCGATCTCGATCGCCCGACGGGCTCCGATGGCGCGGGTGAGCATCTCCATGAACAGGGCCTGGTCGTGGCCGATCTGCATGCCGGCAGCACGGCCGGTGCGTTCGGCGGTGACCTGTGCGAGCTCGCGCTGCACCTCGTCGCGAGCGGTGCTGTGCGCGACGACGTACTCGGCGATGTCGGATGAGACAATCACCCTTCGAGTGCTGGCCACTGGTCGTCCCCGGCCGCCCCGGTACGGCATTGCGCAGGAACGAGCGAGGCGATCCTAGGCCGAGCCCAGCTTCACGTCGTTGCGTGGCGCATGACACAATCGAACGCACTGCTGATCTGACGAAGCGTCAGGTCACCCGTCCACTCGTAGGAGTTTCCCGTCATGGCATCCGAGGTCTATATCGTCAGCGGCGTTCGCACGCCGATCGCCACCGCCTACAAGGGCTCGCTCGGCGGGGTCGATGCGTTCGAACTCGCCCAAACCGTGATTGCCGCAGCGGTCGAGCGTTCCGGTGTGGACGCCTCCCAGTTCGAAGACATGGGCTTCGGTGAGTCGTTCCAGGGTGGGGGCAATATCGGCCGCAACGCCGCGATCCGTGCCGGTCTCACGAACATCCCGGGCGTCGCCACCCAACGCTGGTGTGCTTCTGGAATGGCCGGCGTGCAGTGGGTCGCCGCCAACATCACCGCGGGCATGATCGACGCCGGTGTCGCTGGCGGTGTCGAGTCGATGACGACCGCTCCGGGCACCAGCCGCGGGGGCGAGTTCTGGCTGTCCCCGGCCAACGAGCCGACCGAGCTCGCACCGCCGTTCAACACGGCACTCGGGGTCGGCGACAACGCCGCCCGCATCGCAGGGGTGACCCGCGAGCAGGCCGACGAATGGGCGTTCAACAGCCACATGAACGCCGTGCGCGCCATCGACGAGGGCCGGTTCGCCAATGAGATCGTGCCGGTGACCCTGCCCGACGGCTCGCAGTTCACGACCGATGAGCACCCCCGCCGCAACTCGAGCCTCGAGAAGCTTGCGACACTGCCGGTGCTGAATCCCCAGAACGACTGGGCGACCACCACGGCCGGAAACTCCTCGGGCCTCAACGACGCCGCCGCTGCGCTCACGCTCGTGTCTCCCGAATTCGCCAAGGCGCATGGCCTCAAGCCCCGCGCCATCATCCGCGGCTGGGCTTCGGTCGGGCTTGCCGCCGAGGAGACCGGGCTCACCCCCGAGCCCGCTATGCGTAAGGCCCTCGCCAAGGCCGGCCTGAGCGTTGCCGACCTGCAGGCCGTCGAGATCAACGAGGCGTTCGCCTCGGTCGCCGTCGCCGCCACCAAGCGCCTCGGCCTCGACCCGGCGATCGTGAACCAGAACGGTTCGGGCTGCTCGCTCGGTCACCCGATCGGCTGCACCGGTGCCCGCATGATCGTCACCATGCTCAACGAACTCGACCGCCTCGACGCCCAGTTCGGCGCCGTCGCCATGTGTGCCGCCGGCGGCATGGGTTCGGCCACCGTCATCGAACGCGTCTGATCGCCCGGAGCGTCGTGGCCTCGCTGGTAGCCCCGGCGGGGCCACGACCATCAACGGCGATGCGGCGCCCCGCCCAGCACCGACCCGCTCAGCACGGCGGCGCTGTGGGGTGGCAGGTTGAGCCATCGTTCGTCGTTGAGGCCCTGCACCAGAGCAACCGAGTCGTCGGTGCGAACCAGCATCGCCGCACCCGCTTCGACCCGATGGGCAGCGCCGGTATCGCCGAGGTTGCACACCACCAACACGTTGCCGGCTTCGGGCTGATCGGGATCGCCGCGCCGATAGGCGATCACCTCGTCGCCGCCGTCGACCGGAACCAACTCCAGCGACCCGTGAGCGATCGCCGGATACTCGCGACGAAGGTGATACAGCTCGCGATACAGGTTGAGCAGCGACGCCGGGTCCTCGTTTTGCACCGACACGTTGTGTGTCGCAGCATCGTCGCCGTAGCGCAGCCACGGGGTGACATCGGGATCGGTGAAGCCGACGCCGGGCTCGTCGCTCCATTGCATCGGCACCCGAACCTCGTCACGGTTCAGCCGCTCGGGCAACCGCCGGTTGAGCGGCTCGTGCAGGATGCGGCGAAACACCCGCGGGATCGGGTCGACGGCCTCGCGTAACGGGATGTACTTGTTGGTCATTCCGACCTCTTGGCCCTGAAAAATCACCGGGATGCCGCGCAGCGTCAACATGAGCGTGGCCAACACCCGGGCCTTGCGCTCGTCGCCGCCGAGGCGAGACATCGACCGCGCCCGGTCGTGGTTCTCCACCACATAGGTCGGCTGCTGGGGTGCGGGAAACCGTCGTTCGAACCGCTCGATCAGACTGCGATAGCGCTTCGCCGAATAGCTCGCGTGGAGGAATTCGAAGAGGAACACCACGTGCAGCCCCGGCCGATCGCCGACCTGCACGTAGCGCGCCAGCGTGTCCTCGTCGCCGAACACCTCGCCGAGCAACACCCGCTCCCCCGGCCCGAACTCGTCGCACACCTCGCGAAGGTCGGCGGCCAACTCGAAGTTCTCCGTGGTGTTGAGGGTGTGGACCGGGCGCTGCAGGCGGGGCAACCCGGCGACGACGGTGGGCAACGGCGGATTGTTGCGCAGCGCGGCGTCCTGCATGATCGAACCGAAGATGTCGAGGCGGAACCCGTCGACCCCGCGCCCGAGCCACATCCGCACCATGTCGAACATCTCGGCGCGCACCGCTGGGTTGCGCCAGTTCAGGTCGGGCTGGAAATCGAGGAAGCTGGCGAGGAAGTACTGCTCGCGTTCGGGGCACCACCGCCAGGCGCGTTCGACCTGCAACTCCGAACGCCAGTTGTTCGGCGGCCGGCGACGACCGAGCCGATCCGTGCGAGCGTCGGCCCACACGTACCAATCGGCCTTCGGGTTCGTGCGTGAGGACCGAGACTCGACAAACCACGGGTGCTCATCGGAGGTGTGATTCAACACGAGGTCGAACAGCACCCGCAGCCCGCGAGCGTGGGCCTCGTCGATCAGGCGCTGGGCATCGTCGATCGTGCCGTACTCCGGTGACACGTTGCGATAGTCGGCGACGTCGTACCCCACGTCACGTTGGGGCGAGGTGAAGAACGGCGACACCCAGATCGCCCCCACGCCGAGGTCGGCGAGGTAGTCGAGCCGGGAAATGATGCCCTCGAGATCGCCGATGCCGTCGCCGTTCGAGTCGGCGAAGGACCGCGGATAGATCTGGTAGATGCTCGTCGACTGCCACCATTTGGGTGCACGGTCAGAAGCGCTTTCGGGGTCGGACAAAATGTCGGCAGGGTCGACGCCGGGTTGCATGGCCAGACCCTAACGTGTGAGCGAAAGCCCTCTCATGGAACCTGCATCCAGCGAACCCGCGCCCCACGAACCGCACGACCACGAATCCACACCGCACGAACCGGCGGCCGCCGTCGCCGTGCCGCTTCCGTCGGCGTTGCGACCCCCCAGTTGGCGTCTGCCCGCGCTCGCCACCGCTGCGTCGGTGGTGGCCGTGGGGGCCATTGCGATGCGAGATCCGGCGGTCGAGGGCAATTGGCCATCGTGCCCGTTCTTCGCGATGACCGGGCGGTTCTGCCCCGGATGCGGGTCGATGCGGGCCATCCACGCGCTCGCCCACGGAGACCTCACCCGCGCGCTGCATTCCAACGTGTTGCTCGTCGTCGCCGTCCCCTTGATGACCTACCTCCTGATCCGGGCGTGGGAACGTGGATTGCGCGGCTCGTTCGAGTCGAAGCTGCCGGATCCGATGGCGACGCGCTGGGCGCCGATGGTCACCCTCGTTTCGCTCGCGTCGTTCTGGTTGGTGCGCAACCTGCCCGGGTTCGAGTTCCTCACCCCCAGTTTCATCGGCTGAACCGTCGCACCTCCGCGAGTAACCGACCAGTTCGCAATTCTTGACTCAGAAGGTCGGGATTAACGTACACTGGCAGGACTTCACCCCTCGGAGACCGACGTGACCATCATCGAAATCGATCCCGCTGCATCCCAGGCAGCCCAGAATCTCTCGCCGACGAACCCATCCCGGGACTACGAGGTCCCCGACGACATGGCCGGCGACATCGAGGAAACGATCGCCAAGTTCGATCGAATGCTCGCCCTGCACCTCGCCGGCGAGATCGAGGAGGACACCTTCCGCGTGTTCCGCCTCAACAACGGCATTTACGGCCAACGTCAGGGCGGCACCAACCAGATGGTGCGGGTGAAGTCGCCCTATGGCCGCCTCAACGCCGAACAGCTCGACCTGATGGCCCGCGTCGCGGACGAGTACTCGCGCGGCTGGGGCCACATCACCACCCGCCAGAACTTCCAGTTCCACTACGTCGAACTCACCCGGGTCCCGGATCTCCTGCGCGAGTTCGCCTCGGTGGGCATGACGACCCGCGAGGCCTGCGGCGACACGGTGCGCAACGTCGAGGGATGCCACCTCGCCGGCGCCTGCCCCTTCGAGGTCCTCGACGTCAGCGCCTGGGCCGAGGCGGCGTTTCGTTACTTCCTCCACCACCCGTTCGCTCAGCGCCTTCCCCGCAAATTCAAGATCAACTTCTCGGGTTGCGACACCGATTGCGGCCAGGCGATGTTCAACGACGCCGGCGTCATCGCCGTCACCCGCACCCTCGACGACGGAACGGTCGAGGCCGGATTCCGCGTCTTCGTCGCCGGGGGGCTCGGGGCAAACCCGCATGCAGCGTTCGCACTCGAGGACTTCACCCCACGCGAGCAGCTGATGGAGACCCTCGAGGCCATCCTGCGCACCTTCGAACAGACCGGGAAACGCAACAACAAGCTCCGCGCCCGCCTCAAGTGGGTGGCGGCAGAACTCGGCGAGGAGGAACTGCGCAACCGCATCCTCGCCAGTCGGCGCTTGTTGCCGGCCGCTGCCGGCTGGCCGGGCGGCGTTCCCGAGGTCGTCAACGAATGGGGTGACTCCCCCGCTGGCCGCTCACACGAGGTAGCCGCCACGCCGATGGGCCAGGGCACCCCGGTGCAACTCCTGTCGAGCGACCCGTACCAGCGTTGGGACCAGGCCAACGTCGTGCGCGGCACGGCGAACGGCACGGTGAGCGCCTACGCCTGGGCCCGCCTCGGCGACGTCACCTCCGATCAGTTCCGCGGGCTGGCCGCCATCGTGCGCGAGTTCGACCTCGAGGTCCGCATCTCGAATCGCCAGAATCTCGTGTTTCGGGGACTCACCGAGGAACAACTCCCGGCCCTCTACGAGCGCCTCGTCGCCATCGGCATGCAACAGCCCGGGGCGGAACTGTCACGCGACGTGGTCGCATGCCCCGGTGCCGACACGTGCAACATCGCCGTCACCCAATCGCGCGGTCTCGCTGAAGCGATCGGCGTGGCGCTCGAAGAGGCCGGCCTTGCCGAGGTCGGCGGCATCCGCACCAACATCAGCGGTTGCACCAACTCCTGCGGGCAACACCACATCTCCGACATCGGCTTCCACGGCGCCGAACGCCGAGCGCACGGCAAGGCGGCACCCGGCTATCAGATGCTGCTCGGCGGTTACGTCGGTCAGGAGCGCATCCACTTCGGCGAGCGCGCCCTGCGCCTTCCCGCCAAGGCGGCGCCCGAGGCCGTCGTGCGGGTGGTCAGGCGATTCAACGAGGAGCGCATTTCTGGCGAGGACTTCCGCAGCTGGCTCGAGCGCTCGGGCGGAACCAAGGCGATCGCCGCGACCTTGAAGGATCTCGACGTGTTCCCCACCCCCGAGGAGAACCCCGACTTCTACGTCGACTACGACGAAACCGGACCGTTCGAGGTCGAAATCGGCGAGTCGGAGTGCGCAGTCTGATGGTCGAGTCATCCATCGCCATCCCATCGCCGCGATTCGTCGTCGCTGAGTTCAGCGACGACGAACTCGCGGAGATCAACAAGGAGTTCGAATCCGCGCCTGCCTCGAAGATCGTGCGCTGGGCGGTCGACAGCTTCGGCCCGCACCTCGCGCTGGCGGCGTCGATGGCCGACGCGCTGCTCATCGACATCGCCACGAAGGTCGATCCCGCGATCGAGGTCGTGTTCATCGACACCGGGTACCACTTCCCCGAAACGATCGAGACGGTCGAACGGATCCGGCGTCACTACGGGTTGAACCTGCGCATCATGACCGTCGCTCCGCACGACGAGGAACTGTGGGTCAAGGATCCCGAGAACTGCTGCTCGGCGGTCAAGGTCGGCCAACTCGACCGCGCGCTCAACGGAAAGGCCGCGTGGATGAGTGGGCTGCGCCGCGACGAAGCCGCCACGAGGGCCAACGCGCCGATCGTCGGTCGTGACCCTCGCGGGCTCATCAAGGTCAACCCGATCGCGAACTGGACCCAACTCGACTGCGACGGGTACCTGGCCGACAACAACGTCCCCCACAACCCGCTGCTCGACCAGGGCTACGCCTCGATCGGTTGTTGGCCCTGCACCAGCCCGGTCGCCGAGGGCGAAGATGCTCGCTCGGGTCGGTGGGCCGGCAGCGCCAAGACCGAGTGCGGCCTCCATCTGGCCTAGTGCCACCGCACTAGTGCCCGGTCGACCAGCGGGCCGCGCCGGTGGAAATTGCGGCCTCGCTCCACGTTGACATCACCCCGGTCGTTGGCCACGATGTGGTCGTGAACCCAACGATCGTTTCAGATTCGACCGGTGACGACCCGGGCATCCCGACCCGACTGATGGTCATGGGGATGGCCAAACGCAACGGCGACATCATCACCGCGGAACTCGCCCCGGTCATGGACGCGTGCGGGCTCTCCCCCGATCAGGTCCGGTCGTGTCTGCGGCGCCTCGTGAATGAAGGGCTCTTCGAACGCGACGGCGAAGGTCGCGACAGCCGCTACCACGCGACCGAGGCCGGGCTCGCGGAGCTCCGCTCGATCGGCGACCGCACCGTATTGGCCTATGCACAGGACCACGCCGGCCGCGGCTGGGATCGGCGCTGGCGCATCGTCGCCTTTGCCATCCCGGAGCCGATGCGCGCCTCTCGGGACCGGTTCCGCGACCGACTGCTGGCACTCGGCGCGGCGGCCGTCCACAACGGGTTGTATGTGGCCCCCCATCGGTGGGACACCGAAGTTCGCGCCGAGATTTCACGGCTCGGAATCGGCGCCTACGTCACCATGGCGACGACCGATGATCTTGAGATCGGCGGCACGTCCAATCCGAGGGACCTGGCCGGTCGTCTGTGGCCCCTCGAGCAGATCGCCGAGCGTTACCGCGACTTCATCGCCACCTACGAGTCCGTGCCCGCGGAACTCGAGGCGATGATGAAGCGGGGTGAACGAATCGCCGAACACGACTTTCTTCCGGGTGCCTTGCAGATCGCCATCCGCTTCATGCGCTGCTTCGAAGCCGACCCACTGCTTCCACCCGAACTGCTCCCGAAGCCGTGGCCCGGCCGCGACGCCCGCGAGGTGTTGGTCCGGTGCCGCAAGCTGGGCCTGCTCACCCGCGAGGAGAAGGGCGGACCTGCCATGTTCTCGGTTTTCGACGAGGCCATCTCCGCACTGCCCTGACCGGTCCGGCCGACGGGATCACACAACGACGGCAGGATCCACCCGGGATCGGGTAGGAAGTAGCCCATGGTGTTCAATGTCAACCAGAGCTTCGATGCCTCGGCCAGCGAGGTGTTCGACTGCTACGAATCCGCTCGGTTCGTCGGACGGCTGGGACCGTTGGGGCCACTCGGCGAAGCGCAACTCGTCGACCGGACGGAACGTGGCGACCGCACGGTCGTGCGTACGCGGATGACCTTTGTGGCCGACCTTCCGGCGGCGGCCCGGGCCATCGTCGACCGCGACAAGCTCGCCTGGATCGAGGAGGCGACCTACGACCGACCGTCGCTCACCGCGACGGTTCGTTTCCTGCCCGACCACTACGCCAACAAGTTCGAGGCGGCGGCATCAACGAAGTTCTACGACCTCGGAACCGGTTCGGTCCGGGCGGTGTCGGGCGACCTGAAGGTGCGGGTGCCGCTCGTCGGTCGCCAGGCCGAACGGGCGATCGTGTCCGGCCTCGTCGAGTACCTCGAGTCGGAAGCGGTCGTCGTCGCCCGCCACCTGGCCGAGGTCTGAACCGCTGGTCCCCGGCGACCGACGGCACCCGGCTACGCGAGATTGTCGACGAACCGCTCCAGTTGCCGCAGATTGCGACACTCAAAGGCCCCATCGCAGTACGTCGCGTACTCCCCCACGATCGAGTCGCCGGTGTCCCAGTAGCTTCTCGGCTCGGGGTTGAGCCAATACACGTGACGGGCGCGGTGCTGGATCTCCTTGATGACCCAACTCTGCGAGGCGTGATAGTTGTTGCGGGCGTCGCCGAGGATCATCACGCTGGTGCGCGGCCCGATCTCCTTGCCCCACCGTGACCAGAACACTTCGAACGCATGGCCGTAGTCGGAGTGGCCATCGACCCACACGACGTCGGCCTCGGTATTGACCCGGTGAATGGCCTCGACGATGTCCTCGGTGCCTTCGAACATGTGGGTCACCTCGTCGATACCGTCGATGAAGACGAACGAGCGGACTCGGCTGAACTGACCGGCGATGGCGTTGACGAGGTGCAACGTGAAGCGGGCGAAACTCGCGACCGACCCGGAGATATCGGCGATGACGAAGATCTCGGGTTTGGCCGGCCGCGGGTACTTGAACTTCGGCTCGACGGGAACGCCGCCGAAGCTCAGCGAGGCTCGGACGGTGTTTCGAAAGTCGAGCGCACCCTTGCGACCATGACGGCGTTTTCGCGCCAGACGAACTGCGAGCTTGCGGGTGAGCGGGTGCAGCGCCTGTTGCAGCAGCTTCATCTCGTCACGGCTCGCGTGCATGAAGTCGATGTCCTCGGGCAGTGGCTTGCGCAGCGTCTTCGCCATCGCCTCGACACCACGGTCGGCGACGAGCCGCCGGCGGATCTCCGCCTCGATCTCCTGTTTGAGTTGTTCGATGCGCTGCTGAAACTCGTCTTCTTGAAGGCGCTGTTCGAGGTTGGTCAACGGCTCGGGTGAATCGTCGGTGTCCTGTTGAACCAAGCGCTGCAGCACGCCGTCGAGATCGAGGTTCCGAAGCGTGCGATACAGGTAGTACGTGCCGCCCACCGGACGACCGGGCTCCATCCCCGCGTAGCGTCGAACCGACTGGCGGGCGACAGCTTTCATCATCGCCTGATCGCCGCGCTGCAAGGCCCGAAACAGCATCTCGGCGAGTTCTTCGGGGGTCATCTGATCGCCCCCGGCGCCTCCGCCGCCATGACCGTCGCCGTCGCCCTCGCCGGCGCCGCTCATCTGCTCGAGCAGGTCCTCGAGGTCGCCGGGCAGCTCATCGCCGTCGGCGTCGCCGATGAGGTACTGACGACCACGCATCGAGAAGTACACCTCGAACACGGTCTCGAACGCGCGCCAGTGAGCGTTGTTCTTCACCAGCGTCGCTGCGAGCGCGTATTTGAACGCGGCGCGGTCCTCGATCGGAATGTGCTTGACGGCCTCCATGGCATCGATGGATTCGCTGAGGCTCACCGGAAGGCCGGCCTCGCGCAACTCGATGATGAACCCGTTGAGCAGGTTGACCAGTCCGCTGCCCTCGGCGATGAGCACCGCACCGTCGGGCTCAAACCCGTCCGCGGAGTCGTGGATACCGGCAGCGTCGGCCGAGGCCGTGTCGTCGGCCATGTCAGGCCTCGCTGAGCGGGCCGCCCTTGCGCAAGCTCGAGCCCTCGTTCGCGAATTCCTTCGACGCCTTCGCGATGTCGGACTGGTACTTGAGCAGGATGCTGGCGGTTCCGACGGCGGTGTCGGCGTCGATTTTCTGAACCCCGAGCAGCATGAGCGTGCGCGCCCAGTCGAGCACCTCGGACACCGACGGGGCCTTCTTCAACTCCATCTGGCGGATCGAACGGACGATGCGGGCGATCTGGTCGGCGAGCGACTCGGTGATGTCGGGCACCTTGGTGAGCACGATTTCCTTTTCGCGCTCCATGTCCGGGTAGTCGATGTGGAGAAACAGGCAGCGACGCTTGAGCGCC
The DNA here is from genome assembly GCA_023957975.1 of Microthrixaceae bacterium. Classification (NCBI taxonomy): domain Bacteria; kingdom Bacillati; phylum Actinomycetota; class Acidimicrobiia; order Acidimicrobiales; family Microthrixaceae; species Microthrixaceae bacterium. The sequence continues at coordinate 81,887 of JAMLGM010000010.1, read as the reverse complement.
TCGGACAGTTCGCGGGTGTTGTTCGACGTGAGAAACACCATCGGGATCTGGTTGGCGGTGATGGTTCCCAACTCGGGGATCGACACCTGATAGTCCGAGAGGATCTCGAGCAACAGCGCCTCGGTCTCCACCTCGACCCGGTCGACTTCGTCGATCAGCAACACCACCGGCTCATCGGCGCGGATCGCCTCGAGGAGCGGGCGGGTCAACAAGAAGTCGTCGGAGAAGATGTCCTCTTCGATCTGCTCCCAGTCGGCGCCATCGCCCTCGGTCTTGGTCGCCTGGATGCGCAGCAACTGCTTCTTGTAGTTCCACTCATACAGCGCCTTCGACTCGTCGAGGCCCTCGTAACACTGCAGGCGGATCAGGCGTGCGCCGGTGATCTCCGCGACCGACTTCGCGAGCTGGGTCTTGCCGGTGCCCGCCGGGCCCTCGACGAGCACCGGCTTTCCGAGACGATCGGCGAGAAAGACGATGCCGGCGATGGCGTCGTCGGAAAGGTAGTCGGCCTTGCCAAGACGCTCTCGGACGTCGGCCACGGATTCGAAGCGATACGACATGGCCCTACGCTACCGAGATTCTTGACCGCCTGGTCAATCCGCTGCGAGAGCACCGCCACGGCCGATTCACCATCGCACCTCGCGTCGGTACTCGGGGAGGAAGTACCCTCGTCGCCGTGAGCGCCTCCCCACTTATCGGCGTCGTTCGACCCTTCGTGGAGGAGGTCGCGGCCGCGCTGAGCGACGCCATCTCGGTGCTCCCCGACGCCTCGAGCGAGAACGCCGAGCACGACACCATCGTCGAGGCCCGAGAGCTCGTGGCCGCCTGCATCGATGCCGACCGACGACATACCGATGCCGAACTCTGGGCGTTTGCGGCAACCTTCGGCGAGTTGTTCGCCGACCCGGCGCTCGCCGGGGCCCGCCCCCAGCAGCTTCGCGACGCCGATCTGTTCACCCACAAGGCCGCTTGGCTCGGCCAGCGAACGACGCTGTTCGAGATCCTTCTGGATTGCGACCGCCGCAGTGGAACCGCCCACGCCATGGCCTACTACCGGCGGGCACTCGACATCTTCCACGTGGTCGCGGCGATCGATGAGGTGACCGCCACCGCCGAGATCGAAGCCATCGGCGCGTACCGGACCATGCTGCTCGATGCCATCCGGTCGGGCATCCCCTCCGGGCAACTCCCCGCCCCGCTTCGCCCCTCCCAGGCGGGCGAGGCCGCCACCCAGACCACGGCGAATGCGACCGTGCCCGCCGAACCCGACCCGGAACCGCGCGACTTCGAGGATCTGCTCGCCGAACTCGACTCGCTCATCGGGCTCACCGAAGTGAAGGCCGAGGTCCGGCGCGTCACCGACCTGTTGCGGGTCCAGCAGCTGCGCGGCGAACGCGGGCTGCCCGTCATCGACACCACGCTGCACCTGGTCTTCGTGGGCAATCCCGGAACCGGCAAGACGACCGTCGCGCGCCTGCTTGCGCAGATCTACCGCTCGGTCGGGGCGCTCGAGCGCGGGCAGTTGGTGGAAACCGACCGTTCCGGCATGGTCGCCGGCTACGTCGGCCAGACCGCACCGCTCGTGGTGGCCCGATTCGATGAGGCCGACGGGGGCATGTTGTTCATCGACGAGGCCTACACCCTGGTGCGCGGTGGCGAGAACGACTTCGGTCGCGAGGCGATCGATCAACTCGTCAAGCTGATCGAAGACCGGCGCGACCGCACCGCAGTCGTCGTCGCCGGCTACCCCGAGGAGATGGAAGCGTTCATCGAAGCCAACCCGGGCCTGCGCTCGAGGTTCCCCAAGACGATCGTGTTTCCCGATTACGAGACCAGCGAGCTGATCGACATTTTCGAGCGGATCTGTGACAAACAGCGCTACGAGCTCTCCGATGAGGCGCGAACGAAGCTGCACGACCTGATCAACACCACCGAACGCGGACGGGGATTCGGCAACGGACGCTTCGTGCGCAACGTCTTTGAAGACGCGGTGGTTCGCCACGCCACCCGGGTCGCCCGGATCGAGGCACCGAGCGACGAGGACCTGCAGCGCTTCGAACCGGAGGACCTGACCACCGCCGAGGACCCCACCACCGAAACCACTACCGAAACCACCACCTACGCCGCCGGTAACGACTCGACGCCCGCAGCGGCGCCGCCCACCGAGCCGACGCCTACAGTGAACGACGACGGCTGACCACCGCTCGGTGTCACCACAAGATCCCCAACGCATCCATGCCCACCTCTGGCCCTCCGCCCGACTCGATCCCCAACGCGTCTGTTCTGGCGACTCCGATGACCCTCGGCGCCGCAATCTCCGGCGCCGCCATCGGTGCGCTCATCGGGATGCTGGCGGGCCCGGTCGGGGCGGTGCTGCTCGCCGTGATCGGCGCCCTTATCGGTGTTGCCATCCGGCTGCTCAGCGCACGAAGCCCCCAAGAGCGGGCCGGAGGGATCGATCCGTTCACGGTGCAGGAACCGTGGCGACGCCTCACCCAGGATGCCCAACGCACCCGCACCACGTTTCGCGACGCGCTTTCGCGCACCCCGGCGGGGCCGATCCACGACCGTCTCGACACGATCGGATCCCGCGTCGACGACGCCGTCGCCAACGTGTGGCGCACCGCCCAGGCCGGACATGAGCTGGCAGCCGCCCTGTACAAGATGCTGGCAGAATCCGACAGCGCCGCTCGCGTGCGCGACCAGGTCGAGGTGACCGAACAGCGGCTGCGACGAGCAAACGATGAACTCACCGAGACGCTCGCCCTCGCGATCGAATTGTCGGTGAGCGCCAACGCTCCCGACGAGTTCAACTCGATCGAAGCCGGGGTGTCGGCCATCTCCGACGAGCTCGGAGCCGTGTATTCCGCCTTGCAGGAGACGTCTTCGCTCAGCCGCCGGCCGGGCCCCTCGTCGACCGACCCGCCCACAGAGCCAGGCACCGGGACCGGCTCGGCTCCATGACCGACGCGATGAGTTCGGTCGGCGCATCCGACGCATCGAGCGAATCCGGGTCTCCCCAGCCGCCGAGGCGGGCAAGTGTCGAACGCGACTCGTTGTGGGTCGCCGCTGGCACGACGCTGAGTCGCGTCACCGGATTCGCACGGGTCTTCGTGTTGGCGTGGGCCATCGGACAATCCGATCTGGCAGATGTCTACGCGCTGGCGAACACCGCCCCGAACCTGATCTACGAGTTCGTGGTCGGCGGCATTTTGTCGGCAACCCTCGTGCCGCTCTTCGTACGCGCCCGAGAACGCGACGACCGAGACGCCGCCTCGGTACTCATGTCGGTCGGCTTCGTGGCAGCGATCGCTCTGACCCTGCTGGCGATGGGCCTCACATTCGGCGTCGACCGGTGGGCAACCGCTCGCTGGGAGGACCTCGACGGGCAGGTGTCGAGTTGGACGCAGTTCCAGTCCGGCATGGCGATGCTGTATCTGTTCCTCCCTCAGATCCTCTTTTACGCCATCACCTCGCTCACGACCGCCTACCTCAACGCCTCCCGCCGCTACAAGACGGCCGCATTCGCCCCGGTGCTCACCAACGTCGTCAGCATCATCGCGTTCGTCATCGTCGGATTTCGCCTGCAGGGCCGCGACGACATCTTGGATTCGACGATCTTCGACTCCTCGACCATCTACTGGCTCGGTATCGGCACGACCGCCGGCATTATCGCCATGACGATCCCGCTCTTGTGGGAGATGAGGCGCCTCCACAACCCGCTGCGCTTTGTTCCACGATTTCGCCACCCGATCGTCTCGACGCTGATCCGGCTCTCGGGTTGGACCTTCGGATACGTGGCGGCAAACCAGGTCGCCCTGCTGTTTGTTGCAACCACCGTCACCTCGCTGTCTCGCTATCAGAACGCATTCATCTTCTTCCAACTCCCCCACGGCCTCATCGCGGTTTCGTTGATGACCACCATCACCCCGGAACTCGCCAGCGCGGTCGCGGCCGCCGACTACCAGGCGCTCGCCGATCGGTTCGTGCGCGGCTTGCGACTACTCGCCTCGCTGCTGTTGCCGGCGGCGGTGGGATACGCGCTCCTCGCCGTTCCCATCGCCTCGTTTCTCGCACGCGGCAGCCTCACCGCTGAGGACGCCCGCCTCACCGGCACGACACTCGCAGCGTTCGCCATCGGCCTGCCGGCGTTTTCGGCCTATCTGTATGCCTGCCGCGGCTTCTACGCGATGAGCAACACCCGCACTCCATTCTTTCTCAACCTGTTGGAAAACGGCGCCAACATCGCGTTTGTCATCGTGTTGTCCGTTTCCGGCCGGTCGAGCAGCGCGTGGTTCGCTCTCGCCTACTCCTGCTCCTACGCCATCGCCGCGGTCGTCGCATTGCGTCGCCTCGAACGAGCGGTCACAGCCAAGGACCCCGCCGTGATTCGACCGAGCCTCGACCCGCTCATCAAGATGGCGGCCGCGTCGGTGATCATGGGTCTCGCGGTGTTCGCAACCCGTCTGGTGCTCAGCGCCGACCGTGGCACAGGAGCGCTTGTCTCGGTGGCGGTCGGTGTCGTGATCGGGGTGGCGACCTACGCGGTAGCCGGGCTCAAACTGCAGATTCCCGAGGTCACCGCCGCGGTCGCCAACGTCCGCCGCCGCGCCCGCGTCTGAATATCTGCGACGAGCCGCACCCGCACGAACCGCCGCACCCGACCGGTGCGTGCCCGGTAGCATGGCGACCATGCTGCAGACCCTCAAGAAGTGGTGGAAATACCTCGGTGCGAAGTTGAACATGTCGTTCAACGAAAAGGCCGACCCGAAGGTGCAACTCGAACAGGCGATCATCCAGGCCCAAGACCAGCATCGCCGGTTGAAGGAGCAGGCAACCAACGTCATCGCCAACCAGAAGCTCACCGAAAAGCAGCTCAACGACAAGATGGCCGAGCTGGAAACCCTCAACGGGCAGGCTCGTCAAGCCGTGCTGATGGCCGATGAGGCGACCCGAGCGGGACAAAGCGACAAGGCGCTCGAATACACCCATGCCGCCGAGGCATTCGCCAATCGCCTCATCGCACTCGAAAGCGAGGTCGACAGCCTCAAGGCCATGGCACTGCAGGCCGCCGAGCGTTCCGATCAGGCCAAGGCCGCCGTGCAGCAAAACAGCGCCAACCTGCAGCGCCAGCTCGCCGAACGTCAGAAGCTGCTGAGCCAGCTCGACCAGGCGAAGATGCAGGAACAGATGAACGTCGCCATGAGTTCGCTGTCCGAAACCGTCGGCCAGGAAGTGCCGACCCTCAGCGAGATCAGCGCCAAGATCGACGAACGCTACGCCAAGGCCATGGCCGGCGCCGAGCTCCAGGGCGCCACGGTCGAGTCGCGCATGCTCGAAGTGCAACAGGCCGCGGTCAACGTCGAGGCTCAGGCCCGTCTCGAGAAGCTGCGTTCGGAGTTGGGCATTTCCGGCTCGGCAGGCTCGGCAGGCTCGGCAGACCAGGCCGCGACTGCACCGGCGGCATCGACCGGCGAAGCGCCGCAACCCGACGGTGAAGCCGTGGCGCAGCCCCAGGCGTTCCCCGCGGCCGAGTAGGCCTCCCGCACCGGCCTGACCACACCAGCCTGACCGCGCCGGCCTGCCTGCACCGGGCAGGCCCGCGCAATCGGGGCACTCAGAATACGACGAGGTCGTCTTTGTGAATGACCACGCCACGCGAGTGGGGGGCGGCACCCTGACCCGTGCGATCGCGTTCGCCGAGCCTGGCCGAGCCGACCCGCACCGTGCCCTTGGCGACCAGTTCGCCGTCGGGACCGAACACCTCGACCCCGTCGTGCTTGGAGAACTCGCCCTCGATGGCGGTGATCCCGGGCGCGAGTAACGACTTGTCGGCCCGCAACGCTCGAACCGCGCCCGCGTCGATGTGAAGGCGACCGTTCGACGCGACGGCGAACGCAATCCAGACCTTTCGAGCCGGAAGCCGCCGGTCGGCCGGCCACACGATCGTGCCGACCCCGTCGACTGCGGCGATAGCGTCCGCCACCACCTGCGGCCGAGCAGCACGCGCGATGACCGTGCGGACCCCGCTCCACGACGCGATCTTCGCGGCGCCCAACTTCGTGGCCATGCCACCGCTGCCCCGGTTCGTCCCCGAGCCGCCAGCGAGCGCCTCGAGGTCGTGGTCGAACTCCAAGACATCGTGGATGAGCGAGGCGCCGGCATCGATCCGCGGGTCGGCGGTGAGCAGGCCCGGAGCGTCGGTGAGCAGAACCAGTAGTTCCGCACCCAGCAACTGGGCGACCAGCGCCGCGATCCGGTCATTGTCGCCGTAGCGGATCTCGTCGTCGGCCAGGGTGTCGTTTTCGTTGATGATCGGAATAGCACCGAGTTCGAGCAGCCGCGTGAGCGTCTCGCGGGCCTGCACATAGGTCGAGCGATTGTGAAAGTCGTCCGCCGTCAACAGGACCTGCCCGGACACGATCCCGCCGATGTCGTCGAAACACTCGTTGTAGGTTGCCATCAACCGCGCCTGACCGACCGCGGAGACGGCCTGCAACGTGCGTGCGTCCTTCGGTCGGTGACGCGCGGAGAGGCCGAGTTCGGGCAACCCGGCGGCGATGGCCCCGGAACTCACGAGCACCACCTGATGGCCGGCGGCGCGCGCCGCTGCGAGCTCGCGGCACACCTTGGCGATGGCCTCGCGATCGAGTCGCCCGTCGTCGTCGGTGATGGAGGAGGTTCCGACCTTGACGACGAGAATCATCGTCCACCGTCGGCGAAGTTCACCTCATCGCCTGACTCATATTCGAAGCTCATGGGACCGATGTTCACCACGTCGCCATTTCGCGCACCCGCCCGGGCCAGCGCCTTGTCGACCCCCAACGCGCCGAGGCGGTCGTGAACATAATCGAGGGCGTCGGGATTGGTGAGGTCTGAAACGGCGACCGCCCGCAAGGCTTCACGGCCGATCACCTCCCACTCGCCGTAGCTGTTGCGGCCGACACGAATGCCCTCGGGCACCGGCCGATACACGGCGTAGGCCTCGGGCTCCTCGATCTCGGACCGGGCCAGTTCGACGGCCTGACGAAACTTGCCGATGACCTCCGCCACGCCGCGGCCGGTGACGGAACTGATGACGTGGCCGTCGAACGCGTCGATCGTGTCGGGGTCGGCGAGATCTGCCCGAGCGCCGAGCAACACCCGTTCGCGCAACAACAGATCGGGCTGGTAGCGACCCAGTTCTGCGAGGAGGATCTCCTCTTGTCGTTCAGGGTCGAGTTCGGCCACCGAGGCAAGGTCGACGAGGATCGCCAGCACGCGGGCCCGTTCGATGTGACGCAGGAACTGATGGCCGAGCCCCTTGCCCTCCGCCGCGCCCTCGATCAGGCCGGGTATGTCGGCGACGATCATTTCGAAGTCGTCGTCGGTTCGAACGACCCCGAGGTTGGGCACCAGGGTGGTGAACGGGTAGTCGGCGATCTTGGGCTTGGCGGCGGAGATACGGCTGATGAGCGTCGACTTGCCGACGTTCGGCAATCCGACGAGGGCCACGTCGGCCATCAGCTTCAACTCCATCCACACCCATTTCTCCTCGCCCACCTCGCCTTGCTCGGCGAAGCTCGGCGCACGGCGGCGATTCGACAGGAACCTCGCGTTGCCCTTGCCGCCGCGGCCCCCCTCCGCCGCGAGCCAGCGGTCGCCGTGATGCACAAGGTCGGCCAAGACCGAACCGTCGCGATCCTTCACGACGGTGCCTTCCGGGACGTGCACGGTCAGGTCGTCGCCCGAGGCGCCGTGCTTGCGAGCCCCCGACCCGTGCTTGCCGCTGGTGGCCTTACGGTGGGGATAGTCGCGAAACGCAAGCAGGGATGCGACGTTGCGGTCGGCGAGCAGCCAGATGTCGCCGCCGCGACCGCCGTCACCGCCGTCGGGGCCGCCTTTGGGGGTGTGGGCCTCACGACGAAAGGACACGCACCCGGCGCCGCCGTCGCCGGCTTTCACGTTGAGGGCGGCCTCGTCGACAAAGTTGGACACTCGGCCAGTGTAGGACCGCCGCGGTGCGGCATTCGTCAGCGTGCGGCGAGTCGGACCGGTCGTGTCAGTCCGAGAGGTGGACCGGGTCGCCGATCACACGGACCGACCAGGTCGTGCGGTCGTTGACGTTCGAACCGCCGAATTTGTAGCGAACCTTCCACCACGTGTTGGCGCCGTAGGTCGCGGCGTAGTTGTTCGGCAGGTCGACGGTGATCACCAGATATCGATCGTTGAACTTGTACGCGCTGAGGCGGCCCGACTGCGGAAACGAGTTGCCCGACACATCGATCGACGCGACGTTGTTGGCGGAGAACACGCCGTCGGTCGTGTAGTAGTCCATCCGCACCGGGTTGCCGTTGGGATCGAGAATCTCGATCGTCTGACCGCCCTCACCCGGGTCGAACAGGGTGATTTCGAGCTGTTTGCCGGCGTGTTCCGAACCGACGTCGGCCAGGAAGAAGCTCGCCGCGGTCGAGGTGACCGATGCGTAGATCGACATCCAGTCGCGACCCTGCACCGTCGGGCACAGTGCGTCGGTTCGCTGATCGCAACGCACGCCGTTGCCGTTGTAGGACGCGAGCACCGAGTAGGTGTTGGGGTTGCTTCTCGCGTCGGTGTTGGCGTCGTCGTTACGCACGCCGAGCTTGTAGTAGCCCGACGGCGCCGACACCGGGATCGTGCAGAACCGGGACCAGGTCGATCCGGACCAGTTTGACACCGTTCCGCTCACCGCACCGCTGTAGGTTCGCGGGTTGGTTTCACCGGAGCCGGTGCACGTCGCGAGCGGGTTGTCGGCGTCGTCGAACGGCGTGTTGTCGGGAGCGTAGATCCGAAAGCGCGTCGACCACGGCGTCCCCCCGGCGCTCAGACCGCCTGGTTCTGTACCCGACACGCTCGGGTGATACAGGTGCACCACCAGGGGCTGGGTGCGTCCCGGCGGGGCATAGATCATGTATTCGTACTGATCCCCGGGGGAATCGACGTAGTTGGGGTTGGGGTCGGCCGGGCAAAAGAACGCCGATCCATTCCACCCGTTGAGATACTCGGACCCAAAGGGGTCACCCTGTTCACGCGGCGAACACCTCGCGTTGAGGGCCGCCCACATGTTCTCGCGGTCGGCCGCCGGGGCCATATCCCCCGTACCGAAGAAATTCTTCGGGCTCCCCATCGGAACCGGCAGCACATAAGTGCCGATCGCGTTGCGCCGGATGGTCACCGTGTTCAAAAAGAAGCGCGAGAAGAACACCGGCGCGTCCGAGTTGGTGATCTCCACCTTGAGGTCGGTTCTGGTCAGCTGTTGCACCTGGACGGTGATGTTGGGATCGCTGTCGCTGAACCCGTTGGCCTCGGCGGTATCGAGCGCGACCTGCTTCGCCTTCGCAAAATCGGGCAACCACACGACTCCGGCCAACGCCGACGCGTCGGCGGCCTTTTGCAGGCTGGCCCCCTGGTCGTACCAGGCGCCCACGTCGGTGGCCATGCCGGTGATGGCCAGCAGCGGCAACATGATGATGGCGGTGAAGGCCAACACGTAACCGCGCTCACCGCGGCGACGTCGCGAACGCGTTCCGATCGGACGGACCGACTCGCGGCGCCGAATCACTGACCTCAGACCGGTGGCGACCGACATCATCATGCTCCTGCGTTCGGTTCAACCCGCATGACGGCGGTTTCGCTGATCGACATCGTCGAACCGAACAACCTGGTCATGGTGGGATGGGCGATTTCGACATACACCCCGACGTAGTCAGGTCCGCCGACCGCACCCTGGCGGTTCTGGCGGGTCGACGGGCAATAGAACTGGTGACGGCCCGAACACGACGAAGGAAACGACAATGCCCCGACATTGCCGAGATCGGCCCCGGTGTAGGTGTTGCACCGCGCCGCGGCATTTCCACCGGCGGAGCGGGCCGATGCCGTGATGCAGGCCGGCGGAACCGTTCCGTCGGCGGAACTGGAGCGGAAAATCGAGATCGCCACGACGTCGCCGTTATCGATGGCACCGAGGGCCGCGTCGATCGACATCAGCGCATTGCGGTCGGTGCTCCACGAGGTTCCGAGATTCGACGAGACCCGGGCTCCCGCGCGGGCCGCGCTGGTCACCGTCATCGAAGCCCGCCAGGCCAGCCCGAGGTCGAGCACCGCAAGCGCGATCATCAACAGCATGGGCAGAATCAGTGCGGTTTCCACCAACACCGCCCCGCGCTCCCGACGCCCTCGCAAGGCGCTCCGACGACGCGACGCTGCGGATCGACGACGCTGCCCGATCATGTCCGCACCGGTTCGAGCCGCATGACGATCTCATCGCTGAAGGTTCGAGTCATTCCGATCACCCCGGTGATCCCCTGGTGATCCACCTCGATGTAGATCCCCACGTAGTCCGGCGGGTCCGACACCGCGACCTTGCGGTTCGAAGGACACCAGAACCGGTCGAGCGCGGTCGGGCCGCAGCCGAAGTCCGCTGGGTTCGCCTGCAGGCCCGTGCCGGAATAGGTGTTGCACAGATTGGTCACCGATGCCGTGCGACACGCGGCGAGCGCCCCGGATGCGGTCGTCGAGTCGGGTCCGGTCGCCTTGAAGATCACGATCTTGCTGACGTTGCCACCACCGACGACGTCGAGGGTGTGCATGGCCTCGTACAGTACCTGGAAATCCGCCTCGGGGTCCCTGCCCATGGTTGCGGCGTGGCGCACCGAGTCACGAGCGGCCGACGACATGGTCAGGTACGTGCGAAACGCCAGCCCGAACTCCATCGTCGCGAAGATGACGATCAGGAACACGGGCAGAATTAGCGCCGATTCGACCACGACGGCGCCGCGTTGCGAACGCGAAAGTCTGCGCAGTTCTCGCATCGTCGTCACCGGGTGCTCCATTCGCTCCTCTGGGCCTACGACCTTCTATCGGCGTGGCCGAGGTGGTTCTTGAGACGTTCTGTTCGATACCGGCCACCGGGCGCGTGTCCGCTACAGCGCCGCAATCGCCCCCCAAACCCGCTTCGCTGTCGGTACTGACCCGTAGCATTGCCCTATGGCCTCTCGCATCGCTGCACCCACTCGACGTGCCGAACACTGGGCATCCACCATGTCCGGGCAATCAGCCGACGACGCGGCGGTGCGTCACGCTCACGCCGACGGGTTTCACCGGCTCACGCCTCCGAAACCGATGACCCGTGAGCGGCGCGAAGCACTTGAGGCCGAGACACTCGCAACAGGAGCCACCCTTGCCAGCGGCGCTGGCCGCCGCGAGCTCGACGAGTCCCCCGACGATTTCCGGACGTGTTTCGAACGCGACCGAGACCGGATCCTGCACGGAACGACCGCTTTCCGGCGTCTCGCCGGCAAGACCCAGGTGTTCATCTTTCCCGAGGATCACCAGCGCACACGCCTGACCCATGCGCTCGAGGTCGCACAGGTCGCCACGGCGGTGGCCCGGGCCGTCGGGCTGAACGTTGCCCTCGCCGAGGCGATCGCCCTCGGACACGACTGCGGGCACGGCCCTGGCGGGCACGCATCTGAAGATGCGTTCACTCCGTACCTCGACGGAGGCTACGACCACGCTGTCTGGGGCGCGGACGTCGTGTTGCGCCCGCTCAACCTGTGCGTCGAAACCCTCGACGGAATTCGAAACCACAGCTGGTCCCGCCCGACGCCGATGACCCCGGAGGGTGAGGTCGTCAGCTGGGCCGACCGAATCGCCTATGTCTGCCACGACTTCGAAGACGCAGTGCACACTGGAATCGTCACCGAGGACCAACTCCCCGACCTCGTCGCTCAGCGCTGCGGCTCGACACGCAAACAACAGCTGAACACGTTCGTCTCCGCGATGGTGAACACGATCTGCGAGACGGGACACATCGGCATGGACGAGTCGAACGCCGAGGCCTTGGCGGCGTTTCGGCGTTTCAACTACGAGCGGATCTACATGCGTCCGGCCTCGGTCGCGCAGTCCGAATCGGTGATCCGCGTGCTGCGGGCCCTCGTCGAATACTTCGCAGATCGACCCAACACCCTGCCGCTCGACGGGCTCGAGGGATCGCTGCCCTCCGACCGGCCGCTGCACCCGGCTGGCTCCTCTGAGGCGCTCGTCGACGCGGTCACCTATGTCGCTGGCATGACCGACCGGTTCGCGTTCAATGCGGCCATCACCTCACTGGGCTGGGACCGTTCGGCGCTTCCCTTCGGCGTTGGCGTGTTCTGAGCGCCGACCCAAGCCAGGTTCGCCTCGGCTCGCCTCACACGGTTCGTCGCCGAAAACGACGCTGGCCCCCGACGCAGGTTCGGGGGCCGGTATCGGTCGGAGGCGCACCTCCGGGATTGGCGCGGTCAGTCCGTGAGGACGTCGACGAGCTTCTTACCCTTGCGGGTGCCGAACTTCACCTTGCCGTTCGACAGTGCGAACAGCGTGTCGTCGCCACCGCGGCCGACGTTCACGCCGGGGTAGAACTTGGTGCCGCGTTGGCGCACGATGATGGATCCGGCGGTGACGACGCCGCCGTCGTACACCTTCACGCCGAGTCGCTTCGACTCGGAATCGCGACCGTTCTTGGTTGAGCCGCCGCCCTTGGTCTTTGACATTTCGATTCAGCCCTTCGTGATGCCGGTGATCTCGATGGTGGCCAACGTCTGACGGTGACCCCAGCGGCGCCGGTTGTTCGACTTGTTCTTGTAGGTGAACCCGTTGATCTTGGGGCCCTTGGTCTCGTCGACGATGCGAGCCGAAACCGATGCGCCCTTCAGCTGTTCGGGCGTTGCGAGGGTGGTGTCGCCGTCGACGACCAGCACCGGCGTGAGGGACACGTCGCTGCCGGGCTCGCCCAGGCGTTCGACCTGGACGCGATCGCCCTCGGCCACGCGGTATTGCTTACCACCGGTCTTGATTACTGCGTACATACGATCCTTGAGCCTATCAGTGCCCTGCGGGCTGGGGGAAACTAGTCGATGCCCGCGACGGCGGACGACAGCACAACGCCACGCCCGTTACACACGGAACACTGTTCGGCGAAGCTCTCGAGCAGACCTTCACCGATTCGCTTTCGAGTCATCTCAACCAACCCAAGGTCGCTGACGGCGAAGACCTGCGTGCGGGTCTTGTCGCGGGCCAGCGCCTCCTTGAAGGTCCTGACCAGTTCGTCGCGATTCGGCTTGATCTCCATGTCGATGAAATCGATCACGATGATCCCACCAATGTCGCGGAGTCGAAGCTGACGCGCAATTTCGACCGCCGCCTCGAGGTTGTTGCGAAACACCGTCTCCTCGAGCGAGGACGACCCGACGTTGCGGCCGGTGTTGACGTCGATCACCGTGAGGGCCTCGGTGTGTTCGATGATCAGCGATCCGCCGGACGGCAACCAGACCTTCCGATCGAGCGCCTTCCGCAACTGTTCGGTGATCTGATAGCGCTCGAACAACGGCAGCTTTTCGGCCTTCGGGTTGTAGAACTGAACCCGGTCGGCGGTGGCTGGAGAGATCGCCGAGACGTAGTCGTGGACGTCACGGTGCAGCGCTGCATCATCGATGATGACCGCCCGGTAGTCCTCGTTGAATTCTTCGCGAATGACCCGCACCGCCATGTCCGGCTCGCGATACAACAGCGCTGGGCGCTTCTGCTTGGCGGCGAGGGCTTCGATCTGTTCCCACTGCTTCAGCAAACGGGTGACGTCGCGTTCGATCTCCTCGGAGGTCACGTTCTCGGCGGCCGTGCGAACGATGACCCCGTGCTGTTCGGGCTTGACCCGATCGAGAATCCCGCGCAGGCGTCGGCGCTCCTGATCCGACAGTCGCTTGGAGATTCCGTAGGTCTTCGAGTTGGGAACCAGCACCACGAATCGGCCCGGAAGCGACACCTCCTGGGTCAGTCGAGCGCCCTTGTGCCCGATGGGGTTCTTGGTCACCTGACACAAGATGAGCTGTTTGGGCTTCAACACGTCCTCGATGCGAGCGTCATCCGCCACTTCGACGTCATCGGCGTCGCGGGTGATGTCGCCGCGGTACAACACGGCGTTCTTCGGCGTCGCGATATCGATGAAGGCCGCTTCCATTCCCGGAAGCACATTCTCGACCCTGCCCAGGTAGATATTGCCGTGAATCTGGCTCACGTCATCGGCTGGACGGCTGACGTAGTGCTCCAGCAGCGAACGCCCTTCAAGAACCGCGATGTGGGTGTGCCCCGCCGAATCGACGTGCACGTTCATCTGGTATCGGCCGACGGCGCGCCCATTGCGGCTCTTACCTTGGCGCTTCTTCAACGACTTGGGGTCGATATCGAGCGGACCGTCCTCGTCGGTGAGAACCGCCTCGACCGGTTGCGCGGCGCGGTTGCGGTTTCGTGACCGATTTCGGTTGCGCGACCCACCCTTCTTCGCCTGGCCCTGGCCCTGGGTCTTGCTCTCGCCACCGCCGTCGCTTCGACCGTCAGTATCCGGCTCCGACGAGCCCAAACCCGTCGCTGATCCCGCGGCCGCACCCTTCGACGCACCGGACGCTGTGGCGTCGCCCTGTGGCGGCCGCCCTGATTGGCCTTGACCCTGCTTGTGGCCCTGGCCCTGGCCTTGTTTTTGGCCTTGACCCTGAGCCGGAGACTGCCCCTGGCCTTGTGCGCCACCACCAGCTGCACCGCCACCGCGATTGCGGCGGCGCCGACGCTTCGCCGACGCGCTGAGGGGTTCGCCGACGATGGCGTCGTCAGTTCCGCCGGTGCTCGCCGACGACGGTGCGCCACCGCCGGGGGGAGGCTCGCCGATATCCACGGGCCTTCCCGTCGGTGGTTTCGGAGGTGCTGGCGGCGGAATCTTGGGGATCAACGGCGCATTGAGCGCTTCGGCATTCGGTTCGGTTTCGGACATGTCGCTCCTGTGAAGGATGACCGGGTGGATTCATGGTCCACTGGCTCCGACGGCCGGCGCGCCCGCCATGGTCAAGGGCGCCGGGTGACCGTCGATGGTCATCCATTGTTCGATTCGGCTGATCCGTGGCGCGTCGCCCTCGAGGGCGAGGCACGTCAGAAACTCCGACGGTCGGATACTGCGAGGTTTGGTGGCGATGGTCGCCAAGAGGGAGGCCACGCCATGGCGCGGCGGGGTCGTCACACTCAGGTCCAGCACTGCCGGACGGACGTTTTCGGTGATGGGCTTGCCCTTGCGTTCGAAGGTCAACAGGACCTCGTCGCGCTCCAACAGGCGTTGTGCCGCATCTGCGAGCACCTCCGACGTGGTGTCGTCGAAGTCGAATCTCCAGGTGCAGTGTTCGACCACCGCCTGGAGGGCGATGGAATCGGACGGGACGTCGGCGACATCGGTCACCTCGATCCCGACCGGCATCGCCGCGCTCAACGCGTCGGCGACTCCATCAAGTTCGATGTCGTCCCGCAGGCCGACGTCGAGGTATTCCGCCAAGGACTCGGCCCCCATGGGAAGCGCGAGTCCGTAGTGCAGTTTCGGGCGGGGCGAGAAGCCCTCACTGTAGGCCACCGGCAATCCGGCGCGGCGGATGGCCCGTTCCCAGTTCCTGGCCAGGTCGAGATTGCCGAGGAACCGAACCTTGCCCACTTTGGTGTACCGAACGCGCAGCTTCACACCGTCACCTCCGGCCGACGCGACAGCAGCGACACGGGTACGGCACCGCCGGCGCTCAGATCGACGCCGGTCCCCTGGCTTCCGCCCGCCGGGGGTGTGGCCGACGCAACGACGTGTTCAATCGAATATCCGGTGCATGCGCCGCAGTCGTAACACGGGGTCCAACGGCAGTCCTCAAGACCGACCTCGTCGAGCGCGTCGCGCCAGTCCTGCCACAGGAAGTCCTTGTGCAAGCCGGCCGACAGGTGATCCCAGGGAAGGATTTCGTCCTCGGTTCGATGGCGGTACACGTACCAGTCGATGTCGAGTCCGCACGCGGCCATGGCATCTTGCCAGCGCTGCAGGTCGAAGTGCTCCGACCATTCCTGGAACGTGCCGCCCTGACGCCAGACCATCTCGATGACCTGGCCGATGCGCCGGTCGCCCCGACTCGCGATGCCCTCGGCGAGGGTGGCCTTCGGGTCGTGCCATTTGAGGTCAACGCCGCGGTCACGACGGGTTGCGTCGCGTAGCAGATCGATCTTTCGCTGCAACTCGGTCGAGGTGTTCTGGCCAAACCACTGAAACGGGGTGAACGGCTTGGGGACGAACCCGCCCACCGACACCGTCACCGACGGCGACTTGTGGTACTCCTTGCCGATCTGTACGACGTTGCGGGCGAGTTCGGCGATGCCGAGCGTGTCCTCGTCGGTTTCGGTGGGCAGCCCGGTCAAGAAGTACAGCTTCATACGGCGCCACCCCTGGGAGTAGGCCGAGTTCACCGCCCCGTAGAGGTCTTCCTCGCGGATCATCTTGTTGATGACTTGGCGCATGCGCCACGTGCCGGCTTCGGGAGCGAAGGTCAATCCGGTCCGGCGGGCCTTTTGAATCTGCGCCGCGATCCCGACGGTGAACGCGTCGACGCGCAGCGACGGCAACGACACCGAGACCTGCCCGCAGTTGTCGGGATCGCCGACGATGCCGCTGACGATATCGGCGATGCCGCTCATGTCGGCGGTCGACAGCGAGGTCAGCGCCACCTCGTCGTAACCGGTGCGCTTCAGGCCGTCGGCGACCATGGTGCGAACCTGATCGGCCGGGCGTTCCCGGACGGGACGGGTGATCATGCCCGCCTGGCAGAACCGGCAGCTTCGGGTGCAGCCGCGGAAGACCTCGACGTTGAGCCGATCGTGGACCACCTCGGTGATCGGCACGAGTTGCTGTTTCGGATACGGCCACTCCGCAAGGTCGGAGATGGTCCGCTTCGGCACCACCTCGGGCAACTCGGGGTACCGCGGGGTGACCGAACGGATGTGTCGACCCTCGTAGGCGACCTCATACATCGAGGGAACGTAGACGCCCTCGATCGACGCGAGACGGCGGAGCACCTCCTCGCGCGAGCCTCGACCGTCGGCCTTCCAATCGCCGATGGTTTCGGTGATCTCCCCGACGACCTCTTCGCCGTCACCGAGCACCACAAAGTCGACGAAATCCGCCAGCGGCTCGGGGTTGTAGGTGCAGTGGCCGCCGGCGACGACAAAGGCGTGGTCCGGGCTGCGATCCGCTGCCCGGACGGGAACGCCCGAGAGATCGACGCAGTTCAAGACGTTGGTGTAGTTGAGCTCGGCCGACAGGTTGAACGCCAAAAGGTCGAACAGCGGCGCTGGTCGGTGGGTGTCGACGCTGAACAGCGGCAGACCCTTTGACCGAAGCTCTGCCTCGAGATCGACCCACGGCGCGTAAGCCCGTTCAGCAGCCGCGTCGGGGCGCTCGTTGAGGATCTCGTAGAGGATCTGCAAACCTTGATTCGGTAGGCCGATCTCGTAGGTGTCGGGGTAGATGAGCAGCCATGAAACGACGCCGGAGCCATGCTCCGGTGTCTGCGCACCCTGTTCGCAGCCGATATAGCGGGCCGGCTTGGAAACGCGGTGCAGCAGCGGTTCGAGCTCGTTCCACAGCGACGTCATGGTGCGACCATGCTACTCAGCAAGGTGTCGCTGCGCTGAACCACGCGTAACGCCGGTGTTGCCGCCGCTCCACCAGCGTCCGACAACGGTGCGCTCAGTGGTATCGACGCATGTGCACGTTCTGCACGAGACCGACGCAGGCGAACGCGGTGATCATCGCCGAACCGCCGTAGGAAACGAACGGAAGCGGAATGCCGGTCACCGGCATGATGCCCAGACTCATCCCGACGTTTTCGAACACATGGAACATGAACAGGCACAACACGCCGATACACATCAGCGAACCCACGCGGTCTCGGGCGACCTGAGCGGTGCGCCACACCCTCCAGATGATCCCGGCGAGCAACAGCAGCAGCACGCTCGATCCGAGAAACCCGAACTCCTCGCCGGACACGGTGAAGATGAAGTCGGTCTGCTGTTCGGGGACCGAACCGCCCTTGGTGTATTCACCTTGCAGGTACCCGGCGCCGGCGAGGCCGCCGAGGCTGATCGCGGTCTGGCTCTGGCGGGTGTTGTAGCTGTCGCTGTCCGCGCTCGCGAACGACGTCAGGCGATCGCGTTGATAGTCCTCCAGGGTGTCGGAATTGAGGATCGCCACCACCCCGACGACCACCACCAGCACCAGGGTCACGATGTAGCGCAGCGGAAACCCGGCGCACACCAGCATGCCTGCGGCGATCATCACGAACACCAGGTTGGTTCCCAGGTCGGGCTGCAACATGATGAGGCCCATCGGAATCGCGAACATCACCAGCGAGGTGATCAGGTGCCTCAGTTTCAGCTGGCCGTCGATGCTGCCGAGGTACGTAGCCACCAACACGATGACGACGAACTTCGCAAGCTCGGCGGGCTGAATCTGAATCGGGCCGAGCTCGAACCAGGCTCGAATACCTTTGATCGGCCGGGCGAACCTCCACACCGCCACCAACATCGCCACCACGACCAGGTACATCATCGGCGACAGCGCCCGTAGCCGCTCGTAGTTGAACGAAGCGACGAGCGCCGCGACGCCGATGCCGATCACGATGAACATGATGTGTTTGTCCACGTAGCCGCTGAGCGCCGGCTTGGTCCGGGTCGCGCTGTAGACCATCAGCGTTCCCACCAGGCAGGTGAGCCCGACGAGCACGCACATGATGAGATCGACATGACGCCATGCGGCATTCATGTCGCGGCTCTTCACCGCGGTCGGCGCAGGACGCGAGGTGATCACGGGGTCTGCGCCTCCGCGGCACCGGCCGGGGCGACCTCGGGAGATTCACCATCGGTTGCCGGCACGCTCGATTCGGTCGGCATCGCCTCGCCGGTCGATCCGAGCGGTGGTTCGGATCCGGCGATCGGGATCGTGGTCGTGGTCGTCGACACCGATTCCGGAATATTGGTGGTCGGACCCGCCGCGGCCGACCTGGTCGGGGTAAACGATGCGACGGGCCATTCCATGCGCGACAAGGTGCGGAACACCTTCATGGTCAACGCGCCCGAGGCCACGTCGCCAAAGCCGCCTTCGGGGATGATCGATGCGATCACGTAGGCCGCCGGCACCGCACCGGTCGGATCGGCGGGTCCCCAGCCGACGAACAGCGAGGTGTCAGCCTTGCGGTGAACCTGAGCGGTACCGGTCTTGCCGGCGACGGAGAAATCCGGGGTGAAGGTCTGCCATGACTTTCTCGCCGTGCCCGAACCGCTCTGGGTCACGCCGATGAACCCCCGGTACATCGCCTGGTAGTCGACCTCGTTGAAGGCGATTCGTTCGCTCCGCAGGGTTCTTGGGTCCCAACTGAGCACGGTCGTGATGTTTTCGAGGTCCGCCGGGGTGCGCGCCATCGACATCGGATGGGTCACCTGTAGGACGATCTGTGGCTGAAACAGGGTGCCGCCGTTCGCGAACGCAGCATACGCATTCGCCAACTGGATGGCGGTCACGTCGGTCATGCCCTGCCCGATCGAGGCATTGACGTTGTCACCCACCGTCCAGTCCCGGTGGTCGAAGGCCCCCGGGTTCGCGTCGTAGGCGTCGCGCAACCAGGCAGGTGTGCCGATCCGCCCCGTCGCCTCGGTGGTCACCTGGATTCCGGTCTTGGCGCCGAACCCGAACTCGGCGGCGACGTCTTGAATCGGGCTCTCTCCAAGCACATCGCGGCGCTGCCACAGCAGATCGCCCATCCGATAGAAGTACGTGTCAGACGACTTCGTGATCGCACTTTCGAGGTTCACGCTGCCGAGCCTGGCCTTGCCAGCATTTTGCCGTGTACATGCCCACTTGCAGTTCTGGATCTCATAGACGCCGCGGTCCTGGTACCACTCATCGGCCGTGGTCACCCCGGCTCTCAATCCGGCGATGCTGGTGATGAGCTTGTAGGTCGAACCCGGGGCGAACAGCTTGGAGGTCGCCCGGTTCAACATGGGCTCGCCGTACTCCTTCGCCGTGAGCCGCTCCCAGGCCTCGGTGCTGATGCCGTTGACCAACTCGGAGGGATCGAAGCTCGGGTAACTCGCGATGGCGAGCACCTGACCGTTGCGCGGATCGAGAATGACCGAAGTTCCATCGGTGGAGTTGCACGGGTCCGGGTTGCATCCGGCCAGGTTCCCCCGCCGCGACAACACGGTGTTGCGCAACTCGTCTTCGAGGTACGCCTGAACGTCGATGTCGATCGTGAGCCAGACGTCGTCGCCCTGTTCGAGTTCTGGCTCTTTGATCGTGCCGATGCGCTGCCCTCGAGCATCCACCTGGATCACCGTGATTCCCGGCTTGCCGCGAAGGTACCGCTCCATCGTGCGTTCGATTCCCGCCTTTCCGATCTCGTCGGAGGCCGCATACGGCTTCGCGTTCTCGTCGGCCGGCTGCTCCGGGGTCCCCTGGGAGGTGACGAGCTCGGATTCCAACTCCTGCGCGTTCACCCGCCCGACATAGCCGAGGATGTGTGCCGCCCGCGTGCCGTAGGGGTAGGAGCGGACCGTGCGAGTTCGAACCGATACCCCGGGGAAATCCGCTTTGTTCTCGATCAGGAATGCCTGAAGCTCCTCGGTCACCTCGTCGCTGGCGATGGGGATGAAATCGTTGGGCCCGTAGCGTCGATCGGTGTAGAGGGTCTCGAGTTCCAGCACCTTGACCGGTTGCTGCAGGCGGGTCATCACCGATGCGAGACGGTTGAACATCTCGGTGCGCAGGTCGATTTGTGACTGGCGGTCACTTCCCTCGCCGTTGCCGAGGCCGGCGCCGCGGGCCGCTTCCTTATCGAGGCCGACCACCACGATCGTCTCGTTGTCGACCAGAACCCGCCCCTTGCGGTCGAGGATCCGGCCCCTCGGGGCCTCCTCCTGTTTGGTGCGTTGGTGCACCGCCTGGGATACCTCCTGGTAGGTCTGATGATCGATGATCTGGAGGTAGTAGAGCCTGGCGAACATCGCGGAGAACAACGCGACGCAAATGACGCCGAGCACGGCGAGTCGAACGGGGCTCGTCTGTGAACTGTCCTCGACCATGGCTGGTGCTGATTCCTATTCGGCGACGCTTCGGGTCTCGGGGCCGTCGGCCCAACCAGCGACCCACAACCCAAGGCGGGACAAGGCCAGACCGACGAAGAACGACACGCACAGGATAGGAACCAGGTCGGGATTCGTCAGCGCGGTCCCCCCGAAGAACTGATGGCCGATGGCGAACAACAACACGCCGATCACCGAACCGACGGCGACGATCAGCATGCTCATGAGCCGGGCCGAACGAAACATCGCGACCTGTGCGGTCCCCGCAGCGAAGGCCACGAGCGAGTAGGCCAGCGCCGACAGCCCCATCGCATGTTGGGGGCGCACGGCATCGAAGAGCACCCCGACCCAGAACCCGACGACCGCGCCGCGTTGGGCTCCTCCGCTCAATCCTGCACAGACCGCGAGCACGACGAGAATGTCGGGCACCACGCCGAACGGACGCATCTGGGTCACGAGGCCGATCTGCAACAAAAAGGCGATGACCACGACGAGTCCCCAGCGTGCGGCGACGTCGAGGGGGGTCATTTGTTCGGCACCCAGAGCAGCACGCGCACATAGTTGAGGCGCGTGAAGTCCGCAAGGTAGGCCACCTCGAGCACCTGGGTCATGTCGGATCGACTCGTCGATACCTTCGTCACGGTACCCACCGGGATATGAGGCGGAAACTGGGCGGTGTTGAGCCCGCTCGTGACGATCGTCTCGCCCTCGGCGATCTCCTCGGTCAGCGGGACTCCGTAATCGACGACGAAGGGGCTGTTCGGGCCGGTTCCATGACCGGCAACGTAGGTGCCCTTCGTGGCGATGCGCAGCGAAATGGCCATCTCGGGGTCGGTGATGAGGCGCACGATGGAGGTCGAATCGGTCGTGGATTCGATCTTGCCCACCAGGCCGACACTCGTCACGACGGGGTTTCCGACCTTCACCCCGTCGCGAGCGCCGCGAGTCAACATCAGCGTGTGCTCATCGAAGTTCGAATACGGGCCGGTCGCCACCTGCGCCAACAACGAGTCGAAGTGCTCCTCGGTCGGAAGCCCCTCCTGCTCCTTGATCGCTTCGAGTTCGGTGGCGGCGTTCGCGTTGGCGATCTGTTTCGACTTGAGCACCGCAACCTCATCGCGCAGCCGCTCGTTCTCCTCGACCACACGCTCGTGGTCGGTGACGCTTCCGAACCAGTTGCGCAACGGTTTGGTCGCCGAGCGAAACGCGCCGTTGATCGGCGATGTCGCATCGACGATCGCCGATCGCACGCTGCCGATCACCGGCACGTCCTTGGCCGTGATCGTGATGACCGTCAGCGAGGCAAGAACGGCGATGATCAGTGTCGTGCGGGGTCGACGCGGGTTCGAGCCGTGCATTCGTCGGATCGAGGCCTAGCCGCGGGCGCCGTGCAACACGCCTCGCGCCGCCTCGGGAAGTTCGAGGTACTGACCCGAACCGAGCGCCACCGCGTCGAGCGGGTTGTCGGCGACGCGCACCGGCATGCCGGTTTCGTTCGCGATCCGGGTGTTGAGCCCCGCGAGCAACGCCCCGCCGCCGGCGAGCACGATGCCCTGTTCCATGATGTCGGCGGCGAGTTCCGGCGGGGTCTTGTCGAGGGTGAACTTCACCGCGTCGACGATGGCCGAGACCGGTTCTTCGATGGCGTCGCGGATCTCCTCGGTGGAGGTGACGATCGTCTTGGGCAGTCCGCTGACGAGGTCGCGGCCGCGGATTTCCGCTTGCATTTCCTGTTCGAGCGGGTAGGCGGAGCCGAGGTACATCTTCACTTCCTCGGCCGTACGCTCGCCGAGCGCGAGGCTGTATTCCTTTTTGACGAACTGGATGATCGCTTCGTCGAGTTCGTCGCCGGCGACCCGCACCGACTGGCTGGCGACCACACCGCCGAGCGAGATGACCGCAACCTCGGTGGTGCCTCCGCCGATGTCGACGATCATGTTGCCGCGCGGTTCGTGCACCGGCTGATTCGCCCCGATCGCCGCGGCCATCGGCTCTTCGATGATGTCGACCGGCTTGGCGGCCCCCGCGTATTCGGCGGCCTCCTGCACGGCGCGTTGTTCCACCCCCGTCACCCCCGACGGCACACAGATCACCATGCGCGGGCGGGCGAAACGGCGGTGGTTCACCTTCTGGATGAAATACCGCAGCATCTTCTCGCACACCTCGAAGTCGCTGATCACGCCGTCGCGCAGCGGGCGAACGGCCACGATGTGTGCGGGCGTACGCCCGATCATGCGCTTCGCCTCCGCCCCGACCGCCACCGGTTGGCCGGTGGTGGCGTGGACGGCGACCACCGATGGCTCGCGCAGGACGATTCCCTCGCCACGCACGTACACCAGCGTGTTCGCGGTGCCGAGATCGATGGCCATGTCGCGACCCATGAAACCGGAGAACGAGGAAAACCGTGATGCCATGGCTTCGCTACTCCTCCGGTCGGCCGGCGCGGCGTCGGCATCCGCGACTAACAACGCCAGCCATGGTACTCCAGCACTCCGGACCCCTCCATCGCGAGACCTGATGCGGTCTCAGCAGCGTTGGGCGCCGAGGCTCACAGGCCCGGAAAGAAGATGGCGATCTCGCGCGCCGCCGACTCGGCGGAGTCTGAACCGTGAATGAGGTTCTCCGACATTTCCAGTCCGAAATCGCCACGGATCGTCCCTGGGTCCGACTCCGCGGGGTTGGTGGCACCCATCATCGTGCGCACGATCTGCCACGTGTCGGTCGGGCCCTCGATCACCGCACACAGCGCCGGCGAACGCCCGATGAACGTGACGAGGTCCTCGTAGAACGGCTTGCCCTCGTGTTCGGCGTAATGCTTCGACGCGGTCTCACGGTCGATCGTGCGGAGTTCGGCGGCGACGACCTTGAGGTCGCGGCGTTCGAAACGGGTGAGGATCTCTCCGACGAGGCCACGTTCGACGGCGTCGGGTTTGCAGATGATGAAGGTGCGATTCATGGCGGCGAAGATGCTAGGCGCAGTTCCCCGACGCCACCGAATCTCGCGCCACCGAATCTCACATCGCGGTCGCCGACGGCTTCACTCCGTCCCAATCCGATGAGCCGACCGAGATGATCTTCCAGTACGTGCCTGAATACCCCGACGCAAGGGTGACGTTGAAGGTACATGTCGATCCGGAGATCGTGCAGTTACCTTCACCGAGCTTCGAATTGTTCGAGGCGTACAGGCCGATGATGACTGAGGTGCCCGACACCGACGGCGAAGTCGTCGCCGACAGTGTGACCGTCGCGGTGGACTTGTAGCCGTTGCGCTTTCGGGCCTTCTTTGCGCTGACTGACGCCGACACCACGCGCTTTGCAGTCGTCGTGGTGGGCGCAGCCGTCGTCGTGGGCGCAGCCGTGGTCGTGGGCGCAGCCGTCGTCGTGGGCGCAGCCGTGGTCGTGGGCGCAGCCGTCGTCGTGGGCGCAGCCGTGGTCGTGGATGCAGCCGTGGTCGTGGATGCTGGGGCGATCGTGGTCGTGGCGCCGCCACCGCCCCAGCCACCACCGACCGTCGTCGTGCCGGTCAGGTCGACCTCGGTGCGATTGTTGATCGGCTCGCCGATTCGCGAGGAGGAGTTGGCGAAGTACGACTTGGCACCACTGTTGAGCCCACCGACCGCGCCGACGGCGACGAGCACGAACAGCGCCACGAACAGCGTGTATTCGACCAGGGTTGCCCCGCGCTGACCGCGCTGGTGCCGCTGTGGCCGACGAGAGCGGCGACGTGAGCTGTTGGAATCGGTCGGTTGACCGCTCGGTCGAGACATGGGCTCCTCCTCGGCGTGCACCCGTCGTATCGACAGCCCGCGGCCGCGACTTGACGAATTTTCCGAGCGGAACCCCGCTAGGGGTGTTCGTGTTGGAGCGCCTTGAGTGTCCGATGCGCCGGTTCGAGCACCCGAAACGACCCGCACACCACGATCAGGTCCGATTCATCGCCACCCTCGATCGCACGTCTCAGGCCGGCCTCCAGCGTCGGCGACTCGACCACCGCCAGACCGAGGGCCTGCGCCGCGTCGACGATCGCCGAACCGTCGAGTCCACGCTCGCCGCCCAGCGAGGCTGCGATGACGAGATCGAGCGGAAAGTGCGAGGTCAGCGCCTCGAGATACCGATGGGGCGAACGGCCCGCCAACATGGCCACCACCCCGACTCGACGGCCGGCGACCGTGAAGGACTCCGCCAGCGTCGAGCCCAACGCTGCAGCCGCATCGGGGTTGTGGCCGCCGTCGAGCACGATGAGTGGCTCGACGGCTGCGACCTCGACTCGGCCGCGCAACGACAGGCTGTCGAACGCTGCGGCGACGGTCTCGTCGGTCAGATTCACGTGCAGCACCGCCTCGGTCGCCTCGAGCGCGACCGCCGCATTCACACTCTGGTGTGCCCCGTGCAACGGGACGAGTGCGCCGAGTTGGCTACGGTGCGACGTCACGACCTCGATCTGACGGCCGCCGAGAGCCACCCGGTCGTCGACAAGTTCGAAATCGTGTCCGAACCGGGTCAGGTGCTCGTGGTCCTCGCCGGCGAAGATGGGCACCAGTGCGTCATCGAGGTCGCCGAGCACCACGACCGATGATGGTTTGATGATTCCAGCCTTCTCGGCCGCAACCCGTTCGAGCCAGCCGTCGCGAAAGTCGGTGTGATCGCCGCCCACCGAGGTCACCACGGCCACATCACCATCGATGATGTTGGTCGCATCGAATCGGCCGAGTAACCCGACCTCGACCACCGCGACGTCGACCGGAGCATCGGCGAAGGCGACGAGTGCCGTGAGCGTCACCGCCTCGAACGCCGACAGTGTCACGTCGATGGCGTCCGCGACATTGCGCACCGTCAACACCGCGTCGGCCAGTGAGGCGTCGTCGATCGGTGCTCCATCGATGCGGATGCGTTCCTGAACCGTGCCCTCGGGACTGAGATAGGTGCCCACTCGAAGCCCGCTCGCGGTGACGAGCGCCTCCACCATCCGAGCGACCGATCCCTTGCCGTTGGTGCCGGTGATGTGCACGGTGCGCAGCGCCTTGTCGGGGCGCCCGAGCGCCTCGAGCACCTTGGCCGGCCGTTCGAGACTGAGCCCCTCGACCGATCCCGCGCTGATGCCGACCGAGGAGATCTCGTGATCGACGAGGCGGCGCAGATACTCGAGCGCGTCGGCGACCCGTTCGGGGTCGCTGCCGCCGACGCGAGCCGACACCGCTCAGCTCGCGGCGCGACGTGGGCGCGAGGTGCGCGCCAGTTCGGTGCGGGGCACCAGCGTCGGCAACACCTTGTCGCGAACCGTGTCGCCGTCGATCACACAACGGCCGACGTCATCGCGGCTCGGCAGGTCGTACATGACCCCGAGCAGAACCTCTTCGAGGATCGCCCGCAGGCCACGGGCGCCCGTGCCGCGCGCGAGTGCCTGTTCCGCCACCGCGTCGAGGGCATCGTCGGTGAACTCCAGTTCGACGTCTTCCAGCTCGAAGAACTTCTGGTACTGCTTGATGAGCGCGTTCTTCGGTTCGGTCAAGATGTTCACCATCGCGGCGCGGTCGAGTTGTTCGACCACCGCGGTCACGGGCAAACGACCGATGAACTCGGGGATCAGGCCGAAGCGGATGAGGTCCTCCGGCAGCACCTCGGAGAAAATGTCGCCGTCGATGCGTTCCTGGGAGGTCCGCACGTCGGCGCCGAAACCGATGCTGCGCTGACCGATGCGTTGCTCGATGATCTTGTCGAGGCCGGCGAACGCGCCGCCGCACACGAACAACACGTTGACCGTGTCGATCTGGATGAACTCCTGATGCGGGTGTTTGCGACCGCCCTGGGGAGGAACCGAGGCCTGGGTGCCTTCCAGGATCTTCAACAGTGCCTGCTGCACGCCCTCGCCGGACACGTCGCGGGTGATCGACGGATTCTCGGCCTTACGGGCCACCTTGTCGATCTCATCGATGTAGATGATGCCGGTCTCGGCCTTCTTGACGTCGAAGTCGGCGGCCTGCAGCAGCTTCAGCAAGATGTTCTCGACGTCCTCGCCCACGTAGCCCGCCTCGGTCAGCGCGGTCGCATCGGCGATGGCGAAGGGAACGTTGAGGACCCTGGCCAACGTCTGCGCCAGCAGCGTCTTGCCGCAACCCGTGGGGCCGATCAACAAGATGTTCGACTTTGCGAGTTCGACCTCGCCCTCGGAACGGCCGCCGTGCTGCACGCGCTTGTAGTGGTTATAAACCGCGACCGACAGGATCTTCTTGGCCCGATCCTGACCCACGATGTACTCGTCGAGAAATGCCGACAGTTCGCGGGGTTTGGGAAGCTCCTCGAGGCCGAGCTCGGGGGCCTCGGTGAGCTCCTCTTCGATGATCTCGTTGCACAGCTCGATGCACTCGTCGCAGATGTAGACCCCCGGACCGGCGATCAGCTTCTTGACCTGCTTCTGCGACTTGCCACAGAAGCTGCACTTCAGCAGCTCCCCGCCGTCTCCGAATTTGGCCACGCTTCTCTCCCCGTTCCTACTGCTGCCCGACCGGTGCGAGCCATGGGATGTCCCCGGTTGGTCCGCACACTTTTACCATGTTCACGTGCCGATGGCACCGTTTGTGACGACCGGGGCCGTACTGTCCTGGCTCCCTCGATGGCCCCTCGGTGGACCGATGACGCTGAGGATCTCGGTTGGGCCTCAGACGACCGCGCTGATCGCAGCGCTGTTGTCGACGACCGTACGGTCTTCCAACACCTCATCGATGAGGCCGTATTCCTTCGCCTCATGGGCCGTCATCACGAAGTCGCGGTCGGTGTCCGCGGCAATGCGTTCGATGGATTGGCCGGTGTGGCGGGAAAGGATGCTCTCGAGTGCGTCCTTCAGACGCATGATCTCCGATGCTGCCAACACGACGTCGGAGGCCTGGCCGTAGCTCTGGGCGTACGGCTGGTGCAACAGGATGCGGGCGTTCGGCAGCGCCAGGCGTTGCCCGGGGGCCCCGGCGGCAAGCAGCACCGCCGCGGCCGACGCGGCCTGCCCGTAACACAGGGTCGACACCTCGGGGCGGATGTACTGCATCGTGTCGTAGATCGCCAACAGGGCGTTGATGTCTCCACCCGGGCTGTTGATGTACAGGCTGATCGGTCGGTCGGGGTTCTCGGCTTCGAGATACAGCAACTGACCGCAGATCATGTTGGCGACATCGTCGTTGATGGGGGTGCCCAAAAAGACGATGTTTTCCCGCAACATGCGCGTGTAGAGATCCGTCACGGTCTCTCGACCCTGCGAATCCTTGTAGATGACGCCCGGGTTCGGGATGATCGAGTTCTGCGCGGCAAGGGCCATAGTGCGAGTCCGTTCTGTTGAGGTCAGCGACGGGTCAACGTTCAGTGATCGTGATCGTGGTCGTGATCATGGTCGTGATCATGATCGTGATCGTGATCATGATCGTGACCGAAGTCGTCTTCATCATCGTCGAAGTTCAGGTCGAGTTCGTCGCGGGACACCGCGTGACCGTCTGCGTCGACGATCTCCGCCCGGTCGATCATCCAACGCATCGCGTTGCGTCGCGCCATCTCGGAACGAAGGTCGACAAGTTGATCGGCCGCATCGAGGCGCTCACGAACCGTGTCGAGATCGAGTTCCACACGCTCGGCGATTTTGACGATCTCGCCGTCGATGTCGTCCTGGGTCGGATCCAGCGACTCCTGGCGGGCCACCGAACGCAACGCAAGATCGACCTTGATCGCCACCTCGGCGTCGCGCTTGAGATCCGAGGTGAATGTCGCCGGGTCGGTTCCGGTCACCTGAAGGTACGTGTCGAGCGACAGCCCCTGTTGTTGGAGACGCCCAACCATGTTTTCGAGTCGAGCCCGCAGTTCCGCATTCAGCAATGCCTCGGGTACCTCGTCGAGCACGAGCTCGGCAAGCTTTTCGCCGAGGCCGTTCTGCACGGCGACCGATGCCTCGGACTTTCGCGCGGCGCTTAGACGCTCGACCACATCGTCGCGGAAGTCGGCCACGGACCCGAACTCGGTGGCGTCGCTCACCCACGCATCGGTGAGGTCGGGAAGCTGTTGTTCTTTGACCCCGCGCACCGTTACCGAGAAGTCGACCGGGTCTTCGCCCTCGCGCGGATGCGGTGCGGTGAAGCTGAGTTCGTTGTCGACCTCGGCGCCCACGAGGTGGTCGTCGAGTTCGGGGACGATCACTCCGGAACCAACGACATAGCTGTAGTTGTCGACGGTGAGACCTTCGACGACCTCGTCGCCCTGCTTTGCGGACAGGTCGATCGTGACGTAATCGTCGCGCTGCACCGGACGCTCGACCGCGACCAGGTCGCCGTACTGGCCACGGAGGCGATCGATCTGTTCGGTCACGTCGTCGTCGCTCGGAATCGGGTTGGGGACCTCGATCGTCAGGCCTTCATAGCCGCTGAGGGAGATCTCTGGGCGCACCTCGACCACGGCGTCGAAGGTGACGTCGCCGTCTTCCTCTCCGCCGGTCACCTCGACGTCGGGCTGATCGATGGCGTCGACGTCGTGCTCGCGCACGGCCCGGAAGTAGAACTCCGGCACGGCCTTGTTGATGGCCTCGCTGCGGGCATACCCAGGCTCGATCCGAGCCTCGAGCACCTTGCGAGGGGCCTTGCCCGGACGGAACCCGGGGATACGGACCTCTCGGGCGATGGCCTGCCAGGCGGCGGCGATCGCCGGCTCGAACTCTTCCGCCTCGATCGTGACCGAGATTTTGACCTTGTTGCCCTCTTGGGGCTCGATGGAGGACTTCACAGGGACGGAAGCTTACTCTGTCGACCGAGGGGCGCCGGAATCGGCCGCCTGCGACGGATTCCGTTCGCGACGTCCTCGGTCATGTACGGTAGGCGCGGCCCGTTCGGGGCCATCGGGACGTGGCGCAGTCTGGCTAGCGCACCGGCTTTGGGAGCCGGGGGTCGAGAGTTCGAATCTCTCCGTCCCGACCAACCGCTATAGTGGCCAACTCCTGCGGGTGTAGCTCAATGGCTAGAGCCCCTGCCTTCCAAGCAGGCTATGCGGTTTCGATTACCGTCACCCGCTCCATCGAAACGGCGTGACCGGTTGGTGGTTGGCTGAGATCCTCGGCGAACCACCAACCGGTCGCCGGCCTCGAAACTCCCGCACCGACCACCATCGGGGATGCAAAATGAGTTCCGCCCTGACGGCGTTCGCCGCGGTGTTTCCCGCCGAGCTACCCGACAAGACGATGTTCGCCACGATCGTGTTGACGACGCGATATCGACGGCCCCTCGCCGTGTGGGTGGGTTCGGCGGCGGCGTTCGCGATGCACGTCACGATCGCCGTAGCCGCCGGCGGCCTGCTCGCCAAACTGCCCGACCGGGTCGTCAACGTCGTCGTGTTTTTCATGTTCGCCGCAGGTTCGGCATTCCTGCTGCGCGAGGCCCTGTCGGGCCGCGACGAGGAGGAACACGATCTCGGCGCCACCGGTGACACCTCGGCCAAGGCGGCAGCACTCGCGGCGTTCGCCATGATCGGGCTCGCGGAACTCGGCGATCTCACCCAGTTGACCACCGCATCGCTCGCAGCGCGCACCGGCGACCCGTTCGGCGTGGCCCTCGGAGCGTTCGCTGCGCTGTTGGCGGTGTCTGGGCTTGCCGCCACCTTCGGGTCGAAGCTCACCGAGCGGTTCAGCCTCGACAAGTTGAACTACGTCGGGGCCGCCGTGTTCGCCGGGTTTGCTCTGTGGACGTTGCTCGACATCATCTGAACGACGTGCCTCGACCGAGCCATGCGATCTTCACCAATCGACCGCGTCACAGCCTTCGTGGTCGAGCGGCTCGACCTGAAGGGTCGCGTGATCGAGCCCGTGTTTGGCCGCGAGCATCGAGCGGGCGTCGTCGAGCACCGAGTGAGCGTCGGCCCCGGGGGCGGTGCGGAGGTGTGCGGTCAACACCTCCATCTCCGAGGTCAGGGTCCACAGGTGCAGGTCGTGCACGTCCACCACGCCGTCCAGCGCGGCGAGGTCACGGCGCAGTTCGTCGATATCGATGTGGCCGGGGGCGACCTGGAGCAGCACCCGCAACGCCTCGGCACCGAGACGCCAGGCCCGCGGCAGGATGAACAGCCCGATGGCGCTGCCGATCGCCGCGTCGACCCACCTCCATCCGGTGACGTGCATCACCACCGCCGCCACGATCACGCCGAGCGATCCCAACGCGTCGCTCAACACCTCAACATAGGCGCCCTCGATGTTGAGCGATTCCTTGGCACCGGCGCGCAGGAGCGCGAACGCCGCGACGTTGACGCCGAGGCCGATCACCCCGACGATCAGGACCGGCATCGAGGCGACCTCCGGTGGGTCGCCCAACCGAACCGCCGCCTCGTAGAGCACATAGCCTGCAACGCCGAATAGCAG
The DNA here is from genome assembly GCA_023957975.1 of Microthrixaceae bacterium. Lineage (NCBI taxonomy): Bacteria > Bacillati > Actinomycetota > Acidimicrobiia > Acidimicrobiales > Microthrixaceae > Microthrixaceae bacterium. Next base: position 50,542 of record JAMLGM010000010.1, on the reverse strand, counting down.
CACGGCGTTGGCCAGCGCCGCGAGGATCTCGAGACGGTAGGTGCCGAAGGTGTGCGTTGAGCGGCTGCTGCCCCGCGACGCGACCACGATCGCGGTGAGCGCCATCGCCAGCCCCAGCGAATCGGTGGCCATGTGACCGGCGTCGGAGATGAGCGCCAACGATCCGGTGGCGAACCCGACCACAACCTGCACGACAAGAAACGCGACGGTCAGCGCTAACGCGATCGCGAGCGGCCGGCGGTGGCGCTGCCCGCCACGTGCCGCGGTCGCGTGGTGATGGTCGTGACCGTGACCCATCCGAGCCTCCTCGCTGTTGTGTGGACGCCGCCGGTGGGGCGGGATCAGTCCTGTTCCGGGATGCGGTCGTTGCGCATGAACTCGGCGCTCTGCACGAAGTACTCCCACATCGTCGCATCGATGGCCGGGTCGATGTCCATGACATCCATCGCCGAACGCATCGCCCGAAGCCAACGGTCGCGACCGTCCTCATCGACGGTGAAGGGCAGGTGGCGCATCCGCAGGCGCGGGTGGCCGCGAGTGTCGGTGTAGGTGCGCGGCCCGCCGAAGAACTGGCTCAGGAACAGGCGGAATCGTTCTCGGGCAGGGCCGAGGTCGTCGCGTTCTGGGTACAACGCGACCAGCGGCTCGTCGGCCTCGACGTTGTCGTAGAAGTGATCGACGAGCTCGCGAAAAAACGCTTCCCCTCCGACGGTGTCATAGACGGTGGGTTCGTTCACCCCACGGGGCATTCCGAGTGGACTCGTGGCCATCACCCGACACTACTGCCCGGTCCGGGCCTGGCCACGAGGCGTCGCCGGGTGACCGCTGAGTACACTTGTCACGCCTGCCTCCGTAGCTCAGTTGGATAGAGCGGGAGCCTTCTAATCTCTAGGTCGTAGGTTCGATTCCTACCGGGGGCGCAACGCGGCGATTCGACCACGGCGACCAATTACGCCGTGGTGTTGGCATATCGCGCGAAAGTGCGGCAGACTCAGCCGCGAAGGTGGGCGTGGCCGGGGCTCCCGCCGCCCTTGGCCCCCCACCTTCACTTGTTCACCGCAGCACTTGTTCACCGCAGTGGAGCGGTTGGTCGTGGCCGGCTTGGAAGTGATGGACGGCTTGAGCGCGTGTCCAGCTATGCTGCGAGCCGTTGAACGCTCGTTCAATAGCGTCGTCGGTTGGCGGCGCATCACCGCTTCGCAGGGGGAATCCATGCCCAACGACGAGTTCGCCTCGATCAGCCTCACCGATCCCGCGCTCTACGACGACCCGTGGGCCTATTACGCGTGGCTTCGCGACGAACATCCTGTCTGGTTCGACGCGAATACCAATATGTACGCCATCAGCCGCCACGCCGACGTCATCGAGGTGTCGCGCAACACCGAGCACTTCATCTCCGGGCTCGGTGTGCGTCCGGTCAACGCCGTGCCGTTGTCGATCGTGTCGATGGACGACCCCGAACACACACGTCAACGACGCCTGCTGTCGCGGGGATTCACGCCGCGACAGGTGCGCAAGATGACCGAACACGTTCGGGAACTCACCAACGAGGTCATCGACGAGGTGGAAGGCTCCGGCGAGATCGATTTCGTCGGCGACCTGGCGATGCACGTACCGCTGATGGTGATCTCGGAGTTGCTCGGCATCGATCCGAGCATGCGCCGCACGCTGTACCAGTGGTCCGATCAGATGATCGGCGCCGAAGCGGCGGGCCCCGACGACGTCGAAGCGCTCATGGCGGGTGCCGAGGCATTCGAGGGATACACCAGCCACATCGCCGGGCTGATCGAGGCCCGCCGAGCCGACCCTGGCGAGGATCTCATCTCCATCCTCACCGCTGCCTACGACGCCGGGGAGCTGAAATACGAGGAGGGCCACCTTCAGAATTACGAGGGCGGTGAAACGGTTTCGGATCTCAGCAGCGATGAGCTGCTGATGTTCTGTGTGCTGTTGATGGTCGCCGGCAACGAGACCACCCGCAACGCCATCGCCGGCGGAATGCGCGCCTTCAGCCAGAACCCGGATCAGCGGGACCTGCTGATCGCGAACCCCGATCTGATCGACTCGGCGGTCGAGGAGATCGTCCGCTTCACGAGCCCGGTCATGAACTTCACCCGCACCGTGGCGAAGCCGATCACACTGCACGGGGTCGACCTCGTCGAAGGCGATGTGGTGTTCATGCTCTATCAGTCGGCCAACCGCGACGACCGGGTGTTCGACAATCCGGAGGAGTTCCGGATCGACCGGAACCCGAATCCGCACGTCGCATTCGGGTTCGGCACCCACTACTGCATGGCATCCAACCTCGCCCGCATGGAGATCAAGGTGGTCTTCGAGGAACTGTTCCGGCGACTGCCGGACATCACGTTGAGCGATCCGCACGGCCCGATCGACCGCTCACCCTCCGCCTTCGTGGCCGGCATTCACTCGCTGCCCGCCACGTTCACCCCCGTGGGTTGATCAGTCGTCGGCAAGCACCGGGTTCGACGCGGCATAGGACGCCAGCTTCTTGAGGAAGCTGGCGTTCGCCTTTTTCATGCCCGCAGCGACGACCCCCGGCATCCGGGCCGACGGGCCGCCGATCCGCATCGCCATCGTCCAGGACACCTTGCAGCTTCCGTTGCCGAGGTCGTAGATGCGGTACTCCTCGACGAAGGCTTCCGGGCCGCCCTTGGTGGTCTGGTTGAACCGGAAGGCGAAATGACGGGGCGCATCCCACGCGAGGTACTCCTCGTAGCCGACGAGGCCGCCGACCATGGTCACGGTTCGGGTGGTGCCGATGCCGAGCGGTTTCGGCGAGGTCCATTCGACCCCGACGATCGGCTTGACCCAGCGGGTCCACGACTCGCCGTCGGCGAGAATGTCCCAGAGTCGTTGTCCGGTGCAGGCGACGACCTGATTCACCGTCACCTTGATCGGGGCGTCCGAGAGGAACCCCAGATCCACCCGTTCACACTCGACGATTTCGCCCTTACCCATCGCTGCCCCGTCCCCTTCACGCCGAACACGTCCCGCCGCACACTACCTGTTCTCCGATAACCAGTGGTCGTGATCACGACCACTGGTTATCGGAGAACAGGCTGGCGCGGGCAGGCGCTGGCCGGTCAGCGCTGGCTACTCGGCGACGCGGCTGGTGAGCCGTCCGATGAGTCCCGAGCGGCCGGGCGCGAAGCGGGTGATCAGGCTGACCATGTGAGCGTCGGGACCGACGACGACACGGGCCTTGTTGCGCTCGATGCCTTTCACGATGCCGTTCGCCACGGCTGCGGGTGGACGCATCACGATGGGTGCGAGCCGGTTCTTGCCCATGCGAGCGAGCCGATCTCGTTCCGCGCCCCGCGCGTGTTGGGTGATGTTGGTGTTGATCGACCCCGGAAACACCGTGGTGACACCGATGCTGGTACGGATGAGCTCCGCTCGAAGCCCCTCGGTGAACCCGCGCACCGCTCCCTTGGTCAGTGAGTACGCGACGTTGTGTGGCAGCCCGACGAGTCCGACCATCGACGAGAGGTTCACGATGTGGGCCTCGTCTGCCTCGTGCAGGTGCGGCAGGAAAACGCGGCACCCGTGCACCACTCCCCACATATTGATGTTGACGATCCACTGCAGGTCCTCGACCGACTCCCGTTCGAACGAACCAGCGGAGGTCACCCCGGCGTTGTTGATGAGGATGTTCACCGCACCGTGTGCTTCGAGGACCTCGTTCGGCAACGCTTCGAGCTGAGCGACATCGCTCACGTCGACGGTGTGCACCGAGGCGGCCGGCCCGATGGTCTTGACCAGGTCGGCGGTCTCATGGGCTGCGGCCTCGCTCCGGTCGACCACCGCAACGCGGGTTCCGCGCTCGGCCAACGCCAGACACGTCGCTCGGCCGATCCCGCTCCCGCCGCCGGTCACAACGGCGACCCGATCCACGAATTCCTTCATCGCACCCTCCTTTGGTCCACAGGACGATACTGGCGCTGTACTGGACGAATGGACGCCCGGTCTCGTGCGGTCCGTCGGGCCGGAGGGGCGCTCACACGGCTGTGAACGCGGCCGCGAATCGGTTTCGTGCCGATCGGGCGGTCCGGCTATAGTCGCCACCGCCCGTGGTGGGTGTAGCTCAGTTGGTTAGAGCGCCAGTTTGTGGCACTGGAGGCCGGGGGTTCGAATCCCCTCACTCACCCCACGGAACCGCCCCCGATTTCAAACTTCGGGGACAGGCCGAGACCATGGAGGCTCGCAGCCTTCAGTTCGACCAGCGAGGTTGATGACGGCCGAGCGGGCCGGCCTCGTAGGCCCACACCTGGGGCGCACCATCGACACCTGCCGCTGGCCCGACGACGCGAGCGGGGCCCCAATGAGTCGACCGCTCGACGGGTGGAATTTCGTCGAGCGAGGTTGGGGCGGCCTCCACGTCGGGGACAGGTAGCGACCACAGCAGGTTGGCCATGCCGACGAGGGATGCGTGAATCGTGGCGACCCGACCGTCGACGAGCCGCTGGGTGAGCGCTTGGGCGACCGCCGCGCCCAGCAGCCACCCCGTCGCGTGGTCGAGCGCCTGCACCGGCAGCGCACCCGGCGCTCCATCCGATGCCCGCTCTCGATCGGCGATGCCGCAACTCATCTGCACCAGACTGTCGAAACCTCGACGGTCGACCCACGGCCCCTCCCATCCGTAGGCATTCTCCCGCGCGATGATCAGGTCCGGGTTGAGCGTACGGAGTCGATCGTGCCCGTATCCCAGCCGCTCGAGCGCGGCGGCCCGAAGGCCGCACACCAACACGTCCGCGCCCGCCACCAGTTCCTCGAAAGCGATCCGGTCGTCTGGGCTTCGAAGGTCGAGTGCCGCGCACCGCTTGCCCAACGTCGTTTCCGGCAGCAGCGAGGTCACCTCCTCGAATCCTCGGGGGTCGACCCGCACCACGTCGGCGCCGTATCCCGCGAGGAACCTCGTGCACGTCGGCCCGGCGATCACCCTCGTCAGGTCGACCACCCGCACTCCGCTGAACGGCTGCGCACCGCCGCCCGACCATTTCGGGGCCGCAACGGCCCGGGCCCAGGTGGTCGCCAGTGCGGTCGGCGCGGCGGTGGCCGAACCGGCTTCGGAGCCCAGCCACTGTTCGCGGGTTCGCATCGCCGCAGCCGCTCCCCCGTTGTCGACCACGGCATCTTCGAGTTCGTTCGAGTCCATCGTGGCGACCGCGGCCTGAACCCCGGCGCGATCGTGTGCCCCGAGAACCTCCTCAACCGCCGATCGGTGCGACGCGTAGTTCGTGTGCAGCCGGATCCATCCGTTCGCGGTCTGATAGTTGCCGGCGATCGGATCCCAGATCGGCGGCCGCTCCCAGCCGATGGGCTCGAAACGCGACTCGAGTGCGAAGGCCGCACACGCAGCCCGACTGTCGACGAACACCCGCGGTGTCGTGCCCAGGTCGTTTCGAAGTTCCCAAAGCCGTGCCGCCGCCAGCGTCGCGTTCGCCACGGCGCCCAAGGCGAGCCCAGTGATGTCGAACGACGACGGCCACACCACGCGGGACCCGCTCACCGAAAGCGCCGAGGTTTGGATGCCGGGGTCGCCGGAGCCGGTCTCGTGCCCCTTGCTCACGCGGTCGACGACATCACCGAAGGCCGCCAAAGCCTCGTTGGAGTTCATGGTTCCGTGCAGATCGTTCATGGCACGATCCTCCGCCCGGCACATCCCCTCATCAAGATTGATTTACGTCAATGTTGTTGATGAGAATGTCCAGATGGGAGAGCTGGTCCCGGCCCGCGAAGCCGCGCTACGACTTCGTGTCAACGTCAACACCCTCTACGCCTACGTCAGCCGTGGCGCTCTGCGTCGGGTTCCTGGCCCCGACGGCAAGACGAGCCTGTACGACGCCGACGAGATCGATGCGCTGGCAAGCCGGTCACGCCCGCGGACCAAACGTCGGGCACCCGCCAGCATCGACCTCCTGGTCGCCACCGAAATCAGCACCGTGACCAACGGCGTCGTGCGGTACCGAGGGATGGACCTGTCGGAACTCATCGACGATCACCTCCCGTTCGAGACGGTCGCGGAGCTGCTGTGGCAGACGCCGGCCACACAGGTCGGCAAAGGATGGACGACCGAGTGTGCCAGCCGCGGGCGCCGGCGCTCGCCCGCGCCCCACATCGATGAGTCGACGACCATCCCCCGGCTCATCGAGGTCATTACCCGACGACAACTCGATTCCGACCGTGCGCCGCTATCGAACTTTGGTGACCGTGATGAGTGCGTCGACTGGACCGATGCGGGACGGCGAGCGATCGAAGCGATGCTCACGGTCGAGGGCGTCACCAGCGACTCCGGTTCCGGAAGCGCCGGTTCCGGAAACGCCGGTTCCGGAAGCGCCGGTTCCGGGAGAGTCTCGACACGATTCGGCGTCGCTACACGACTGTGGCATCTGTGGTCGCCGCTCAAGGCGACCCCTGCCCGGGTCCGGGCGATGAACACCGCTCTCGTCCTGCTCGCGGAACACGGCCTCGCCCTGTCAGCGCTGGCGGTTCGAGTCGCCGCCTCGGCGCGAGCACGACCCGACACCTGTCTCATCGCCGGCCTGGCCGCGCTCGACGGGGCGCTCCATGGGCGCGCCAGCGCCGCGGTGCATCGAGAGTTTGTCGAGTCGGGGAGGTCTCGCGCCGACGAACCTTCACCGTCGCTCGGTGTCGGCCACGTCGTCCACCGCAACGATCCCCGTACCGCAATGTTGCTCGACGCGGTCTCGGCCATCGCAACGGCGGGCGATCGTCAACTCATCGAGGCCGTCGCCACCGAGGCGGGTGGGAGCGCCAACATCGATCTGGCGCTCGCCGCCCTCGCCTACGTCGGTCGAATGCCCGTCGGTGCGTCGACGGCGGTGTTCGCCATTGCCCGAACGGCCGGTTGGATTGCCCACGCACAGGAGGAGTACGACGAACAACCGCTGCGTTTCCGTGGCCAGGCCATCCACCGCACCGCGAACGCCTCGACACAACGACCCGGTTGAACGGACGACCCGGTTGAACGGACGCCCGACTTGGGCCCCATTTGCATTTGGCGACCCCAACGGCTGAGGCAGTAACATGACCAACGCCCTTGACGGGTCGGCCTCCACGAAGCCGCCCCCGATGGCAGATGCGCCTCTAGCTCAATTGGCAGAGCAACGGACTCTTAATCCGCAGGTTCTGGGTTCAAGTCCCAGGGGGCGTACAGCGCAAACCCGCCAGAAATGGCGGGTTTTGGCGTTTTCGGAGAAGCGTGTCGACGCTGATCCTCAAGTTCACCTCGGCAGGCCGGTCGCCAGGCTCAAGGCGCCGCCAAGATGGCCTTCAACTCTTCGACCGACAACGCACCTTGCCGATTTCGGTGAACCATCCGGTGGCAGTTCGAACACAGGAGCGCCAGATCGGACGCTTTCGTCGTGCCGGCGCCGAACTGGGCCAGCGGGCGAGTGTGGTGACACTCGATGAAGTTCTCCCCCCAGTTGCCCGTAGATCGCCGCGAAGTCGAATCCACATGCCTCACATGCCAGTTTCCCGGTCTTCTTGCGCACCGAGTCCTTCTTCTTCGCCACCCGACGCTCGGAGAAATCTCCACGGGACACCGGGAACCAGACCCTGAAGCAACTCGGTCGGCAACCGGTCCGCCGGGTCGAGCACCCGATCCCATTCCACATCGACGTAGGGAGCGTCGGCACCCGAGCCGTCCCACTTCTCGGCGAGATAGATATCCGAGGCCGCGACGCCGCTCGCGATCAGACCACGATCGACGTTCTGGCGAAGCAGGAAGACCCGGTCACCCGGCACGATCCCCTGTGTGCGCGCTCCCATCGACCACGCGCCGCGCCACACCTTGCCGGCGGATGTGTCCGTGATCGCGGCCGCCAAGTCCTGCGGCGACAGCTCCGACTTCTTAGGATTCCACGTAGCGATGAACGTTCCCACCTACACCCCCCGTTGTTGTGGTCCCATACGGATTCGCGCCGGGCGTAGCGACGGGATGAGACCGCCTCAGCGTACCCTTGCGCCGACCTCCGAGGCGGGGTCGTTCGACGTCGGAGCGAGGTTCGCAAAGGCCCTCGCCGTGTCGAGCGCAATGCCGCGCTCGGTCGTCGAACGGTCATCGCCAACGATCACGTAGTCCCCCACAAACTCGGGACGCAGGTTCCCGTCCTCGTCCAGGAGCCACGGCATCGCCAAGCGCCGGGGAACCCTGACGACGTCTGCGGTGTAGGCCGTGCCGAAGACGTGGTCCCACAATGGGATCGTCACCTGCTGGTTCTTCGTCGGATGCCCGAAATGATGTTGAAAGTGGTTGATCCGCAGCCACCGTTCCCAGCGGTTCCGCGGCCCGCGCAGGTGAGCGGCACGGTGATGCCACTCGTAGAAGAAGTACCCAACCGTCCACCCCGCAGAGAAGGAGAACGCCACGACGGATGGCACCCACCGAGACCCGAGCCAAGCGAGCCCGGCTCCGACGAGCACGACCCCCAGCCAGGCGAGCAGCAGCACCGGGTCGAACCTCCAACTCGCCCGCACGTGGTGGCCCAGGTGCTCCCGCGACGCCAGCCCCTTGCCCTTGGCCCAGTGAAAGCTCGAATGCAGGAGGTACTCGCCGAGCGTCCACGCAAACGCACCCGCCGCGAAACAACCGACGATCGCGAGCGCCGCAACGACGAGGGCTGCCATAGCCTGATGCTACCGAGGCCTGTTCTCCGATAACCAGTGGTCGTGATCACGACCACTGGTTATCGGAGAACAGGCAGTGCCGGAAAACAGGCAGTGCCGGAGGGTGTCCGATGAGTATCGATCCGACCGTCGCCGCCACGCCGTGGTTCTTCGCCACGATGTGGCTCGAGAACCGTTGGCTCCAACGCCGCCCCGACGACCACACCCTCGACGCCGCCAGATTCGAGCGTCGCGACACCCGGGCGAACCTCGCGCTCGCCGTCGGCTCGGTCGTGGTGCCCCTCGCCTACTCCCAGGTTCGACCGCACCTCGAGGTCGGCCGAGGCAAGGCCGCCAAACCGCTGCTGACCCTGGCCGCGGCCGGGGCGGCGATTGCCACCGTCGCAGACGCAGTATCGACCCGTCGCCGCCGCTCCCGACGAGTCGCCGCTGCCCCCGACAGCGACCGACCGACCACACCCACCGAACGCGACGCCACCGAACGCGACACTGTCGAACGGGTCGGTGGAACCGCGGCCGCCGCGGCGATCGGGATCGCGACGGTCGTCGCGTCCGCAACTTGGACCGAACGGACCTCACCACAGCGGCTGTGGGCCAGGCGTCGCGGCGACCTCGGCACGGGGATCGCCGCCTGGACCCTCGCCATCGTGGGGTGGGATTTCATCTACTACTGGAACCATCGACTCCAGCACGAAACCCGCTTCCTCTGGGCGATCCACGTCGTGCATCACAGCTCCGAGCGCTACAACCTGTCGGTTGCGCTGCGCCAGCCCGTGCTCGACATCGTCGGCATCTTCGTGCCGAACGGACTGCTCGCCTACCTCGGGGTGCGACCACGGCTGATCGAACTGTCCCGATCGATCAACCTCGTCTACCAGTACTGGGTTCACACCGAGGCGATCGACACTATGGGTCCGTTCGAAGGGCCGATGAACACGCCCTCGTATCACCGGGTCCACCATGGCGTGAACCCGAACTACATCGACCGGAACCACGGCGGGATCTTCATCGTCTGGGATCGCTTGTTCGGCACCTTCCGCAAGGAGGAGGAGCGCCCGACCTACGGCCTCACGAAGAACCTCAATACCTTCTCACTGCCGGCGATCGCGTTTCGCGAATACGCCGACATCATGAGAGACATCGCTCAATCCCGTAGATGGAGCGAGCGCCTGAGTTATGCGTACCGCGGACCGGGCTGGGCCTACGGGCAACACGCGCGACGCGCCGTGCCTGCGCCGGGTCCCACGACCTGAGCTACACCCCTCCGCCATCGGGCCGAGGCTCGGGCGGCCGGGCGTCGGTGATCGCCGCGTGTTCCTTGGTCGTGAGATCCTCGCGGCCGTCGCCGGCGCTGCCCTTGTTCGATTTGGCATCGAGCTTCTTGACGGCCGGCGGGGCCACCACCTCCGGCTTGGCCCGTTGCAGCCAGACTCCGACGGTGGTGATGAGGGTGATTCCGGTGATCCCCACCGCCCAATAGAACGCGACGAAGTCCAGCAGGGTCCCCGGCGGGGGCGACCCCGGTAGGGAATCGCGAAGCGGCGGCAACGCGAACAACACGCCGACGAAGTAGCCCATCGCCCAGAACGGCAGGTCGATTCGCCAGATGAGAATCGCCCACACGATCATCACGCCGACGATCGCCAAACCCCACATGAGGGCCATGACCCCGATCGCCCACACCGTCGTCGTCAACGGCCGATGCACGAGGTACGCAACGCCCACCGCCTCGTTGGGCACCGCGAGATCCTGGTCGAGTTCGTTGACGTCGACGTTGAAGTCGCTCACCTCGGCCGCGAGTTCGACGGTGATCGGAACCGATTCGGTCTTGGTGGTGCCGGTCACGATCACACTGCCATCCGCGGACTGCTCGGTGTTGCTCACCACCAACTCCAGACGGAAGAACAACCCGAACTCGTACTCGTCGAAGGGGTACCGCTCCACCGAATTGCCGCTCAAGTCGACCGACACGTCGACCGCGCGCACCGCTTCACCCTCGGCGAAGGTGACCGTGTTGTCGCCTCGGGCGTCGTTGACCCTCAGCAACAACGGGTCTTTGAGACCGCTGCCGTCGAGAAGTCCGATCGACGGCAGGATCGACATCTGCACCCGAGCGATGCCCGACGTCGGGGCGATCGACACCACCGTGACCCGCACCCGCGCTCCGTCGTTCGGAATCTCGGTCTCCTCGGACAACAGATGCAGCGGGTTCGACGGCCGATTCATCGCGACGATGAGGGCGACCACCGGCCCCAGACACAACAGCGACACCACCGTCAGTGCAACGATCTGGGTCTTGTTCGGGCGCCGAGGCGACCCCTTCACCCACGTTCGACTCTTGGGGTTCACCGACGTCACCCGAACATCCTCCCAAACCCGACGCCCGCCGCGGGTGCCATGGCCTGTGACGGGCGGCCGACCGCCGTGATCTACGCCGTTCGGATCGAGAAGGGATCGACGGTGAAGTAGGTGGCGTCGAAGGTCACGCCGTTGCCGAACCAGTGCTTCACCGGCTGCGAGAACGGCACGATATCGGCCGCCGACAGCGCAGCGCGCTCGGCTTCGTGCCACGAGGAGCATCGCTGCTCTGAGTCAACGTCTGCAGCCAGCGCCGCCGCCGCATACGCGTCGAATTCCAGGTTGCTGATCCGCGAGAAATTCGCGACGGCGGAGGTGCCGATCTGGTTCGGCCACGAACTCAGGGAGGGGTCCGAGGAGACGTACGGGTACATGCCGACGTCGAAGTTGTCGCTCAGCAGCTTGGCGATCGATTCGTCGTAGGTGCCCACGAACAGATCGACATGGAAGCCGCCCGCTTCGAGCGCGTCGGCGATGTACTGCGGGGCCATCCCCTGGAAGTTGTTTCCGACGACTCGGATGACGAGCGGGGTCCCGTCCGGGCGCGTCCGAAACCCGTCGGCGCCGACGACGTAGCCCGCCGAATCGAGCAGCGCGGCCGCCGCAGCCGGGTCATAGGCCGGTGCGGCCTTGGCCAGGTCCTCGCTGTAGCACGCAAGGTTGGGGGTGAACATCGTCCGGCGGCTGATGCCGGTGCCTCCCGTCTCGGCGGCCGACCCCTCGACGCTGTCGAGCAACATGGCCATCCCTCGCCGCAGCTGCGGGTCCGCGGTGGCCGACTGCTCACGCTGCATGAAGGTCACCGCATTGGTCCCCCATCCTGCTGCTGGGACGGCGACCAGGGTCGGGTCGCTCGCCAGGAAGCTCGAGATCGACGACTGCGTCGCGATGATCTGCACGCGGTTCTGAGCGAGCAGGTCCGCCGCCGTCGCGTCATCGCCGATCACCGACAGCGTCACGGTCTGAGGCAGGTCGGTGATGGCGGTTCCGGCGGGCAGATTGGTGTAGGCATCGCGGCGCTTCAACAGGTAGGTGCCGGGCTGCGAACTGATCAGTTCGTAGGGGCCCGAACCTTGCGGGGTGCGCCGCAGGGCCTCCCGATCGACCAAACCTGCTGGGCACACGATATGGCTGCTGCTGGTCATCGCCGGGAGCATTTCGTTGTACAAGGCACCGGTCTCGATCGTCACGGTGTTCGCCCCCTCGTCGACACGGACCTCCTTGAGTCCGCCGGGGCCGAACACCCCTGCTCCACCCATTCCGCCCTCGGTACCGAGGGTTCGAATGGACGCACCGACCGCAGCGGCATCGAGCGCCGTTCCATCGGAGCACGTCAGCCCCGAGCGGATCTGGAAGGTGGTCGAGGTCCCCTCGGTGGTCCACGACTCGGCGATTCCGGGAACCACCTTTCCGTCGCGGTCCACCCTCACCATCGTGTCGTAGACGAACCGGAATGCCTGAAGTGCGCCAGAGTCTCCGAGCGATCCGAGCGGGTCGAATGAATCGACGTCGAGCAGCAGCCCCAGGGTGACCGTCGCCGGAGCCGGCCCGGACCCGGCGGGACCGATTCCCGCTGCCTGTTCCAGCGACGTGGTGTTCGAGGCACCGGCCGGCCGCTGGTCGGGACCTTCATCCGCTGTCGCGCTCGAACAGGCCGAGGCCGACAGCGCCAGCGCGGAAATGACGACGACGAGTCGTTTCGTGCACATCATTCGGGCCACGGTAGGAGCGAAATTCTCCGTTGCGGTTGGGCCGTTCGGCTCATTTGCGCGAGGCGGCCTTGACCGGCCCCGTTCACCGCCGATCACTCCCATCGATTTCTCATCGTCACCCTCGGCGCGCGAATGTCTCGCTGTTCGGGTTCCCGTTCGCTACGCCCGAGTATCAGGTGATCGCTTCAATGTCTGTCGAAACCATGCCGATCGGTGACACATGCCCAGCACCATGGTGACGCGCTCGAAGCGGTGGATCGCTGCGCTCTCGCTCGCCGTCGCCGGTTCCCTCGGCGTCACCGGCGGGCTCAACCTCCCCGGCGCCGGCGAGTTCCCGGTGCCGATGACCCTCCCCGAGGCGGCAGCCCAGAGCACCGCGCCATTGCCTTCGCTCAGCGACGCCCAAGCCGCCGTCGTGGCAGCCGAGGCCCAGGTCGATGCGGTCGCTCGCATGCAGACCGCCGCGCAGCATCGACTCGAAGGGCTGAACCTCAGCGAGGCCTCGCTCGTCGAACAGATTGCGGCCGCCCGCCGGGAAATGCGCCGCTGGACCGTCGATGCCTACACCTCGGACCGCCACGGCCTCGCGCAGTTGCTGGCAGAACAATCCGACCCGATGGAGCGATCCGCCCGCCTCACGTTCGCCTCGAGTACGGCCAGCCAATTTGACGAGGCGGTGCGTCACTACGAACGGCTCAAAGCTCAGGTCGAGCCGGCGCTCGTCGAACTCGCGGACGGGATCGACCAACTCGCAGCAGACCGCCAGTCGGCCGACAACGCCCTCCTTGCCGCACGAGCGATGGAGGCCGAGGCCGAACGGCTTCACGCCGAGGCCCAACGCCAGGCGGCGGCCGCCAAGACGCTCAAAACCCGAGCGACCCAGGCGCCGACCCACGCCCAACCCAACACCAATGCCGACGCCGACACCGGCGCTGGCGCCTCGAGCAGCGATAGACCCGGCGACGGTGCCGTCCAGGGCGCTCCCGCTCCGGCCGGCGGACCGACCGAGGAGCAGTGGGAACGCCTGCGCCATTGTGAAGCGACCGGCAACTACCAGGCCGTGTCCGCATCGGGAAAGTACCGTGGCGCCTACCAGTTCGACTACCAGACCTGGGCGACCCTCGGACCTCCCGGCGATCCGGCGGCAGCATCGCCGGCCGAACAAGACCGTCGAGCGCGCTTGCTGTATGCGTCGAGGGGTTGGCGTCCCTGGCCTCAGTGCGGCCGACACCTGCGCTGAGCCGCTCTCATCGATCGGGATCGCGAAGGTCGACCTCGGCGCCGTCGAGCAGTTCGACGAGATCCTCGCCGATCGCCTCGATGACCTGACGGCCGCTACGGCGGGTGGCCACGATCGCCCACCGTCCGCTCGGCGCCCGTCGGATCTGGCGCCCGTCGTCGAGCAGCACCCCCGTCGAACGGGTCCGCAACCGGCCGTCGACGACACGACCGAGCTGCTCGACCTCCAACTCGCTCAACCGTCGGGGGCGCGCCAAGAGGTCGAATGCGTCGGGGCCGACGCTCGGCCAGTGGGCGACGATCGCCGCCAACAGTTCCGGAGCGACATCGAGACGCGACGCGGCGTGGTCGGCCGGGATGCGTCCGGCGACGACGAGCCGGATCATGTCGAGGTCGCGGTCGAGGCCAAGACCTGCCGCCGTGCGAGCCTCGGCCGCCGTCGCCCCGTCGATCGCCGCCAGCGCAGCGCTCGCACGAGCGACCGCATCGGCCGCCAGCGCGTCGATGCCGCGCTGGCTCACGCCGAGTTCGGCCGGCGGCGGAGTTGCAGCGAGGCGTGGCCGGCCTACCAGCCGCCGCGTCGACGGCTCCCAGTTCGAGACCGATGGGCTGCGCCGCCACGCAGGTGCCGCGTCGACGAATTCCGCATCGCCGCGGGTGAGGATGGGGCTCACCACCCCGCTTCGGAACCCGCCGGATCCGACAACGCCGCCGACGACGTCAACGCCAGCGCCTCGGGGGGTGACAACGAGAGCGCCACCGCCCGACGTGGCGGCATCGGTCGACTCAGCGTTCGCTGATGCGAGCACCACAGAAGCTCCGCCCCCGCCAACTCCACCCCTGCCGGCACCCGTCACCCCGACGGCTCCCTCGACAAATGCCCCGCGGTCGCCGTTTCGCAGCGTGACCACGAGCAGCGGATCGTCGTCGAGCATCGTCGCAATGTGATCACACAGCGCCAACGCGTGGGTGCACAGCGTGCCGCCGCGTTCGCAGCTGCAGTCGACCGAGGTCGTCGCCGAGTCGAGCCACATGGTCACCCCGGCCTCCGCGGCCGCCTCCAACAGGTCGTCGGGCAGGCGGCCCTCGACCACCGCGACCTGCCAGCGGGCGTCGCTTCTCACCACCGCCGCGACGGCCGTCCAGTCCTCGTTCGCCACCCGGGCGAAACCGACGCTGGCACGCCGAGGTTCGCTGCCCCGGCCGGCGACCGACGCGCTCACCAGACCGGGTTCGACCGACACCTCGTGGAGCGCACCACGGGTGTTCATCCCACGACCGCGACTCACGTCGCCGCTCGTCGCCAGACCCTCCGCAACGAGCCGCTCCATCCAACGGCTGCCGATACCGGTCGTCTCGGCACTCATCGAAGCACCTCCATCGATTCGCGGGATTCGGATCGCAACTCGACGAGTTCACCCAGCGCGTCGTCGTCGAGTTCGGTGATCCACGCCTCTTCGCTCGCTCCGACGATCGAGGTTGCGAGATCACGCTTCCGTTCGATCATCTCCGCGATTCGCTCGTCGATCGTGCCCGCGGCAATGAGGCGATGAACGATGACCGTTTCTCGTTGGCCGATTCGCCAGGCCCGGTCGGTGGCCTGATCTTCGACGGCGGGGTTCCACCAACGGTCGAAGTGGATGACCTGCGATGCCGCGGTCAGGTTGAGCCCGGTGCCGCCCGCTTTCAGCGAGATGATGAGCACGCCGAGCTCGCCCGCCTGGAATCTGGCGACGAGCGCGTCGCGCGCCGCAGCCGGCAACCCACCGTGCAGCACCTCGGAATGAACGTGTTGTTCGGCGAACCTCCGCTGGAGCAGCGAACACATCTCGACGTACTGGGAAAACACCAGTACCTGGCGGTCGTTGTCGACGGCATCGGTCACCAGGTCGCAGGCCGCCTCGAGTTTGGCGGACCGGCCGGCGAGCACCCCATCGGCTTCGTGAAGGTAGTGGGCCGGATGATTGGCGATCTGCTTGAGCGCGGTGAGCAGTCGAAACACCATGCTCGATCGCTTCGGCCCTTCGGCGCGTGCGATTTCGGCGAGCGATTCGCGCACGAGGGCCTCGTACAACGACAGCTGTTCGGCGCTGAGCGTCACCGTGACGTCTGAATGGATTCGCGGGGGCAGATCGTCGGCAACCCCCGGATCGGTCTTGAGCCGACGCAACATGAACGGTGCGATCCGCTCCCGGAGGCGCTCGGCAGCCAGCGGGCTTCGGTGCTTTTCGATCGCAACGACATAGGCCGTTCTGAATCTCTCGGCCGAGCCGAGCAGACCCGGTGCCGCCCAGTCCATCACCGACCAGAGTTCGGTGAGTCGGTTCTCGACCGGAGTTCCGGTGAGCGCAATCCGTGCGCGGCTCGGGATCTCCCGCAGCGCCCTCGCAACGCGGCTACGCGGGTTCTTGATGTGCTGCGCCTCATCGGCCACGACGAGTCCCCAGCGCATCTGCGCCAGACGATCGGCGTTGCGGCGAGCGACCCCGTAGCTCATCACCACGACACCGCCGTCGGCCGGCGCCTCGAGACTGTCAGAGGAGCCGGAGACCACCCGAACCGGGGTATCCGGAGCAAACTTTTCGAACTCACGGCGCCAGTTGCCCAACACCGACGTCGGCACGATGACCAGGGTCGGCGCCCAGCCCTCGGCCGCGAGGGTCAGGTGCAACGCAATGACCTGGAGGGTCTTTCCGAGCCCCATGTCGTCGGCAAGGATCCCTCCCAGCCCGATGCGGCACAACTCCGCCATCCACGACATCCCGCGCCGCTGATAGGGCCGGAGCTGCGCGCGCAGCCCGGGCGGCGCAGCCAGTTCCACCAGCGCATCCGGATCGCTGAGCCGGGCACGCAACTCGTCGAAGTACTCGTCGGATTCGACCTCGATGACCTCGCCGTCGTCGTCGACGGTCGACCCGGCCATGGCCCCGGCGACCGCTCCGGCCCCCACGACGGCGTCGGGAACCGTGCGCAACCGCTCGACCAGGGCGGGGTCGGTGCGAACCCACCGGCCGCGCAGGAACACGACCGACCGTTTGGCATCCGCGAGGACCTCGAGTTCGCGGTCGGTGAGTCGCTCGCCGTCGCAGAACACTCTCCAGTGGAACTTCAACAACGTCGACAGCCCCAGCGTCGCGGTGTCGTCTGCTCCGCGCGGCGCCGCGGTGGCCGTGCCCACGAGGCTCGGGGTGAAATCGGCGTCGAAACTGGCGGGCCACAGGACCTCGATCCCGGCTGCCTCGAGGCCCTCGGCGACCTCGATGAACTCCAACAGCCCGTCGAGGTCGACCTCGATGGGCTCGCCGGGTTCGGTTCCGGTCGCCGGCTCGAGAGGAGCCCACATCGTCGCCGCTCGTCCGAGCGCGACGAGCGACTCGAGTTCGGTCGCCGCCCCGAACCGACGGCGCACCGGGTCCGACAGACGACCGAGCCTCGTCATGTCGACCACCAGCGACCCCTCCCGCGTGCTGCGCAACTGCGGGATGACCTTGAAGCGAGCCAGTTCCTCGCGCTGGGCCCGGGTCAGGTGACCGTCGTCGAGCGCCCCCTGGCCCGCGGCATCTCCTTCGATGAGCCCGTCGGAGACGATGTCGAGCGCCTCGACGCGTAGCCCGAGCCTGGTCGACGAGATCAGATGCCCGTAGGCCCACGTCGTCCATGGCCGAGCGGGTTCGGCCGGCGCAGCATCGAGCGCCGCCCACAAGTGCGACCCTGCCACCTCGCCCGCTGCCGCGGAACGCACAAACCGGTCGACCACCGCATCGAGGTAGGCCCGCAACAGCCAGGCCGGGTCGACCATCGCCGCCGTGTTGTTCGACCCGTCGAGTGGAATCTCTGCAGCGAGGGCGAACGCCTGCGGCGGGGCAGATGCCGCCAGATCGGCCAGCACCGCATAGTCGAGTGGGTCGAACGGGTCGATCTGCCAGGCGTCGTAGCCGGCGGTGCTCACCGCCGGAACGAACCGGCCCCGTTCGATCAACTCGAGCGCGAACCTGGTCGCACGCCGATAGGTCTGAGCCGATTCAGACATCGGGGTATCGACGTCGAGCAGCGCCTCGAGGGCGGCATCGAGCGGAACCCGCGCCACCGGCTGAGCTTCGACATCGATGCGCGAACCGCGCCGGATCGCCAACCGTTCGCTGGATGACGCGGCGAACAGCCCGCCGGTATCACGTTCATCCCACAACACCAGCGAACCGGCTCGGGGCGGGTCGGCCGGCACGAAGGTGACCTGGTTGTTCCAGTTCCATTCGTTCGTCACGGGTCGAGACCCTAGCACGGTCAACGAACACGTGTTCGGATTATTTCGAACACGTGTTCCGAGTCTGGCGCTGGGCTTTGCGCTGGACCCGCTTTCAGCCCGTTCAGCCGCTGTCGCCACCCTTGAGCGGCGTCGCAACCCGCCCCTCGCGATCCTCGGTGAAGATCAGCAGGCACTCGACCTCGCGATCGTCGTCTCGGGTCCAACTCTGCTCGGTCGGCGCCAGATACACCACGCGGATCTCATCGCCCATCTCCGCCGCCGGAAAGCCGACACTGGGCTCGAACGCCTCGTAACACAACATACGCGAATCGGCGTCGAGCTGTTCCTGCCCGGGAAACTCGTCGCCGGTGAGACGGCCGACGGCGAACACCTCGTATCGATGCGGCCCCTCACAGCTCGTCGTCGGCGGGTCGGCCTCCCGTCGCCCCACCACCTTGGCGGTCGAAGGTAGGCATTCGCCCGGCGACAGCGACCGGTAATCGGCCCCACATCCCATCGATACGATCAACAGACCTGCGGCGATGGACCCGAGGGCAACCCGAGAACGGCCCCGACGCCCACTCGAACGATCGACCTCGACGGTCATGGCTGCACCTCCACAAGATCGACGACGAACAATGTCGGCCACAGCTTGCCCGTCAGCCACAGGCGCGTCGGCGGATCTCCCGGTCGATGGGCGATGCCGTTCAGGGTCATCTCCTGCGTCCGAGCCGAATCGGCCCACAGGCCGGATGCGTCGACGGTCGCTGCGACCTCCCCGCTCGCCGGGTCGATCCCCACGATCGTGTCGGAATGCCACACGTTGGCCCACACCATCTCGTCGACCCACTCGAGTTCGTTCAACTGATCGAGCGGCTCGCCGTCGATGGTGACGGGCAGCGTCTTGACGACCGTGAAATCGCTCGGGTCGCGAAATGTCAGTGTCGCTGATCCATCGCTCTGGATGAACTGCGTTCCGTCGTAGGTCAACCCCCACCCTTCGCCGTCGTAGGTGAACGTACCGAGGTCGTCGCGGGCGTCGTAGCTCCATCGATATGCCCGGCGCTGTTGCCAGGTGAGCTGCACGAATCCCTCGGGGCCGATCGCCAACCCTTCGCCGAAGACCGACTCCGGCAGGTTCTGCACCACCTCGACCTCGCCTGTTTCCGGAACGATCCGACGCAACTGCGACCGCCCGACCAGACCGGTCCCCTCCCACAGCACCGACGAGTCGTCGAAGGTCAGTCCCTGTGTGAAGGCCTCCGGGTCGTGTGGGTGTGTTTCGACGACCTCCACCCGATAGCGCTTGGCCGCCGCTGCCTCGATCTCGGTGTGCGGCGATTCGTCCGAACCGTTGTCGCCGCGGCCACACGCGACCAGCGTGCAGCACGCGACCACCAACAGCACCCGGGCCGTCCTCGGCGACGACACCTGTGCTGTCCTCACCGTGGCGCCCCGGCGACCGGCACCAACGTCGATACCACCTCGGCATGGGAGGTGTTGGGGAAGAGATCGATCATCTCGACCGAGACGAGCGCATAGCCCTGATCTGCGAAGAGCCCGACGTCGCGGCCCATGGCGGCGACGTCACAGCTGACCAGCACCACGACCTCCGCCCCGGTGGCCGAAACCTTCGACACGCCGATCGCTCCCAGGCCGGATCGGCTCGGGTCGGCGACCACGACATCTGCGGGGTCGGGCCTCCACCGCTCGAACGTCGAACGGACCAACTTCGCCCGCTGCCCCAGTTCGGCCAGATTCACGCGAGCATCAGCAACCGAGGAACGGTTCGACTCGACCGCGACCACCCGGTCGGCCTCGACCGTCGCCGCGAACAACCCGACACCGCAACACAGGTCGACGAGGCGCCGCGGCGACGACCCCCCAGCCGTGTCGATACCTCGGCGAACCGCCTCGACCAGCGCCTCGGCCCCGTCGGGTCGCGTCTGGAAGAACGACCGCGGCGAAATGCGGAACCGGCTGCCGGCGACCATCTCATGGATCACTCCACCAGGATCCTGGCGACCGTCGTTGGCACCCACCAGCAGGTCGTCTCGGCTCACGACCGACACATCATCTGGCACCGACACCGTCGACGGGTCGCCATCGGTGAGGACCATGCGCTCCCCCGTGCGCGAACCGACCCGGATCATCACCTCACTCGCATCGCCGAATCGGCCCTCCACCAGTAGCTCCTCGACGAGCGGATGCGCGACCTCGCAAGCGGCAACCTCGACCAGGTCGTTGGAACCACGACGCCGCAGCCCGGCCCGCCCACCGGCGACCCCCGCGCGAAGCGTCGTGCGGAATCCAACCGTCGCCAACTCGACGACGTTCACCGAGGGGATCGCATCGAGGCGGCCGATTCGGGTGGCGGCATCGCGAATCATCGACACCTTCGCGTCGCGTTGAGCCCCGAGGGTGGAATGCGCCAGGTCGCAACCCCCACATCCGTTGGCCACTTCCGCACATGTCGGTGCGATGCGCTCGGGCGACGCAGCCACAACCTCGATGACCCGGCCCCGGGCAAACCGCTTCTTTTCCTCCAGGATCTCGACGACGACCTGCTCGCCCGCCAACGCACCGGCGACGAACACGACCCGGCCACTGTCGTCGCGCCCGAACGCCTCGCCGCCCGTCGCCAATCCGGTCGTTTCGAGAAGAACACGCACGTCGTCACGCTACGCGTCCCCAAGCCCGCCCTCGCGCGCGGGCGCGGCGGTGGAGCCACCACTTCGGGCGCCGGTAGCGTAAGGGCGTGAGCGACCCCCAACCCGAGGACCCCGAGCGCACCGAGAACCACACGGCGGATCCCACCTCGACGGTCCTGGTGACGGTGTCGGGCCCCGATCAGCGGGGGATCACCTCGACGCTGATGGAACTGCTTGCACTGCACGGCGCCGTCATCGACGACGTGGAACAGGTGGTCGTTCGCGGCCACCTCGTGCTCGGGGTCGTGGCGACCGCACCTCTGGTCCGGCAGGCCGCGCTCACCCATGACCTCGAGTCCATGGGCGTCGACCGTGGGCTGCAGATCACCGTCGCAGCAACCGATCCCACGCCGACGCGACGCGACCACGGCATGGTCGTCACCGTGGTCGCCCGCTCGATCACCTCGACGCATTTCAACGCCGTCGCCCGGGCCATCGCAACCGCCGGCGGAAACATCGATCGCATCGTCCGCCTGGCGCGCTATCCGGTTTCGGCCTATGAGATCCAGGTCCAACGCGGCGACGAGGAGGCGCTTCGGACCCAGCTCGTGGCCGTGTCACGGGAGTTCCACATCGACGTCGCCATCCAGCCCGGTGGCCTGGCACGCCGAGCGCAACGGCTCGTGGTGCTGGACGTCGACTCGACCCTCATCCAAGACGAGGTCATCGAACTCATCGCCGAGCTGTGCGGCTGCGGCGAACAGGTCAGAGACATCACCGAACGGGCGATGGCCGGCGAGCTCGATTTCGAGCAGTCCCTACGCGAGCGGGTCCGGCTCCTCAAGGGGCAACGTTGCGAAGACCTGGCCACCGCGCTCGGCCGAGTCCGCCTCACCCCCGGAGCCCGCACCTTCACCCGCACCTTGCGACGCCTCGGGTTCCGCATCGCGATCGTCTCCGGCGGATTCACCTATTTCACCGACGCGCTCAAGGCCGACCTCGAACTGGATTACGCGTTCGCCAACGAGCTCGAGGTCGTCGACGGCCGGTTGACGGGCGAGGTCGTCGGTCCGGTGGTCGACCGGGCGCGGAAGGCCGAACTGCTGCGCCACGTGGCCGAACTCGAAGGTATCGCCCTCGACCAGACCGTGGCCGTCGGCGACGGCGCGAACGACCTCGACATGTTGGCCACCGCCGGGCTGGGGATCGCATTCAACGCCAAGCCGGTCGTTCGAGACGCCGCGGCGGCGACCTTGAATGTTCCCTATCTCGATGCCGTGCTGTTCATGTTGGGTGTCAGCCGCGGCGAGGTCGAGGCCGCCGATGCGGCCGAGGGCATCGTCGAGGAACCCCCGCCCGTGAACTGAACGGACACGTCCCACGGCGGTTGCCGGCGACTGCCGGCGACTGCCGCCGCGATCAACGTCCGACGCGGAAGCTGCGCCGCCGCAACGCCACAGTGCTCCAACCGTCGAGATCCCGCCGCCATACCGGTTCGAAGTCTCCGTAGGCTTCGAGCGCATCGTCGACCTGTTCGACGAGCAGCCCGCTCAGGATCAAGATCCCGTTGGCAGCGACGCGAGCTCCGATCGGTCCGGCCAACTCGCACAGTGTCCCCAGGCCGATGTTCGCGAGCACGATCTCGAAGGTCTCGACGATGGAGCCCACCGGCGTGGTGGAGGCTTCGACCAACTCGGGAACGCCACTGACCAGGGCATTCGCGAGCGTTGCGTCGACCGCTGCGAAGTCGACGTCGATCCCGACCACCGCCTTCGCCCCCAACAACGCGCTCGCCACGCTCAGCACGCCGCTGCCACAGCCGACGTCGAGCACCCGCCACCCGTCGAGGTCTCCGATCCTCAGAATCGCCTCGACGCACAGCACGGTTGTCGGATGTGCTCCATGGCCCCAGGCACGTCCGGGATCGACCGACACGACCAGGTCGCCGGGGCGAGCGATCGGGTCCACCCATGGCGGTTGAATCACCAGCCGCTCCCCCACTCGCACCGCACGGGCGAACGGGCGCCACGCATCGAGGTACGCCTCGACGTTCATCTCGCTGCGCGTGACTTCCCAACGGGTCCCGAGTTCGTCGACGGCGTCATCGGCCGCGTCGGATTCGACCCCCACGAGCAGACGCACCCTGCCATGGGGTTCGTCGCGCTCCTCAATCCCGGCGACTCCCAACGACCAGCACAGGCCACAGGCGAACTCCACCTCGTCCGCTTCGACCACGAACTCAAGCGATTCCATCACCTGAGGCTACGGCGCGAACGCCCCTGCCATCGCAGCCAACTAGCGTGGCCCCCATGATCTCCACGCCCGGAACCGACCGACCGATCCAGATCGCCCCCTCGGTGTTGCCAGCGAACTTCGCCCGACTCGGCGAGGAATGCCAGGCGTTGGAGAAGGCGGGCGTCGACCGGATCCAATGGGATGTGATGGACGGCGTGTTCGTCCCGAACCTCACCTTCGGCCCCGATGTCATCGCGTCGGTGCGCGATCTCGTCAGCTTGCCGTTCGAGGCCCACCTGATGGTGGTCGAGCCCGACAAGTTGATGGGCCGCTACATCGATGCCGGCTGCGAGATCGTCATCGTGCACGCCGAAGCCTGCCTTCACCTGCACCGCACCCTCGACGCGATCAACAAGGCCGGCGCCAAGGCGGCGGTCGCGCTCAACCCCGCAACCCCAGCCTCGGCCATTCGCCACGTCATGGATCTGCTCGACATGGTCCTGGTCATGACGGTGAATCCCGGTTTCGGTGGGCAGGCCTACATCTCCACCATGGAGCCGAAGGTCGCCGAGATTCGCGGCTGGGTGGTCGAGGAGGGCTACGACTGCGACATCGAGGTCGACGGCGGGGTCGGGCCGGCCACCGCATCCGGGCCGGCGAGTGCCGGCGCGAACGTCCTGGTTGCGGGCAGCGCCCTGTTCAACCACCCCGGCGGGCTCGCTGCGGCGACCACCGAGATTCGAGCGATCGGCCAAGCCGCCGCGGCAACTCGATAACGACCCGGTGAAGCCTCGTCCTCTCTTCGCCACGCGCACGATTGCGGCCGCCGCCTCGTTCCTTCTCGTCGGCCTGACCGCGTCCGCATGCACCAGCGACACGGACCGGTTCTGCAACGACCTTCGACACATCGAGAGCCTGTCGAGCCTCATCACGGCGATCGAACGTCGTGATGAGCGCAGCATCACCAACGGCCTCGACCAGCTCCGCAAGCTGCAAGACATCGCGCCGTCCGAGATCTTCGACGATTTCCGAGCCCTCGTGGACGCGTTGAGTGCGACGGTGCAGATCACCCTGAACACCCCCGACGAGATGGGTACAACGGGCCAGGTCGATGCGACCGAACTCACCGCTCAGCTCGAAAAGATTGACGCTCCGGCTCACAACGTTGCGGAATTTGCCGAAGAGAACTGTGGAATCTCGCTCAATCCGTAACATTCCGTCACATAATTGCAACACTATTGCAATAGCGTGGTAGACTGTTTACACGCCAGACTAGGGCGAGCTGAGGGGAGCAATCACAGCATGCACGCCACCATCCGCACCACGTCAACATCACGCCGAACCGTTGCGTTGGTGCTCACCACCCTGATCGCACTACTTGCCTCAACAGGCTGCGACCGGGCCATGGCGGGTCGCTCACAGACGCTGGCCAACGAAGCCCGCAATGCGCGAGGAACGCACTCGCTGGTGTGGGACGAACAGGCCGCAACCAAGGCCCAGGCTTGGGCGAATCACCTTGCATCACAGGGGTCGCTCGCCCACAGCCGCCTGACGGACGGGATGTCCGGCTACTCGGCATTGGCAGAAAACGTCGGCTACGCGTCGAGCGTCGAAGCGGTGCACGATCTGTTCATGAACTCCTCCCAGCACCGCAAGAACATCCTCGGTGGCCAGTACACCTCCATCGGGGTGGGCGTCGCCCAGGCCAACGGCTCCTATTACGTGGTCCAGGTCTTCAAGGGCTGAGCCACGGCGGCCCGGCCGGGCCACCGACCCGACACAACTCGTCGAAATGACATGAAACGGCCCGCTCATCTCGAGCGGGCCGTTTGACGTTTGCAATATTCGACCCGGCATTCAATCGTGACTATTGCAACACTCGCGTCGCAACACGTCCGTCATGGAGTCGCAACTGCCGGTCTGCGATGCGCAGCGCGAGTGCCGTCTGCGATGCGCAGCGCGAGTGCCGTCTGCGATGCGGCAGCTCGCGGGGTACGGGCGCGCCAACCGCCGGCCCTGGCCCCGCCAAGAAAACTCAGTGCATTTCGCCGCGGCGCACGATCACCTGGTCGATGATGCCGTAATCCTTCGCCTCAGGAGCGGTGAACCAACGGTCGCGATCGGAGTCCTTGATGATCTGATCAACGGTTTGGCCGGTGTGCTCGGCGATGCGCTCGGACAGCATCTGCTTGATGTAGATCATCTGCTCGGCCTGGATCTTGATGTCGGCCGCGTTGCCCTGAAACCCGCCGGAGGGCTGATGCATCATGATCCGACTGCTCGGCAACGCGAACCGCATGCCCTTCGCTCCCGCCGACAGCAGGAACTGCCCCATCGACGCCGCGAGTCCCATGCAGACCGTGCCAACGTTCGGCTTGATGAAGTTCATCGTGTCGTAGATAGCCAGACCGGCGGTGACCGATCCGCCCGGGCTGTTGATGTACAGCCAGATGTCGGAGCTGTCGTCCTGTCCGTCGAGGTACAGGAGCTGCGCCGAGATCAGGTTTGCGACCTGATCGTTGACCTCGGAGCCGAGGATCACGATGCGGTTCTTCAGCAGCTTGCTCGACACGTCGGAGATCGGGTCGAAGCCGCCGCTCAGTTCGGAGATCGGAAGTGGGTTAGCCATTGGAGTGAAGGTTAGTCGGCACCTTGACGATTCCGGCACCGGTC
The DNA here is from genome assembly GCA_023957975.1 of Microthrixaceae bacterium. Classification (NCBI taxonomy): domain Bacteria; kingdom Bacillati; phylum Actinomycetota; class Acidimicrobiia; order Acidimicrobiales; family Microthrixaceae; species Microthrixaceae bacterium. The sequence goes on along the minus strand of JAMLGM010000010.1, from coordinate 24,758 downwards.
GAGCGAACGAGCCAACGCGGGCGGCGCGAGAGCACCTCCGCGCCGCCGGGGCCTGTGCTGCCCTTGCTGCCTGCGCTGCCCTTGCACCCAGACGACGCCCACACTTCGGATCGAACTTTTGTTTGGTTCTTCCGCATTTCGACTTGCGTATCGTACGCCTGTTCGATACTATGGCGACATGTACGACTACGCCGGTGCATCTCAAATCGATTCAGGTGCTTTCCGTCGCGGCGAGAACGCCGGTCCAGATGGCTGTCCGGATGGTGGTTGGGATGTCCTCGTTGGCGCTATCGGCGCGTGCGGCGACCTTGGCGAAGCGGCCTCGGCGCTCGTCGATGCAGTGCTCGCGGGAGTGCGGGGCACGAAGGCCGCAGTCCGCACTCCTGCAGGCGCCAACCGCTCGCAGATTGCTGCCGACTTGTCGGTTGCTGCGGCACGCCTCACCCACATCGTCGAGCGTTTGCACGTCGCCGCTTCCGGGCTTGCAGCCTCGGAACGTGTCCACGAACTCGATGGCATGGGCACCATCGGCTTGTGGCTCGCGCTCCATCACGGCATCACCAGGCGCGACGCATACCGTTTGCTGCGTGCCGGGGTCGTCACCGAGCGTTTCGGAGAAGTCCGCACCGCGTTCGAGGCTGGCGAACTCACCCTCGGGCACCTCGATGCCATCGCCAAGATCATCCCCCAGACGTTCGAGGGCGACCACCTCGATGCTGCAATCGACGCCATCCGCGAGATCCAACCGCTGTTGCTCGATGCCGCCTCGCGGTGTTCGCTCAACCGATTCGAAGGCTTTTGCCACAACGTTCGCGACCGTCTCGACCAAGACGGCCCGGGTGATCCGAGTACCGACCCGTCCCACATCACGTTGTCTCAAACGTTCAACGGTCGATGGCACCTCCATGGAGATCTCACCCCCGACGACGGCGCACTCCTCGCGACCATCCTCCACGACCTCATCAACCGCCAACTCCACACGGCACAGAGCGATTCGGGGAAGGACCCCGTCAGCGAGAACGCTGCCACCGACGCCGCTCACGACGCGCACGCCGCTGACCGGGAAGGCGGGTGTGCGACCGACGGGAAACGCGCCACCAGAGACGCCGGTCGGGACGGCCGAGACACGACCGCCGCCAAGCGCGATGGCGAGACCGCCCGACAGGACGACCAGACCGGCGGTGAGCGCGATGCCAAGAGCGGTGGCCAGACCGGCGGCGAGCACGAAGCCAATACCGGCGGCCAGACCGACGGCGAGGCCGCAGGCGGACGGAACCGCGGGACCGTCGCTGGGCAGGAAGCCGACCCACCACACCTGCCGACCATGGCGCAACGCCGTGCGTCAGCGTTGCGCGACGCCTTGCTCGCGGCGGCCGGTCTGACCCGGCCCGGCCGCGTCGGCGCCTACATCCACATCGACCTCGACAAACTCAACCGCGCCGACGAAGGCCTCGCCGCGCTCTTCAGCGAACACCACGGCGAACCCGACGTCTCCGGCCCAGCCCACACCGAAACCAACCTCGACATCACCGACGAGACCCTGTGGGCCCTCCTCGCCAACGCTGATGTCATCCCCACCTTCACCCGCGACGGCACGCCCCTGTCCTACGGACGAACACGACGCCTCGCTCCCGATGTCCTTCGGCGCGCCCTCGCTCACCGCGACCGCGGATGTCGGTTCCCCGGATGCGAGCGCAACACCATCGGCTGCGACCTGCACCACCTCGTCCACTACAGCGACGGCGGAACCACCGACCCCAACGGCCTCGCCAACGTCTGTCCCGGGCACCACCATCGACACCACAACGGCGACGCCGTCATCTCCGGCAACCCCAACCAGCCGCTCCACGCCACTCGACCCGATGGCACCACCATCACCAACACCCCCCGCTACAAACAGCCACCCCGACCATGAACTCAACCGACCAACGAGGCGTAGGGCAGGCCGAACTCGTCAACCGCGATCACAACCTCGCGTCCGTGCCAATCGATGTCGCCCCCAACGTCGGTCAGGCTCGGGCGCACGTGCAACAGCACGCGAATTCCTTCGGGGACCTCGGCGATCACCAACGCATAGGGAACGACCTGCGCAAACCCGAAATGGAACGGCCGATGGGTGACGGTCCACCCGACAACCCGCCCATGGTCGCCAACCGGTTCAAACGACCACGCCTCCCCATGACAGCTCGCGCATCGGTAGCGAGCAGGCATACGCCAGCGTCCACATTCGCACCGTTGTGCGGTGAGCCGGCCGGCCGATGCGTTGGCGTCATACCACTGCTGGTGGAGCCCGGCAGCACCGATCGGCTGGCACGGGAATCCGTCGTGTTGAGTCATGGCTTCGAGCCCAACACGACCACGGTTCCATCGCCGAAGTCGCCCCACCCGGTCACCGCACTCAACCGAGCGCCGGGCACCTGGCGCTCCCCGGCCTCGCCACGAATCTGGCGGGTCATCTCGATGACGTGGTTCATTCCCCACATGTGTCCCTGGCTCAACAATCCGCCATGGGTGTTCACCGGGAGTGCACCACCGAGGTCGAAACGTCCCTCGCGCGCCGCGATGCCCGCCTCCCCCTCGCCCACGACACCGAGCACCTCCAACTGCAGCATCGCCACGTAGGTGAAACAGTCGTAGACGCCCACCACGTCGAGGTCCGCTGGTGTGAGGTCCGCCATCGCGAAGGCTCTCGGAGCCGCCCCACTCAGCCCGATGCGCAGCAGGTCGCTGCGCCCGGCGATGTCGTCGGCGGGTTCGGGTCGCCCCTCCCCCACGCCGAGGATCGCCACCACCCCGTGGGGTGCGTCGGCCGCGCGTTGCACCGAGGTCACCACGACTGCGGCCGCCGCGTCGGTCTCGAGACAGCAGTCGAGCTTGCGGAACGGTTCCGACAGCATCGACGACTCGAAGTAGTCCTCGGTGGTCATCGGCGTGTCACGCATCACCGCGAGCGGGTGACGGTGCGCGTGGCGCCGCATCGCCATCGCGAACGCAGCCCCGTCGTCGTCGGTGATACCCCGTCGGCGGCGGTAGTCATTCGCGAGTGGCGCATAGAACTGGGTCGCGCCGATGGCACCCTGGGGAACCATCACGTCGACCACGACGTCCTGGGCCGAACTCATCGCCAGCCCATGGCGAGGCACCGCCACCCCGTCGCGTGGCCGCATCCACGAATACCCGTTCCATCCGACGACGACGAGCACCGAGGTCGCGACACCCGTGGCCACCGCCATCGCTGCGTTGCGTATGCCGGCCACGCTCGAGGCGCCCCCGACGGCGGTGATCGCGGAGAATCCCAGGTCCTCGATGCCGAGGTTCGCAGCGAGCTCCTCCGCGCTCGTGAACCCTGGCGGAGCGCAGATGCCGTCGATATCACTCGGAGCCAGCCCGGCATCAGCGATCGCTTCGAGCGACGCGTCGAGCATCAACTCGATCGGCAGACGCGGCGACCCGCGGTAGAACGGCGTCTCAGCGATGCCCGCGATGGCGGCCTGTCCCCTCACGGGCCTCAACCTTACCGATCGGCCCAACCACACTCGCCCGGCGTGGGTAGGGTGCGGCGATGCTCGTCGCCGACCTACCGACCCCAGCGCTCGTCGTCGATCTGGCCTCGTTGAACCACAACATCGACGCCATGGCCAAGATTCGCCCGGGCCCCTCGGTTCGATCGCATGTCAAGGCGCACAAGTCCACCCGCCTCGCCCGCTACGCAGCCGAACGATCCGCCAGCCACTCGGCGTGTTGCGCGACCCTTCGAGAACTGTCGGGGATGATCCGGGCCGGGCTCGGCGCCGACCTGTTGCTGGCCAACGAAACCCTCGACGTCGCCGGGCTCACCGCGGTCGTGCAGGCCGCGGTCGTCCAGGCCGCTGCCGATGGCGACGCCCGAATCACCGTCGCCATCGACTCGGTTCAGACGCTCGACGTCGCTGCCGCCGCACGCCGACGCGGACCGCTCAACGTCCTCATCGACGTCAACGTCGGGATGCCCCGCTGTGGGGTGGCGCCCGAGCGCGCCGGCGAACTGGCGCACCGGGCCAGGTCGGCCGGTCTCGAGGTCCGAGGCGTGATGGGATATGAGGGCCACGTCGTCGGCAACCCCGATCGATCCTGGCGAATCGAGCAGGTCGCGTTGGCGATGCAACAGCTACGTGCTGCCCATGACGACGTCGGTGGCGACATCGTGTCCGCGGGTGGAACCGGAACCTTCGACCTCCACGACGCCCCGCCCGATGGCACGGCGCTGGTGAGCGAGGTCCAGGCCGGCTCGTACCTACTCATGGACACCTCCTACGCCACGCTCGGCCTGCCGTTTCGCCAGGCGGTGTCGGTGCTCTCCACCGTGATTTCGACCAATCGCACCGACGGATATGGCGTCGCAGACGCAGGGCTGAAGGCGTTCGGGATGGATCACGGTGATCCGACCACGATCGGCCACACGACCTTCTTTTGTTCCGACGAGCACGTCACGTTCGTCGCGAACGCGGATGACTCCGGCCGAGCGCTGCCTGCGGTCGGCGAACGCGTGCACCTGGTGCCGGCGCATGTCGACCCCACGATGGCCCTACACGAGCGGATGTATGTCGTCGCCGAGTGCAACGAGGACGGCACCATCGAACTCGACGCCGAGGTGCTCGACACCTGGCCGATCGACCTGCGCAACTGGTGAGCGCCGCGGTGAACGCGGACCTGCACCCGAAGAGTCAGGCGGTCATCTCGACAAGCTTCGCGAGGGTGTTCGCGTTACGCGCGGTGCCCACGACGCCCAATTGGCGCTCGAACGCCGCCGTCTGCAGCTTCGACCCGGCGACGCCGCCGTCGTAGCGGATGAAGATTTCGGCACCATCGATGACGAATTGGTCGGGAGACCCGAACGTCGGATCGATCGAAGCGATCCGCTCGGGGGTGGGCTGAGCGTCGAGCACGACCGTCATCAACCACTTGCCTTCCTGGGTTCCGGCGAACCGATGCCGGGCCACCAAGTCGACGAGCTGGCGGTGAGTTCGAACGAGAACGGCGAGGTCGTGGCCGAATTGCGACAACACCGCGTCGTGGACCAACTGAGCCCAGTACGCCGAATCGTGCCCGGAGTCGTCGAACACGATGTTGCCAGCGACCTGCAGAGTCGCAACGTCTCCCAAGCCGGCGGCCACGACAGCAGCCTTCAGATCCGCCATCTTCATCGCCGTGGCACCGCCCACGCCACGGATCAACGCCACCGACCTGGTCATCGCAGCTTCATCCCAGCCCCATGGCGTCGCGCAACACTTGCGCGGCCGCTTCGGGGGCGACGGGGTTCGACATCGTTCCCGACCCGACCTCACCGGCAGCGATGAACCTCGACACCCCCGGGGCGCGCTGGGGCGGAGCGAGGTGGACGTGCAGGTGATAGTCGCCGGTGCGCGTCGAGGGTTCCTGGTGGAACCACATGAGATACGGGAAGATCTCGCTGCGATTCGGGTCGTCGGCCCAGAGGTTTTCATAACCGCTCAGAACCGCGGTGAGCGCCCGAGCGAGGCCGTCGCGGGCGGCATCGTCGAGATCCCCGAGGCGCCCGAGGTGATCGGCGGCGACGATGTTCACCCCGTACGGGTGGGCCGACGCATACGGCACCCACGCCACCACCCCGTCGCCATCCCACAGCACCCGGTCGCCGTCGCCACGTTCACGTTCCACCTCGGCGCACACGACGCAGCCGCCGTCGTGGCGCGTCCGCTCGGCTTCGACGAGCGCCGCGGGCGGGGTGAATCCGAACGCGTAGATCTGCCCGTGGGGATGATGAATCGTCGCCCCGACCTCGGCGCCGCGGCTCTCGAACACGAGGGCGTACTCCACCTCCGGGCGGGCCAGCAGCTCCTCGCTGCGCTGCGCCCACAGGTCGACGACCTTGCGCACCTGTTGCCATCCCAACGACGCCAACGACGCGTCATGGACCGGCGAGTACAAGATGACCTCCGACGCTCCGACCGCGGCGCCGAGATCGACTCCAGCGGCCTCGAGCGCGCCGAGGTCGACCGGGTCGCCGGGAACGAATGCCGGCCAGCGGTTGACAAATGCCAAGGTGTCGTAGGGTTCGGGCGCCTCGAGCCCTCCGACGCAGAACGGGCAGCCGGTCGAGGGAAGGTTGGGGCGGCTCTGACGATGAGCCGAGATGTTGACCCACTGCCCCGTCAAGCGATCGAATCGCAACTCTCCGCTCATGATCCGAGTCCCACGAAATCCACGAGCAGGTCGCCAGCCGCGCGTATCGCCCGACCCCGGTGGCTGATGGCGTTCTTCTCGTCGGGCGCCATCTCCGCAAACGTGCGGCCATCCCCCTCGACCGGGACGAACACCGGGTCGTACCCGAATCCCGCGTCGCCGTGCCGCTCATCTGCGATCGTGCCCTCGCACACCCCTTCAGCAAAGGCAATCTCCCCGTCGGGCCGCGCGATGCAGATGACGGTGCGGAACCGCGCCGACCGAGCCGTCGGCTCCGAGACGCCCGCCAGTTTCGACAGCAGCAGTGCCACATTGGCGTCGTCGTCGTGGTCGCCGCCGCTGAAGCGGGCCGAGCGAACGCCGGGCGCCCCGTCGAGTGCGTCGACCTCCAGGCCCGTGTCATCCGCGATCGCGGCACATCCGGTCGCTTCCATCACCGCAACCGCCTTGAGCCGGGCGTTGTCGCCCAACGTGTCGCCGGTCTCCTCCACGTCGGGCAGGTCGGCCGGCCGAGGCACCAACTCGAAGCATCCAGCGGCCACCTCGTCGAAGAGCACCTGCAACTCGACGAGCTTCTTGGGGTTCGCGGTTGCCGATGCCACCGGGGTCGCGCTCATCACTGCGCCCCTACCGGGCCGTGAACGACTTCGGCGTCGGAGCGGCCGCGACCACCTCGCGTTGACGGGTGACGATCTCAGCGATGCCACCCTCGGCCAGGTCGAGCAGCGCATTGAGTTCGGCACGTGAGAACGGCGAGTCCTCCGCGGTCCCCTGCACCTCGACGAGCCCGCCGGCACCGGTCATCACGACGTTCATGTCGGTCTGTGCGGTCGAGTCCTCGACGTAGGGAAGGTCGAGTCGGGGTTCGCCGTCGATGATCCCCACCGAGATCGCCGCGCAGTGGTCGACCACCGGATTCGCCTTGATGATGCCGGCCTGCACCATGCGTTCACACGCGTCGTGTAGGGCGATCCAGGCACCCGAAATCGAGGCGGTGCGGGTGCCGCCGTCGGCCTGCAACACGTCGCAGTCCAACAACACCTGACGTTCGCCGAGTGCCTTCATGTCGACCACCGCTCGCAGCGATCGTCCGATCAGCCGCTCGATCTCCTGGGTGCGGCCCTTGGGCCCTTTGCGTTCGCGACGGATTCGTTCGGGGGACGAGCCGGGCAGCATCGAGTACTCGGCGGTGACCCAGCCCTTTCCGGTGCCCTTCATCCAACGCGGCACGTCGAGTTCAACCGTCGCCGTGCACAACACTCGGGTCTCGCCGAAGGCGACGAGCACAGAGCCGTGCGAGGTGGTGGTGAAGTCGCGTTCGATGGTGATGGGGCGCAATTCGTCGGGTCGACGGCCGTCTGGTCTCATGGGCCCCGACGTTACAAGGTGACCCGCTCCGCCCGTTCCAACTCGGGTCCGAGCAGGCGGCTGCCGAGGTGCTGGAACCAGTCGACGTCGCCGGTCGTCAAAAACCGGGGTGCCGGGGTGGGCACCGCCTCGTCGCGATCGAGCCCGCGCTCGACCAGCAGATCGGCGATCTCGAAGGCCGTCTCATCTGCGCTCGACACCAACACGACCTCGCGCCCCATGACCTCGGCGATCGTGCGGGCCAGGTACGGGTAGTGGGTGCAGCCGAGCAGGAGGCTGTCGACCCCGAACTCGACGGCGGGCGCGAGGAGTCGCTCGGCGAGCACGTGTACCTGATGGCTGTCGAACTCGCCCCGCTCGACGAACTCGACGAAACCGGGACACGACAGCGCGCACAACTCCACGTCATCGAGGCCGGTGCAGGCCGCGTGATCCGCAACCGTGTCCTGGTAGGCGCCGGATTCAATCGTGCCCACGGTGCCGATCACCCCGACGCGGCGGTTCTCGGTCGCCTTGAGCACCGAACGAACCCCCGGCTCGATGACGCCGATGACCGGGATGTCGAAGCGGTCCTGCAACTCGTCGAGCGCTGCCGCCGCCGCGGTATTGCAGGCGACGATCAACAGTTTCGCCCCGCATTCGTCGACGAGATGCTCGGCGATCTGATGGGAGAACGCCCGCACCTCGTCTTGGGAACGCGGACCGTAGGGGTAGCGCGCGGTGTCGCCCAGGTACACGATCGGCTCGTGGGGCAACAGGTCGATGACCGCCCGGGCCACGGTGAGCCCACCGAACCCCGAGTCGAACATGGCGATCGGCGCGTCGGCATCGAGGCGGGGATTCGCGGGCACGACCATCGCCACCAAGCTACCGACCGCGACTGTGTGGCAAGATACGGCCATCGACGCCGGTCCCGCAGTGGGACGGTTCACAGAGACCGCGGCGGTCATCACGATGAGCGGCTTCGCTGCCACCCACCCCACTTCCCCCGTCACACGTCGAGCTCCAGATCCCCAAGAAACTCGGACAGCGGACCTTCGTCGCGATCACGGTCGAATGCCCGAAGAAGGTCGATGTAGCGACGTTTGTTGATGTCCCAGTCGAAAACGTGGAAGGGACCGTCACCCTGTGCAGCGAGGTAGACCAGATCGGCGAGCAGCCGGGTCGTTCGGCCGTTCCCATCGACGAACGGATGAATCCGCACGAGGTCTGCGTGCACAAACGCGGCGAATCGCTTCGGCGTCCATTCTCCAGCGTGCTCCCACCGATACAACGCGTTGGCAAGAGAGTCTCGAACCGCGGAGACGATGAGGAGCGGGTCTATCCCGATGGAATATTCCTTCGTCCGGTAAATGCCTGCCCAACTCCACACGTCCTCGTAAAGCTCCTGGTGAAGCTGCATCAGCGTAAGGTCCGAGCAAAGCTCGGCCAATCCAACGTCTGAGTACAACACCCGCGTCATCCATTCGGAGGCAACGAAAGTCTGGATCGCTTGTTCGATTTCGTAGACGTCGGCCTTCGTTGGCCATTCGCCGAGAACCTTCAACACCTCGGGGATGAACGCAGCAAGATCGTCTTCCTCGACCGGGGTGTCGCCGTAGCTGGGCGGAAGCGACATCTGGCCGCTACTTCGGCCGGGTCACTCGGTCGATGTACTTCTTGACGACCGTCGAGCGCTGGTATCCCGACGGAACAGAACGGCCTTCGAGCTTTGCGGAGTCACGAGTTGCCCGTTCGGCACTGACGTGGATCTGTTCCTTTGTGGGGTTCTTGGGCTTCATGACGATGCTCGCTAACGATTGGCCGTGGCGAGATTCTACCGGCGATCCGCCGGCTCCTCGCTGCACGTTTCACGAGCATCGAGACAAGGATTCGCGGGCACGACCATCGCCACCAAGCTACCGACCGCGACTGCGTGGCAAGATACGGCCATCGCCGCCGGTCTCGCAGGGGGACGGCCAATTCCGTGGAGCGCTCAATGAAGGTGCAACTCAACGTCTTGGACTTCCTCACCCGGGCCGAGACCGTTTACGGCGACCGGGTCGCGGTCATCGACGAACCCGACCAGCCGGCACCGCCGCTCGGGCCGCTGACGTATCGCCAGGTCGGCGAACACGCACGAGCGATGGCCGCCGGACTCGACGCGCTCGGCATCGACCGCGGCGACCGCGTCGCCATCGTCAGCCACAATTCGGCCCGGCTCCTCGTCGCGTTCTTCGGGGTGTGTGGATGGGGCCGTGTTGCCGTTCCGGTCAACTTTCGCCTCGCCGCCGAGGAGGTTCGTTACATCGTCGAGCAATCGGGCGCTCGGGTGTTGTTGATCGATCCGGAGTTGGCCGATTCGCTCGCCGATGTCGACTGCGAACACCGGTTCATCATCGGCGACGAGTCTGATGCCGCGCTGTTCCGGTTCGGCGTCGACCCCGTGCCATGGGAGGCCGACGAGGATGCGATCGCCACCATCAACTACACCTCCGGGACGACGGCTCGACCCAAGGGCGTCGAGTGCACCCACCGCCAGGAGTGGATTCACGCCTCGGTGGCCGGTTGGACCCTCGGGGTGAACGACCGCGACGTCTATCTCCACACCCTGCCGATGTTTCACTGCAACGGGTGGGGTCAGGTGTTCTCTGTCACGGCGATGGGCGGCACCCACGTCATCCTGCGCAAGGTCGACGGCGCCGAGATCCTGCGCCGAGTCGACACTCACGGTGTCACCTATCTGTGCGGGGCTCCGGCGGTCGGGGCGATGGTGTTGGAGGCCGCCCAGGGATTCAATCCGGTGCCGGGCCGCGACCGCGTCCGCATGGTGATGGCGGGTGCCCCGCCGCCCACGCGAACCATCGAACGGGTCGAGGAGGAACTTGGCTGGGAGTTCATCCAGATCTACGGGCTCACCGAGACCGCACCGGTCATCACGATGAGCCGATCCCGCAGCGAATGGGACGATCTGTCGGCCCACGAGCGGGCGGTGAGGCTCAGCCGGGCGGGGGCACCGCTGCTCGGCGTCGACCTGCGCGTCGACGACATGGGCGAGGTGACCGTGCGTTCGAACCACGTCATGAACGGGTACTGGAACAAGCCGGGCGCCACATCCGAGGCGATCTACCGGGGGTACTTCCACACCGGCGACGGCGGCACGATCGACGACGACGGGTACCTCACGATCAGCGACCGCAAGAAGGACGTGATCGTGTCGGGTGGCGAGAACGTCAGCTCGATCGAGGTCGAGGACGTGGTTTTCCGCCACGAGGATGTCGATGAGGTGGCGGTCATCGGCGTGCCCGACGACAAGTGGGGTGAGACAGTCAAGGCCCTTGTCGTGTTGCGTGCAGGGAGTCCCCTGTCGCAGCTCGGCCCTGAGGAGGTCGAGGCCGAGTTGCGGGCTTGGTGTCGCAACTCGTTGGCTGGCTACAAGGTGCCGACCTCGGTGGAGGTGCGCGAGGCACTCCTGCGCACGGCAACCGGCAAGCTGCAGAAGTTCCAGCTTCGCGCCCCCTACTGGGAGGGCCGCGACCGGATGGTCAACTGACGGCTGCGAGGGCGACGGCCAGCGTCGATCAGCGCCAACACGTCGTCATCGGTGACGGGCGTCCCCGTACTCGCTTACATCGACCTTCGTGCCAGGCGCGAGTCACAGCCGGTCCCTGCCCTCGGTCAACGCGGGACCACGGTGATCGGGCATCGAGGCCCGGGCGCTTGAGCGAGGCGCCCATCCGCGGTGACAAGCGGTGCATCGAGCGCCTCGGCCACCGCCACGTAGGTGGCGTCGTAGGCGCTCACATTTTCCCTCAACTCCCAGATCCGCGGGAGCAGGCCCGACACGCCGATCCGTTCGATACCGAGGCGCCGCCACACGTCGATGGCCCGCCCGGCATCCTCAGCCCCGAGCGTGCCTCGCAGGACTTGCGACCGTAGAGCGTGGGCCACCTCAGAGTCAGCCAGGTGAGGGCACGCAACGGCGCCCTCTCGGAGTATTGAACGCGCCTCGCCGTCGTTGAGGAGACCGAGGATCGCCGCCGAGGCATCGATGACGATCACCGCTCGGAGCGACCAGCCTCGACATCACCCACGACGGCTGCCGCTTCGATCCCGAGGTCGGGTAGCTCCGCCAGCAGGGCGGGATTGCCCTCCCGACGGGCGATCATCGCCAGCTCCCGGGTCGCGAACGCTGAGACGGACATCCCCGCCCGCTTCGCCAAGCGCTCCAATCGTTCACCGACGTCGTCCGGCACGTTCCGCAGATACAGCGTCCTCATGTCGTACAATGCTAGCACCAAGCATGCGCATCGCGACGTCGACCGTCTGGGTCGACCCCCTATGCGGTTGCGGCAGCGGGAAGGTTCTCGAGGGCGAACTGCTCGTACTCATCAGAGGTGTCGGTCCAGTTCTCATACTGGATGATGCCGAGTTCCTCGAACTTGGTCCGCAACCACCCGTCGCCGGCATCGAGGAGACCGAGCTTCTTGCAGTTCGGCACGATCTTCGAAAACAGCATGTGTTGAAACTCGTTGCGCTCGGGCGGCGGGTTGTCGAGCATCAACTTGATGAGCGGCGCCGCCTCGACACCCATGCGCTCCCAGACTTCGATCATGAAGAAGCGGTTGCGCAGACGCTCCGCCGCCTCGAACGCGAACTCCTGACGCTCGCGCAGCTCCGCCGCGCTCAGCCCCTGGTAGTACTCCTGCAGGCTCAACACCCCGAACGCGACATGGCGGGCCTCATCGCTCATCACGTAGCGCAACAGCTGCTTGAGCAACGGCTCGGGAGTCACCATATGGATCGCACCGAACGCCGCAAGCGCAAGCCCCTCCACCATGATCTGCATGCCGAGATAGGTGATGTCCCAACGCGAGTCACGAATCGTGTCGTCGATCAGATTTCCGAGATTCGCGTTCATCGGATACGCACTGTTGAGCTTCTCGTAGAGATACCGGGCGAACACCTCCACGTGGCGCGCCTCGTCCATCACCTGGGTCGCTGCGTAATACTTGGCGTCAATCCACGGCGTCGTCGCGGTGATGAGACCGGTACACATCAGCGCACCCTGCTCACCGTGCAGGAACTGGCTGAGCTGCCAGTTCTGCATCTCGATACCGACCTGCAACCACTCGGCGTCACCAAAGTTCTTCACCGGCGAACCCGGCAGCGACGACAACGCCTTGAAGCGCTCGACGTTGCCCGACACCAACATCGTGGCGACCTTCTCCTGGTCGACCTCGATCTCCCACGGCAGGTCGGTGGCCCCGTTCCACTGCGAGGTCTTCGCCTTCTCATACAGCTTCGACAGCGCAGGACGCGAACGGTCGTAATCCCAGGTGAACAACGCGTCCGCGTTGACGTCGACAGCGTGAGCGATCTCGTCGAGGTCGCGACGGGAGTACTCCTCCATAATCCAACTGACATCGTTGACATCGTGGTCATGGTCATGGCTCTCAGCCATCGCAGCCCCCTCTGATCGGCGAATTCGTACGGCGTACAAACGAATCACTTCAGCATAGCTCGTACGCCGTACGATGACATCCGATGGCACACGACTCCACCAGCAGCAACGTCTCACTCTCGCGTGAACGCATCGTCGAGGAGGCCCTCGCCCTACTCGATGAGGAGGGCGAAGAGGCGTTGAGCATGCGAAGGCTGGCCCAACGCCTCGGGGCCTCGACCATGTCGACCTATCACCACGTCAGCGACAAGGAAACGTTGCTCGACCTCGTCACCGACCGGGTGATGAGCGAACTGCGTCTCCCCAGCCACGACGCCAGCTGGCAAGACGCCGTGCGGACGATGGCCTGGTCGTTTCGCTCGCTCACCCACCAGCACCCAGCGGTATTTCGCCTGGTTCTGGCACGCCCGCGGCCGGCGGGCATGCTCGTCACCTCGGCGAATGTCCGCACCGTGCTGATCGACCGGGGGTTGGCGCCCGAATTCGCCTCGACCGTGTTTCGCTGCACCGTGCGGTTCCTGCTGGGGTCGACCCTCGGCGAGGTCGGAGGGTTCGGCGGGCTGGGCATCGACCACCACAGCGAGGAAGCACACCAGGTGTTTGAATCCGGCATCGAAGCGCTCATCTCCGGGTTCACTCAGCAGTTGGGTACCGTTCGACTCCGCGCCGCAGTCCCCGACGATCGCGACACCATCGTCGACGTCGTGACCCGGGCTTATCGCGGGCGTGGCGACGACGCCGGCTGGACCACCGAATCCCACCTGCTCGGCGGGCAACGGACCGATCCCACCGAGGTCGATGCGGCGATCTCCGCCCACGACGCGGTGCTGATTGTCGCCGTGGATACCGCTGACAACATCTTGGGGTGTGTCCGCGTCGATCGCAGCGACGGCAGCGAGCGCGACGGCGCGCACTTCGGCCTGTTCGCCGTCGACCCCGAACGCCAGAGCGGCGGAATCGGCGCCCTCCTCCTCGGTGCCGCCGAGGCTCAGGCCCGCGAGTGGCACTGCCCATCGCTGGAACTCGAAGTGCTCCACCAGCGCGACGACCTCCAGGCGTGGTATCTGCGGCGCGGCTTCGAACCCACAGGCGAGACCCAGCCGTTCCCCTACGGAGACGAACGTTTCGGCCTGCCGCGACGCGATGACCTCTACTTCGACGTGTTCCGCAAAGCGCTGTAGCACCCGCCCGGGATTGCCAGTCGACGGGCCGGGCGGACATGGTGGAGACATGGCCGAGATTCCCCACTCCTTTTTCGAAACACACCGCGACGGCTACGTCGGAACCGCCCTGTCGCGTGGTCCGTGGGATCCGGGTGCGGCCCACGGCGGACCGGTGGCGGCCCTCATCGGCCACGAGGTCGAGCGCTTCGACCCCGATCCCGACCTGTCGACCATACGGTTCACGATCGAGTTGCTGCGGCCAGTCCCGCTGTCGTTTCTGAACGTCGAAACCACGATGCTGCGACCAGGGAAGCGAGTGCGTCTGATCGGGGTGTCCCTTCGCCACGAGGGCGTCGAGGTCGCACGGGCGACGGCGCTTCGCATTCGCAACGCAGCGCCGAGCGCGCCCCTCAGCGAACCGGCGCCGGGGGTACCGTTCGCGTCCCATGAGGGCCAGCACCTCGCCGATCCGCTCGTCGAGCGCGGCGTCGGCATCCTCGACGGGCTGGAGATTCGGGCGGTCAGCGGATCACCACTCGTACCCGGCCCTGCGACCTTCTGGTTCCGGGTTCACAAGCCCCTCGTCGACGATGAACCCATTTCACCGCTCACCCGCGTCATGATCCCCGCCGATTTCGGAAACGGCATCTCAAGTGTCGTTTCCATCGAGACGCACCTGTTCATCAACCCGGACCTCACGGTGAACCTGCACCGGCTCCCGGTCGGCGACTGGGTGGCGAACGATGCCCGCACGTGGCTGCAGCCGGGCGGGACGGCTGTGGCCGAAGGCGCGCTCTACGACGCCACCGGCCGTATCGGCGCCGCCACACAGAACCTGCTGATCGCCGAGCGCTGAGTCACCAACGCCATGGCCCCGTGATTTCGAGGCGTCGCAGTTCCGCCGGGTTCGCGTTGACGACCTCGACCGTGGCAAGCCTCGCGAGCACGGCGAACACCTCGGCGCTGTGAGCGACCGGGTCGCCGAAGGTCCCGGCGGCGAGATCACTCTGGCGCAGTGTGGTTCGTTCGCCGAGAAGTCGCCAGGTCTCGCGAAACATCCAGGCCGGCACCAGGGTGACGCGATCGGTTGCCCCGGCGCGGGCGATGCCGGGGGTTGCCGGCGACAACACGACGCCGACGTCGCCGATCGACTCGATTCGGAAACGGCGGCCATGACTGACCGTCTCGATGATGGCGCCCACCGACAGGGCAGCGCGCAGGCGGACCAGCAACGCGAACTCGAGCAACTCCGACGCCCCGGTGGCGGCCGGGCGCGGCACGCTTCGAGACACGAGATCGCGAGCCGAGACCGAGTCACGCTCCGCGATCACCGTCACCGAATGCGTCGCTCGGCTCAACGCCCTGCGAAGTCGGCGGCGACCGCGCTCTCCGTCAGAGCGAACGACCTCGGTGGGTTTCACGAGCACCACGTGGTCGGCCTCGTGTCCGCTGATGTCCCGATCGGCAACCACGCTGATGTCAGCGTCGTTGAGCACCGGTCGTCGCAACAGACGGTCGATACGTATGACATTTGATTCTTCGGTGATCACGACCACACTCCCCCCGGTTTCCGCCCGTTCAATGACTGTCTGCAGAATCCACTGCTCCACTTCGCCCGGCTCGACACTGCGCTCCTCGATCGGTATCGGTTCGAGCACCGCGACGGGATCGTCGAGATCGAGCGGGCGACGGTAGGCGAGCACACAACGCTTCACGTCCAGGCCGTTTTCCAACTCAAGCAGTTCGCCGATGCGCGACCACGACCGGTCTGTGGTGCCGTCGCTCCACGGCGAAACGTCCTGGCCGAGATCGCCGGCGATCGTGATCGATTCGCCGAGCAGGCGCCGCTCCACGCACCGCCATTGCATCGGCGACAGGTCGGTCGCATCGTCGACGAAGACGTGATCGAAGCGATCGGATCGGCCGTGAAGGATGAAGGAAAGCTCGTCGATCAAGACCAGATCCGCGGCGGTCCAGGCGCGTATCGCACCCTTCGAACGACCCAGGAGCGCCACCTCAGCGGCGCTCAGATCGTCGTTGGCCCGCTGCCGGAAACCGTCGTCGCCCAGCAGCCGTTCCAACACCTCGGCCGCCTGCTGATCCGGCAACAGCGCATCGAGTTGCCCAGACGAGCGCAACTCTCGAGCGATTCGCTGCACCATCGCCACGCGTCGTTCCGACGCGCTCGCGGCGTTCTGGTCGGCTTGGGGGGCGAGACCGAAGGCACCGCCGTCAAGGCCATCGACCTTACGGGCGATGATCTGATCGGCGAGTTCGGTGGCAAGGGTGGCCATCACGCCGTGGCGGCCGTCGTCGTAGGACACCCCGGTGTCGAACACCGACTCGATGATCGCCTCAACCCTCGCCCGCCCGAGCACGGCGCGCACGCCGCGTTCCACGACCGTGACCGCGTTGGCGCGACAGCCCATCCAGACCGCGACCCGCAGTAGCCCAGCGAGTCGCACGTCGCCTTTGAGGGCTTCCGCTTCGTCGTCGGCTCGGGGCCGCGAAAGCGTTTGAGCACCCGCCGCCGGGTCGCCTGCCTTGTGCCCGAGGAGCGTTTCGATCGTGTCGACCGAAGCACTGGACACGCCGAGCCCTTCGAGCACTTCGAGCGCGTGTTGGCGCGCCGACTCGTTGGGCGTCAACACGAGCGCGCTCGCGGCCGTACCTGGTGCGCCGACCCCCAGTTCATGCAGAACCCAGGCCACACGGTGCAACCCGACCGTGGTCTTGCCGGTGCCGGCCGGGCCCTCGATCACGATCGCCGTGGTCGGGTCGCAACGCACGAGCCAGTCCTGGTCGGCCTGCATGGTCTCAAGGACATGGCCACGGCGTTGTGCGGTCGGCCGGGACAGCGCCGAAACGAGCCCGACCGGGTGGCGAAGCGAAACACCGATTCGGTCGAGTTCGACCTCGCTCGCCCACACCGATGGCCGACCGGCCGAGTTGGCCCACTCCGCTGCGGGACCGCTGACATCGCCGTCGGTGGAGAGACCCAGATCGAAGATTCCCACCGGCGTGACCGCTGCGGTAACCGCTGAAGTGACCGGCTGCGTGAGCGACGGAGGGTTCGAGCCGTCGGTCAGGTCGAGTACGAGTTGCATGGCGTCGCCCGGGTCGCCTGCGTGGAACCCGTCGGTCAACGTCTCGTCGTGAACGCCGACAACCTCGTCGTCGCGCATCGCCACAACCCTGCGCCGGCCGACGCCCATGGGGTCGTGCCGTGTTGCACGGTTGAAGGTCGCACCCAGATCGCTGCGCCAGTCGACGACGAGCTGACGTCCCGACTTCGCGTCCCATCGCCCCGCCGGGCCCAGATACACCGTCTCGGTGAGACCTTCGGGGTCGACCAGATCGAGGCGCCCGAACAACACCGGACGAGCGGTCGGGCGCTCGCCGGCTCGACCCGCAGCTTCGGTCGCCGCCACTTCGTCCGCATGGACCTGTTCGTTGTCGAGACGAACGCGGCTGAACTCTTCGTCATTGGTTGCCTGAAACAGCGACAAGGCCTCGGTTGCCGCGGCCGTCGATGCCGCCTCGGCTGCTGCTGTCGGCTCGTCGGTTTCACCGTTCGACGGGGCTCGGGTGCGGGTCAACTGTTCGATCACGGGGTCGATTCGGCTGCGCACGCCCGCGCCGACGAACACACCTCCACGACCAACTCGTCCTCGAGAACCTCGCGCTCGCACGAGCAACCCTCCCAGCCGACAGTACGGTCGACATTAGGGCGGCCACACCGCAAATTGGTGGTTCTCCGCCGAGGAAGTGCGGGCTCAGAAGTAGATGATCGACTCGGCGTTGGCCGCGGCCTGTTCGAGGTCGTCGGTGAAGGCTCCGGTGGAGAGGTACTTCCAGCCGTAGTCGCTGACGATGAACACGATCGTGCCCGAGTCGATGCGGTTGGCGACCTTGCAGGCTCCGGCGAACGCCGCACCCGCCGAGATGCCGGGAAACACCCCCACGGTGGTGAGCTTGCGGGCGTATTCAAGCGATTCGAGTGGGCGCACGATCGACTTGCCGTTCAGCAACTCGAGACCCTTCCATTTCTCGAACACCGGCGGGATGTAGCCGTCATCAAGGGAGCGAAGCCCTTCGACGAGCTCACCGGCGGGAGGCTCGACGGCGAGGATCTGCACGTTCGCGTTTCGTTCCTTGAGGTAGGTGCCGACGCCGAGCAGCGTCCCCGAGGTGCCAAGGCCCGCCACGAAATGGGTGATCTCGGGGCAGTCCGCCCAGATCTCCGGCCCGGTCGTCAGATAGTGGGCCCGCGGGTTGGCCTCGTTCGCGTACTGGTAGAGGAACACCCACTCGGGATGTTCCTCGGCGAGCGCGACGGCCCGACGCACCGCGCCGTTCGAACCTTCGCCGCCCGGGGTGAGGGTGATTTCGGCTCCGAACACCTCGAGCATCTGGCGGCGTTCGATCGACACCGACTCGGGCATGAGGATCTTGAGGTGGTAGCCGCGCTCCTGGCAGATCATGGCGAGCGCGATGCCGGTGTTGCCCGAGGACGGTTCGAGCAGCGTTGCCCCGGGGGTGAGGCGTCCGTCCTTTTCGGCCTCGAGGATCATCTGGCGGGCGATGCGGTCCTTCACCGAGCCGCCAGGGTTCTGCCCCTCCATCTTCGCCAGGATCCGCACGTCGGGATTCGGGCTGAGACGCGACACGTCCACCATCGGCGTATTGCCGATCATGTCGAACACGGAAGAGAAGATGGTCATTCGGGCATACCTCGCGACTGCCGGGACTCGCCCAGTCTAAATCCCGACCCTTTTGGTAAGAAATCCGAGCAGGTTCCCCGCTGGCGTCGGCCGGGTCAGGCGGGAACGATCTCCACCGGTTCTTCGATGATTTCACCGTCGACGATGCGATAGGAACGCAGGATCGGCGACGAATCGCGCAGCGACACGATCACGTAGTGCCACGCGGGGTCGGGAGCCTGGTCGACGTCGGTGACCGACGGATACGGCTCGGTGTGGGTGTGGCTGTGCATCACCCCGACGATGTCGAGTTCGTCGTCGTCGGCGTCGCGCTCGATGCGCATCCACTCCTTGGGATCGATCGAGTAGATCCGCGACGACTGCGCCGCGTTGCGACATGGCTCGAAGCGAACGAGTGACGCGACGCCGTCGTCGCCTCCGAGCGACCCGACCATCAGCCCGCAGGCCTCGTCGGGCAGTCCGTCGAAGGCGTGGGCGAGCATCGCACGGTGGATATCGACGGTGAGGCGCAACACGTCATCACGATAGGCCGCTCGATCGGCGCGCTCGGGCCACGGGTAGCATGGCTCCCTTATGGAAACGCCCGAGATCAAGGTGGTCGCGACCAATCGGGCCGCCCGCCACGACTATCACCTCCTCGACGAGTTCGAGGCCGGCATCGTTTTGCGCGGAAGCGAAGTGAAGGCGATGCGCGAGGCGCAGGTGCAGATCAAAGAGGCGTTCTGTCAGATCTCCAACGGCGAACTGTGGATTCACAATCTGCACATCGCGCCGTACGCGTTCAGCCAGACCCATTCAGGCCACGATCCGCTTCGGGTCCGAAAGCTGCTGTTGCATCGGCGCGAGATCGACAAGATCCGCCGCAAGCAGATGGCCGATCGGCTCTCGATCGTGCCGACGCGGATCTACTTCAAAGATGGGCGCATCAAAGTGGAGATCGCCCTGGCCAAGGGTAAGACCAAGGGCGACCGCCGCCAGGACATCGCGAAGAAGGACGCCGAGCGAGAGGCCCGCAACGAGATGGGCCGACGCCTCAAGTACGGCGCCTGATCGGTCGTCGGAGGGTCGCCGCCGGCTCAGCGCGAGGAGATGGTGACCTCGGCCTTGATGGAGTTGGCGATGTTGCAGCGCCGATGGGCCTCATGGTGCAGGCGGTCGACGACGTCGGCCGTCGGGGCGTCGCCGGACCATTCGACGGTCGGGCGCAGTTCGATCCTGGTGATCGCCTGGATCCCGCGATCGACGCGTTCCATGGTCCCGACCGCGTCGTCGCTGTAGTAATCGACGACGAGCCCCTCGGCCTGGGCAAGGAAAAGGAACCACATCATGTGGCACCCGGCGAGGGCGGCGACGAGCGCCTCCTCAGGATCGACGCGGCTGGGGTCGCCGTTCAGCCCCGGGGCGGATGACGCCGGCACGGTCACTCCACTGTCGAAGGTCCACACGTGGGTCCGGTCGTAGTCGGGACCGAAGGGTTTGTCGCCTCGTTCCCAATCGACTGCTGCGGTGTGTTCGCTCATGTTCGAATCCCTTCGCAAGATGGTGGTCTCGTACCGACCCCAGTATACCCCTATGGGTATAGGGTCGTCTGTTCCAGCGGGAGGAGTTGTTCAAAGAACCCGCCGATTTCCAAGGCCTCGTCCACGAGATGGATCTCGAGAATCCAATGGGCGGCCAATCCGGCCGGGTCGAGACACCGCAACGGGGCGTCGTTGCTCGCAGCAAGATGCGCGTGGGGATGCGACGATTCCAAGTCGTCGTGGGGAAACTCGCCGACGAGATGGCCACAGTGGAAGTTGCCGAACGTCCAGCCACGGCGCAGCGCCTCACCCACGACGTATCCATACAGCTCCGCCCCGGTCACGTCGGCACGGGTGTTGGCGAACGCGACCCCCAGGTCGAAGATCGCCTCAAGGTCGTCTCGTAGGCGCAGCTTGACCGGATCATCACCGATGACCCACGTGCGCCCGAAGTCGGCTTCCCACCCGTCGAAGATCGGCCCGAAGTCACCGAACACGATGTCGTCGGCTTCGATGACCCGGTCGGGCGGGTCCGCCCGGTAGGTGGCGAGAGTGTTTGGCCCCGAGCGAACGATGCGCTTGTGCCAATGATTGACGACCCCGAACCGATCGGCAGCGATGGCAGCGATCCGTCGACTGGCTTCGGCTTCGGTGATGCCGGCAACGATCACCCCCTCGCGCTCGACGATGTCGAACAACTCCGACGCTCGAGACTGGGCCTCGTTGAGGCGTTCGACGCGGCGACGCTCGTCGCGCTCGCGTCCGACCCGATGGACGGGGTCGGGGGTCGGGGGTTGATCAGCCATGTCGTGGGTTGCCTTTCAAATGCCGAGGGCGTCTCACATGCCGAGGGCTTCTCACATGCCGAGGGCTTCGCGGGTTCGGTCGAGTTCGGTCACATCCGCCGTCGTCGGTACCAGGAAGAGCTCGTCGCACCCGAGGTCTCGCAGGGTCGCCACGGCGCCACGAAGCGCTTCTGGCGTGTAGCACTCGACCAGACCGGCGCACGACTTCGCAAACCCCTCGCCCATGATCCTCAAGTAGCGGTACGCGTAGTCGCGAAGCCGCTCCTGTGAGCCGTCGCCGAGCGCATACCAAACGCTCACCGAGATGTGTGGACGATCGCTGCGTCCGGCGTCGGTCCACGCGGTGCGGATGCGCTCGAACGCTGCGGCCGTCGCATCGGCCTCGACCCGAAAGATGGTCGATGCATCGTCGATGCCGTCCGCCCATCGTGCTGCCCGGGCCAGCGCCTTGGGGCCCATCGACCCCGACACCAATGGCGGCCCACCAAATTGAACCGGCGGGGGCCCGACCGGATCTGCGCCCTCGAATGGCGGATCACCGGCCCAGATCGAGCGCATGCGAGCCACCTGCTCGTCCAGTCGTTGCCACTTGCGGCGCGGGGACCCTCCGATCGCCAAGTAGTCGTGATCGCGACCGCCGACACCGACGCCGACGGTGAGACGCCCCTCACACAATCGATCGATGGATGCGAGTTGCTTGGCGACATCGACCTCGTCGTGTGCGGGCAACACCACGATGGTGGTCCAGAGCCGAACCCGTTGCGTGAGCGCGGCGGCCGCCGAGAGTTCGACGACCCAGTGGTGGCTCGGGAAGGTCACGCGCTCGGGCACCGCCAGACTCGAAAATGGCCCCTCGTCGACGGCGTGGCACCACTCGACCACCTCACGGCGACCGTGCGGCAGCATCGTCGGCAACGTCATCGAAATCTGCATGTCCACTCCCAACGAGACCGGCGAGCAACGCGCCGACACCCAAGGTGCCGTCGAGCGATCCTTCGACCCGAGCGACCCTACAACGGGACCACCGCTCGTCAGATACTGCTCGAGGACGGCGAGGCATCGCTGCGCTGCTCAACCTGGTGAATCCGCAACGGCAACCCGGCAAATCCGCAACTCAAGACCGGCGAGCCGACATGGAGTGGCACGAGATACCGAATTACTCCGTGGTGTCCTCGACACACTGGACCTACTCCCCAGCCGACCTGAGCGGTTTCGCGAGGAGGCTCACGAGCACGCCGTAGTCGGTCTCCAATTGGCCGACCTCGGCGAATCCCAGGCGCTCATGAAACCGCAGCGACCCGTCGTTGCGAGGTCGCAGGTTCACCTCGCAACAGAACTGCGCAGCGCTCACCCGCCGTTCGACCTCGCCATAGAGCCGCGTGCCCAGCCCCTGGTTGCACGCTGATGCTGCGAACGCGACGCGGTCCAGGTAAACGAAATCATCGAAACGCTCACCGAACCACCGGTAGTTCACACTCTCATACGCCGTGCCGGCTGGAAGCACCACACAGAAGCCGACCACGACGTCGTTCGCGTCGACGACGGCGAGGGCCACCTCGGCCAGTTCGCAGAGGTGCGCCATCTTGGCCTCATCGGCGGCTCCGACCGCAGGGACGTTCGCATTGTTGATGACCGTGGCGCTCGCGAGATCGGCACTTGTCAGATCGCGGATCGAGTACTCAGGCATGGTCGGAGCGTAGGGCGTCACCACGCGAGCCGAGGTCGTGACGCACGTCGCGACGACGACGCTGAGCTGGCTCTTCGAAATGTTTCGCCGGGACGCGCCGTCCACCGCTACCGTGAAGGCCACAAACAAGGGGCTGAAGGGTTTCGACGTTGGGACCGGAAGCTTGTTCATGCGACTCGAGTTGCTCAGACTCGTTAAACAGGGCAACCAAAAGAAGCGCCAATAGCGACTTCGCTCTCGCCGCCTGATCTGATCAGGTCTAGAGAGACATCGTGAGCAGCAATGCCGCACGGGGCCAGATCGCTACAGCCCGGCAACAGAAGTAGCGGTGGACAGCAGGGAGAGACCGCTGACGGTGAGAAAGACCACTGGCATCGGGGAAAGACCCGGCGGTGAACCTCGGTTCAACTGACCCGGCGGCGTGGCAGCCGTAGAGCCACATTCACGGGAATAGTCGTAGCAGGTCAAGTGACCGCCGAGCGGACGGGAGTTCGATTCTCCCCAGCTCCACTTCGGGGGTTTCCCCTGAATTCAGCGGGAGGGTTCCCCTGAATTCGGGGATCCCTTCCCCTATATTCGACTGCTGTGGCGCCTGGCCGTGACTCCAGGCGCACCGTGTGGCGAAGTGACACGAGGTGGGAGGGCTTCTTCGGTGATTGATTTCGACGACGGCGTCGTTACCGACGTGACATACGCGCTTGGCAGACTTCCGACTCGCACGTACCTCACCAAGAGCTTTTCTACGCGATTCGGTAGCGACAGCGGGCACCCCGGCCGGTATCTGCATCGCGTGTTCGACGAGGTGGAGGTCGAAGATGGCGACGGGTGGGAGACGAGTTGTGAGGTCATTCACGTGACGGAAGCGAAGCGCGTACAGATCGAAATGCATATCGCACGGGAGCGCGGAGCCGTACGGAGGATTCGGCTGCAGAAGGTCAAGGTGAACGGAGAGTCATCGCAGCTCGAGAACCTGCTGACCCTGGATCGTTCACAGGCCGCGAAGCTGATCAGTGTGATCAAATCGCTCGACTCGATCCCGGTGGAGGGCGACAAAGGCGTACGCGTCGACGACGACCTTCTCGATGCCGTGTTTTCCGACCCGGGTGCCGTGGCTGAGTTCTACAGGAAGGACCCAGGTAGCTTTCGCGCAGTCGTCGAGAGCGACGCCGACGCTGAGGACATCATTGCCCTGCGACGCCGGCGCGATGTAGTCGACACCATGCGCCAGTGGCTAGCGGATGATGAGGCGTTCGACACTGCGAGCAGTGCTGCAGGCGGCGAGGAACGAGCTTGGCAGAAGTTGCTTGAAGACAACCAGTGGGTGCTGGGTGTTGGGCTTGGACAGCAGCTCTTGACTGCTTGGGACCCGAGGCGACTTGAACAAACGGGCCGTGGACACAACATCGATAGCTCCGGAAAGCGGGTCGATGCTCTGCTCCGAAGCGCCGGGTTCATCAGCTCAATGGTCTTCGCAGAAATCAAACACCACCGGACAGAACTGCTACAGAATTCTGAGTACCGTGCCGACTGCTGGGGTCCTTCAAAGCACCTAACTGGTGCAGTCGTACAGATCCAGCAAACAGTCCAAGCCGCTTGCGAGAGTCTCGGGACCTTTTTGGCTGACAAATCTGACGAGGGCGAAGTGCTTTCCTCAGGCACCTACCTCCTGCGCCCCCGTTCATATGTCGTCGTCGGTTCGCTCGACCAGCTGACCGGACAGCATGGCGGCGTCGTCGACAGCAAATTTCGCAGCTTCGAAATGTTTCGTCGTAACATCATTGACCCTCAGATCATCACTTTCGACGAATTGTTGGCCCGCGCTGAGTGGAACGCTGGTTATCGAAGT